>NZ_VOSK01000339.1 GCF_009296175.1 Microvirga tunisiensis | reverse complement strand
GCAAACGCGCCGCTCTCATCCGCCAAGCAGAACGCCTGGAGGTGGTGAGGACATGCCTGAAATCCGGTCAACTTTGCCAGCAAGGCTCGTACAGCCAATCTCAGATGGGGCGCCGTGAATTAACCGGGCTAGCTCATCATGGCGGATATCCCGGACCTGGGCATGAGCCCACAGGCTGTTCTCCCGGTCAGCCAGCTCGAGAACATCGCGAAGCTGGCGGCGGAGCATGCCGTCGAGCGCGGGATCGAGCGATTCCTTGAGCGGGCCGGGATTGATCCCGACGACATGGCGAACCTGCGCAAGGACTTCGCCTCCATGCGCTCCTCCCGCGAGATCAAGGAGGCCATCGTCAAGCAGGGATTCCTTGCCGTGATGACGATCCTGCTCGGCGGAATCGGCACAGCCGTCATGTTCTTTATCAAAGGTGGAGGCGTGAAGTGACCGTGCGCAAGATCATGGCCGGAGCAGCCGTCTGGCTGCTGGCCGCCTTCGTTGGTTCCTCCCTGTTCCTCTACGTCAGCCCAACGCTTGAGGCACACTTCGCTCCAGTCCTCTCCGATCAAAGGGCGGAAGTGATCTTACGTGAACCTGGGCGGGTCTGCTGGAAGTGGACTTGGCACAAGGCGCGGTACGCGCAGCCGACAGTCGTTGCGTGGTCGCTGATTGTAGCCGGCACGGCCGTTGAGTATCCGGCGGTGGTTGCCCGCCGGCGTGACGGTGAGGTCATCAAGGATATCCGAACCGCCAGTCTTGGGCCTGGCTCGAATGAGCTATGCGCCAAGATCCCGGTTGAACTCGACAACGTCAAAGACCTCATGATCCGGGGGCAGGCCAACTATGCCGTCCCGCACGGCTTCTGGACCATCTGGCAGGATCTGCCCGCTTTGGCGGTCCCGCCTCTTTAGAGCTTCCCTGCCGGTGCCTCCGGTGGGGAGGAGCCCTTCTTGGGCGTTTCCTCCCAAACTTGCCCTCCTGAGCTTCGGCTTGGGAGGGCCCTTTTTATTTGGGGCCCAGCTTTCTCCCATAGTTCCCCTTGAGGAAGAATTGGTTCACGGGCTCCTGCCATTCGGGGAGGTAACGGAAGCACTCCATAGCTCTCGGATGCTGGGCATAGGCTGGCATCGCGTTGAACTTCTCGCATTTCCAATCCTGGGTCACCTCGTTCACGGCCTGGAAGAGCGGATATGTCCCTCCCAGCTCCTCAATCAGCTGCGCCTTGTCGAATCGACCCTGTCGCTTGCATTTGGTGCACTCCACGAGGACCTGTGGGCGAGGGTAATGCCTGAGCTGGAAGGTGCGAGCGTAGGCCTTAGACATGGTCTCATCCAAGAATGGTGTGAAAACATGCCTTCAGAAAGAACAAAAGTCTAAGAAGGTGCTGGCAAAAAAGGGCGCCACAGCAGGGACGCTCAGGGGGATAGATTCATAGGGGCACCATGGTCATCGGGCTGAGGTACGGGTTGAGGCGGTACTGGTAAAGGTAAATAGTATCACCTTCCCGTGATTCCATTGCATCCTGGCTCAGGCTGACGGGGCTTTTGCTTCCGGCTCGGCATACAGAGAATCCGGCTTCCGGCCATACTTCATGTCCAAGACGAACTGGCTCACACGCTCCTGCCACTCGGGCAGGTGAGGGAGGCAGTACATAGCTCTCGGATGTAGAGCGTCGGCGGGTATCGCATCTGGCTTTTTGCATTCCCAGTCCTGGGCCAGCCGATCCTTCGCCTGGTGCACGGGATAGGTCTCTCCGAGCTTCTCGATCAGCTGAGCCACAACGAACCGACCCTGCCGCCCGCACTTGATGCACTCCACGACCACCTTCGGGAGAGGGTAGTGCCTGAGTTGGAAGGTGCGGTCGTACGTCTTGGGCATGCTCCACTCCATGAACGAACCGGGAACATGCCTTGAGCGAGGCAGCTAAGCCTATAGGGGAGGGCGCCTTGTCCCCGCAGTCCACAGGGGTGTGAGTAGATGGGTAGAAGAGAGATCTGAGGTCCCAGCCGAAAAAAGAGCGCTTCACCGTCTCAAGGGAGCGCTCAAAGGTGCCGACCCGTAGGGGCAGAAAGAGCCGGTTCAGCCCTTGTACGCAATCCTGCGTGCTGCCGTCTGTCGGGAAAGTAACAGTCCTGGAAGAAACTTATCGCGCTCCTCAAACCAGGGCCGGCTGATTGGCTGGTGAGCGCAGCCGCTCAATAAGTCTGTCCGCGGCTGTGCTGCTGAGGCCCCATGCGATCGGTTTGCCCTGAATATAGACCGTATAGGTTCCGTCCTGCGTGGCTTTCTTCGCCGCCTGCATCATGATCTCCCCTCTGCGTTGGTCGAATTAGGCCGCGCCTGATCCTATTGATGAACCTAGACTCGGCCCCCGGCCCGTAGTTGCCTCCACGGGTGGCAGTTAACCTAAAGTTAACCTTGGCCGCAATGCGGCTACGCTCCGAGCATTATGAGACAATTCTGTGGGCTTGCGGAGATTGCGGTGGCGTCGCGGGAGTAGGGCGACGTCGACCACTGAAAGCCCGAGCAGGTCATACCGAGGGTATGGCATGAAGGGGTGAAGAGAGGGTTGAGGGAGGTGGGCAGGGAGGCAGGGCTTGGACACTGCATCTCTGGGAGCGGGATCCCGGCGCTCTGGCGTTGAGCTACCCCCTGTCCGGCCAGATAATCCCTCACGGAACCGCGAACGCAATGGCACAGATGGAGTATGACCCGGCATGAAGGGGTGAGGAGAGGGTTGATTGCCTTTCTCCGGCCCCAGGCGGCATTCAGCGGCTATAGGTTGATCAAACAAGCCTTGTACTACGGCTCACTCTCGAGTTGTGGCTCTCCCTGATAGTTCGAGAGCTCTTCCGGAAGGATCAGAGGCGTTTTCGGGCCGGGCTTGTTGTAGCGAAGGCCGAGACACTCAACGCACATCGATCGAACAGCCTTTTCGCCGACGATACGATGCCGCCGTGCCATGGCAGTTTGGTCCCATGCAGAGAAGTACTTACCAATGTCCTTGTCAGCAGAACTTTGAGTGATGGTCTCGGTGACAGTGATCGCAGAGACCGACTGCGCAACATCCTGCGCCATGGACACGGAGCCTGAGGCTGAGACGATCAACAGAAGCAGAACGGCTTTGCGCATGGTCTCCTACATACTTTCACTGCTGTGCGCCCTGGCGTAGGCGGCATGCTGGATGAATGGGTCACGAAACACTCAGCAGCCCAGGATGGGACATAAAAAGGTTGAGGTGTGACATGGACGGCCCGACCAACTGATTGATCTTTCAGATCGGCCGGGCCGTTGTGGCATTGTGCTTAGGACAACCACGGGCTGGGAAACTAAGCTGTTCGTGCAACTTTGCAACGATCCAAAAGGAGATGCCTTTGGTGCAAAAGGCCCGCTTTCGATTCTAGAGGTAGCTCGAAGCGTCAACATCCCGGCCGGTACGTCTTCCAAACATCAGCTAGGGCGTCCGCGGTAATGGACAGCACACCGCGCCCCAATCTTCTAGAAGAGAAGCTGGAGGAGGGGGGCATAGGCCACGACTCCCTGACTTTTGGCCGGGGAGGCGCTTCTCGCATTTAGACAAAGGATTGGTGCCGAAATGGCGAATGATGGAAGCGCTCAGAGGCGACCGTCGGCAGGGTTGAGGCTTCTCCCCGACACACGGGATGCGTACCGGCAATTTGTCGAGATTACGACGCGATGGTCGGACAACGACGCCTATGGCCACGTCAACAATGTTGTCTACTACGCGTGGTTCGATTCCGCCGTGAACAGGATCCTGATTGAAGGCGGAGTCTTGGACGTCCAAAACAGTTCGGTTATCGGGCTGGTCGTTCAGAGCCAGTGCCAGTACTTCCGGACTATTTCCTACCCTGAGATAGTTCAGGTCGGCGTCCGGGCAGGGCACATCGGGAACTCAAGCGTTCGATACGAGCTGGCCGTCTTTACGGCTGGGAATGCAGATGCCGCCGCCCAAGGCAATTTCGTCCATGTGTATGTGGATCGGGCATCAAATCGGCCTGTTCCGCTTCCCGAACCGCTACGAACGCTGGTTGAGGCCATGAAGGCCTCAAGCTGAAGGTCTTACGCAGCAATGGTTTGACGCCATGTTCCAAGGAATATGATCTGCTGCGTTTGATGTGACTTCGACAGTGCCGTGAACGGATGGCTTGTCGAGAAAGGTCTGCTCGCCATCGCTGACAGCCCTGTCGTCGGTCTCGTGGTGGAATCGGGCTGCACCTATTTCGAGAGCGTCGCTTTTCCGGAGGTGCTCGAAGCCGGCATCGCTGTCGCACATCTCGGGCGCTCCTCGGTGCGTTACCGGATCGGGATTTTCAAGGCCGGCGCCGATCAGGCCTCGGCCCACGGCCATTTCGTCCATGTCTATGTGGACCGAGCCACCCAGCGTCCGGTTGAGATCCCGCCTGCGACGCGCGCGATGCTCAACGAACTGGCTTGAGTCTTCCGCTCAAGGACACGAGTGCCACACCTGTCAGCACCACGGCGCCCCCGGCGAGTTCGCGCAGGCCGACGCTCTCATCGAGAAACAGCACCGCCATGATGGTGGTCCAGACCGGCGCGAGATAGCCTACCATCGAGGCGCGGGTCGGGCCGATGCGGCGGATCAGGTGCATGAACAGCAGGATCGGCAGGGCCGTGGACAGGGCACCGAGCGCGAGCAGCGGCCCGAGGCGTGACGGAACGGGAGCAAAGGCTTGAGGGCCGGCCACGACGAGGGCGAGCAAAGTCGCGGCAAAGCCGGAGCAGATCTGCTGGCCCAGCGCCATCCTGGCCGGATCCGCCTGCTTGACGGTGCGGACAAAGACATTCGCCGTCGCATAGCTGAAGGCCGCGGCCGCCATGAGGAGCGCGCCCGTCGCATTGATGCCGCTGTCCGGCAGGGCGGCGGGACCGATTAAAATTCCCATGCCGAGGAAGCCGATGAGGACGCCCACGAAGCGCTGCGGCGTCAGCCGCTCATCGGCGAACAGCAGATGCGACAGCACGGCGACGATCAGCGGGGACGAGGCCTGGATCATGGCGGCAGGAGCCGTGGAGATCTGCGTCAGGGCATAGGCCAGCAGCACGTTCGGAAGCCAACCGTTGAGGGTGCCGAGCACGGCCCAGATGCGCCATTCGTGCCGCTGCGGCAGGATGCTCTTGCCTTGAAGACTGAACCACAGCGAAAGAGTGGCGGCTCCGATCAGGCCACGCATGGCGGCGAGCACGAACGGGCTCAGATTGCCGCTCAACTTCACGAGCAGGAGCGAGCTGCCCCACAGGAATGAGCAGACCAGCAGGTTGGAGAGAACGAAGGCTGCACTTGGCGCAGGCGTCGACGCGATGGCTCCGGCATTCTGCGAGGACATGGACGCCCTTCAAGGCCCGAGAAGGTCGACGAGGAACGGGATCAGCGGTTCGTCGGCGGGCGGCATGGGATAGCTGCGCAGCTCCTGCGCCTTGACCCATTTCAAGGCCTGGCCCTCGAGCGGCTGTACGAAACCGTCCCAGCGGCGGCAGACATAGAGCGGCATGAGCAGATGGAAGGTCTCGTACGGGTAGCTCGCGAAGGTCAGCGGCGCGAGGCAGGGCTCCTTCACCGCGATGCCGAGTTCCTCGCGCAGCTCGCGGATCAGCGTCTCCTCCGGCCGCTCGCCCGGCTCTACCTTGCCGCCGGGAAACTCCCACAGGCCAGCGAGCTGCTTTCCCTCCGGCCGCTGGGCCAGAAGGATGCGGTTGTCCGTGTCGATCAGGGCGACGGCAACGACGAGGGTGAGCTTGATAGGGGGCACGTATGAGATCCGCTTGAGGGCGTGGCATTGAATGAGTGTTCTTGGTCTCTTAGCGCGCTTCCTAGCCAGAGCGAATCGAATTTCGCGTGCCCTCCGACGGCTTCATGTATGCCCGAGCATAAGCCGATTTCCACTGGCACTATCGCCTTCGTGGTAAGCGGATCTTCCACAAAAAATATGTTATAATATATAAAATCTATCTAATCTCGTATTGGGGGATCCTATGAGGAAGCACGTCTTCCTGGCTATTCTTGGCTTTGCCTGCACGTCCTTTGGAGGCGATGCACAAGCTCAAGATTGTGTCGTCACGCCCATGATGTTCAACTCGCATGTCGCGAATCTGGAAGGCGAGATGACCGCCAAAGCCGGCAAAGGCTGTGGCTTCGGCCTCAATGGCATTCAAGGAGCGATAAGCGAAGCAGTCATTGTCCAGAAGCCGAAGGCGGGGATGGCAGGTGTGCGTGGCATCATGCCCTTATATGGGCCGATACGTCAGTCAAGTGCTGGTCGCAGGTGCTGCCGTGATCTCCGAGGTTGAGCCCGATGGCGCTCATGCGAACCGTTCGTCCGCATCACCTTATATCCGGTTGGGCCTAAGCCC
>NZ_VOSK01000338.1 GCF_009296175.1 Microvirga tunisiensis | reverse complement strand
GCCGACACCATCGGCGCTCAGCAGCACGATGGCGGCCCGCCAGACATGCTTCTGGGCCGTGTTCCGGTTGCTGATAACAGCCTCAAGGCGCTGCCTGTCTGAGGAGTTAAGGGTGATGGAGATACCAGTGCGCATGCTGCAGCCTCGCATACGCACAAGCCAGGGGGAATCCTCACGCGGACTCTTTTGTTAGGCGGAAACCACTAGTTTGCTATCCTTCCCAGATGACGAGAAATCCGATGGTCGCCATTCTGGCTTCCAGGGGTTCCACCATGGAAATCGTTTTAGAACCTCTTTCTCAGCGTCCCTGCGTCTCAGGCGAGGCTCGGACGTGAGAAGGAACGTCAGAAGATCCTGAGGATCGGCGGTGGTCGATTTGGATGGTCGAGACGGGGCATTTGGATGGATGGTCATGGGGATCGAGCCTCAGGGTCGAAAAATCAGGCTCGGTAGGACGTTCCCCTTTGCAAGGAGCCGACCACCGGGATCACGGGTTTCATTCAGCTTCTTGTCGTAAAAACCAATCCATCGACCGCTGGCATCACGGGCATTAATCCGGCCTGAAATGCCATTATCCTCATACCATCCGAGCACCCTTCCGGCCCGATCTCGAACGATTTCACGCGACATCGACAGTCTCCGCAATTGCTTGATCGAGTTCATGCTCGATCTCCCGAAGCCTGAGACGATTGCCGTTGCCACCCCAATGGCCCTGTAGGTTCATAATGCCCTTGGTGCGCGGATGAGCCTCCTCCGAGCACAGCGCCGGGATGCCGAGTGTTTCGAGTTTTTTGCGAAGAGTGGATGCTGCCACAGGATTAACGCGCCCATTGCTTTTGGCATAGACCTCAGTGAGGACCCACAGGCCGTTCGTCAGACGATGACATTGGGCTATTAATCCGGGTGAGTGTCGCCATTCGAGAAGGACTTGTGTCCCTTGTGCAAGGTGAAGAGTACGGCTCGCCGCGCAGTTGCGGAAGCGCCGCCCGAGCGAGGCCATTGCCTCGCCAGAGATCATCACCGCAAGATCGGGATCGTCCTCGGGAATCGGCAGATGCACAGGAGGCCGGTCTACCTTCTCAAGCCACCGGCTAAACAGCGCTCCCAGATCAGTCCTTTGCCCAAGGTTTTCTATAGACTGGCGGATCGCCTCATCGGTCGCAGATGAAAACGTAGCCCTGACAAGGGCGAGGGTCGCATTCGCATCGTCCGCTTGAGACGCTCCATAGAGGCGATCTAAAACCTTCTGATGGACAAGAATTGGATCAAGGCGGCTGATGACCTCGATGTGCGTGGCAGTGATTGAACCGCTGCGCTGACGCAGCGCGTTCCGACGTACCCGATGCTGCGGGTCCGAGAAGATCTCGAACAGGGTGAAGTACAGGTCGGGTTTACGAAGCGGCTCATCGCCGATCCGATTAAGGACGCCGAGGAAGCCGTCCGGAACATCGCCGAAAACAGCTTGGACGATCTCCCGCGCCCGCGCAGCCATCAACGCGCGAGCAATCTGCTCGGAGGTCTGATGGATCTGGTCGTCGGCAGGTGCGAGGGAGCGCAGGCGAGTGGCGAGGGTCTCAGGGCACTCTCGGGTTAGGGCAGCCAGAGCGGAGAAAATCGCTTGTCGCTTTAGGGCAGCGGCGCAGAAGACAAAGGACAAAAATGAGGGACAGGCTGCGTCCAGTTCAACGGCGACGCTCAGCGGCCAGCCGGAAAACGAACGCGGGTGGATGTCTTGACTCGCAGCAGATGAGACCAAGGGCACGCTCCATGTAACCTCGAATCATTCGAGATTCGCATGGATCGATAATCTGTCTACTAATTTCGCTTTCCTCTAATGTGCGAGCTTCTGAAACTGTCCAATGGACAGTTAGCCCGGCGTTCTGATCCGACACACCGATAACCTTGACCAACCTCATGCGGACAGCTTATCTTAGAGCAAACCAGGAACATTCTATTTATCAGGGAAATGCAATGCTCGGCGAGTTGAACTTCCATAGCAAACCTCGGTCGTCTGACTGGGTAGGCTCTACGGTCATCCTCGGGACTATCATGTTCGCGACGACGCTCCTGATAGCTGTATAATGCCGTGCCGAGCCTTCTCGTCATCGGTGCCATCCAGCGGTAGAGTTGGAGACGCTGGGAATTCCTCCTGGCAGGCACCATGAACCAGATGCTCCGACCTCCTCAGGCAGATCAAAGACCTGTCTTAGAGACCCTCGCGGGTTCGGTGGAGCGCGTCACCTTCCACAATACCGACAGTGGCTTTGCAGTCCTCAAGGTTCATACACGAGGCAAGCGGGATCTTGTGACCGTCGTCGGGCACACGCCTGCCGTTTCCGCAGGTGAATGGATCACGGCGAGCGGCCTCTGGATCTCCGACCGGACGCATGGTCTTCAGTTTAAGGCCGAGGTCCTGAAGACTACCCCGCCGACCGGAGTGGAGGGTATCGAAAAGTACCTTGCTTCGGGTCAGATGCGTGGCATCGGACCTGCCATGGCCAAACGGATTGTCGCTGCTTTTGGCGTGGACACCTTCGAGATCATTGAGGCCAGCCCTGAACGCCTGACGGAAGTTTCTGGCATCGGCCCGATGCGGGCCTCTCGCATTGTCTCGGGCTGGGCTGAGCAGAAGGCGGTGCGGGAGATCATGATCTTCCTGCATGCCCATGGCGTTGGCACCGCACGGGCGGTACGCATCTTCAAGACCTACGGCTATGAATCCATTCAGGTTATGACTGAGGACCCATACCGTCTGGCCAAGGACGTGCGCGGGATCGGCTTCAAAACGGCAGACGCCATCGCAGCCAAGCTCGGGATGGAAAAGACCGCGCCGCAGCGGATCAGGGCAGGCATCTCCTTCGCGCTTCAGACTGCAACCGACGAGGGACATTGCGCTCTGCCGGTTGAGGCGCTCACCCGGCTGGCCGTGCAATTGCTGGAAGTGGACGCAGACCTGATCCGAACGGCCATCGTAGACGAGCTATCCAAAGGAGAGGTCGTCTCGGATACCATCGGCGGCGAGACGTGTCTGTTCCTCAAGGGCCTCCACTTGTCCGAACAGGCCATTGCCTCACGGTTGGCCGAGCGAGCCTCCGGCCCGCCGCCATGGCCAGAGATCGACCTGGAACGGGCTGTCCCGTGGGTGGAAGGTCGCACGGGCAAGACCCTGGCGGCTTCCCAGCGTGAGGCTTTGAAACTGGTGCTCGGCTCCAAGGTGGCAGTGGTGACCGGTGGTCCTGGTGTCGGCAAGACCACCCTCCTCGACACGATCCTCCGGCTCCTGGTGGCCAAGGGCGTCAAGGTCCTGCTGACGGCACCGACAGGCCGTGCGGCCAAGCGCATGACCGAGCAGACCGGGTTGGAGGCCAAGACCATCCACCGACTCTTGGAGATCGACCCAAAGCACGGTGGCTTCTCCCGCAATGAAGAGAACCCGCTCGACTGTGATCTCCTTGTGGTGGACGAGACCAGCATGGTCGATGTGCCACTAATGAACGCCCTCACCAAGGCCATTCCATCACGTGCGGGCCTGCTGCTGGTGGGCGACGTGGACCAGTTACCCTCAGTGGGGCCAGGGCAGATCCTGGCCGACATCATAGGGTCAGAGCGCATCCCCGTGGCGCGTCTGACTGAGGTCTTTCGGCAGGCGGCGGAAAGTCGGATTGTGGTGAACGCCCACCGTATCAATCACGGCCAGATGCCTGACCCACCGAAGGCTGGTGAGGAAAGCGACTTCTACTTCATTGGGATCGACGAGCCCGAGCAAGGCGTCGGGAAGATCATCGAGATGGTCAAGGAGCGGATGCCCAAACGATTTGGGCTTGATCCCCTCAAGGACATTCAAGTGCTCTGTCCGATGAACCGGGGCGTGCTTGGTGCCCGCAACCTTAACATCGAACTCCAACGGGTTCTAAACCCCAATCCTCCGGCTACTGTCGAACGATTTGGGTGGCGGTTCTCACCGGGCGACCGAGTGATGGAAACCCAGAACGATTATGATCGAGAGGTCTTCAACGGCGATCTTGGCATGGTGGTGCGGATCGATGATGAGGAAGGCGCTCTGATCGCATCGTTCGATGGGCGAGAGGTCTCATACCCATTCGGCGAACTCGACACCTTAGTGCCCGCCTATGCCACGACGATCCACAAGTCACAGGGCTCGGAGTACCCCGCCGTCATCATTCCTGTCGTGACACAGCATTACACGATGCTGGCCCGCAATCTGCTCTACACGGGCGTCACCAGAGGAAAGCGGCTCGTTGTCCTCGTCGGCCAGAAGAAAGCAGTGGCCATGGCTGTTCGGGGCGGGAACATGAAGCGCCGCTGGACGAAGCTGCGGGAGTGGCTGGCGGCGTCTTGAACCTGTCGCACTGGATCTCCACATCGCTGCCGTACACAGTCTGAGGTCATTCATGCGCCGAAAATCGTGTGGCTGGTTCATGCCTGAGGCCGACATGCTGTCCATGCTGAGGTTCATCGACGAGAAGATACGGTCGCGGATGATCGACGCGCGGCATCAGGATGTCCTGGTCCGGCTACGAGAGATTCTGGAAAACGATTTGGACGACTTTTGGCTCAACAGACCGTCCATAGAACCAGCAAATACTCAGGAAGAGGCAGCGTGAAGAACGCCTGCGTAAAGTACAATGTGACAGGTTGTTCCCGCCACCAGTAAGGCTCTGCATACCTTCCTTCGTCTAATTTCTCCTGAAAGCAAAGCTATGCTCTCCTATTATGCCTTCGAAGGGTGAAGTGAGAGAGAGGGCGGAAGAGGTATGGGGACGCCGGACCTGCTCACAGCCGTTGACGCAATCTACGCCTCTGCTCTCGACCCGGAGCGCTGGCCGGAAGCTCTGGACACCATCGCACAATTGGTAGGCGGGCTCGGCGCGGTGATCGTGCCAATTACCACGGCTGACAAGATGGCGACCGTTGCCTCGACCAGCTTGGATGAGAGCAATCGAGACTACAGCCGGGAATGGTGGCAGTACGATATTCGCAAAGAGAAAGTGTCGGCACGCGGGCCTACGGACGGGCTGATCAAGGACGCTGACCTCCTGGATGACGAAACCTTGCGCACTCACCCCTTCTGCCAGGAGTTCAGCAGGCGTCATGGCCTCGGCGCGTACATGGGCTCTGTCACAGCGCTTCCGTCAGGGCAGATCATCACTGTAGGGGTGCATCGAGATCTGCGCCGAGGTCCGTTTGAGAAAGCGGACGAGGACAACTATGCCCGGCTCGCACCACATGCTGCGCGGGCCATCGCTGCGGCGGCTGAGATCGCGGAAGGCAGACGGACTTCTCGCCTGCTTGGGAACACGCTTGACCGCCTCACATGTGGGATCATCCTTTTGAATGCCCAGGGTGGTGTGGTGACCGTGAGTGAAACGGCCCGATCCCTGCTTGGAACAGGGTTTACCGTCTCGCGCGGACGACTAAAGGCAGCAACGGCGAAAGATCAGAAGGCGCTGGATGCTTTGGTGATGTCGGCTCTCCCTGGGCGGGCGACATTGATGCAGTCGCCGCTGGTGCTGGCCCGCAACGTGGGAGACAAGCAGAAGGTCTTTGTCCAGGCCATCCCGGTCACCGGGAATGAGCCGACCACTTTTGAGCACCTTGCCCTGAGACCTGGGGTTCTGGTGCTCGTAAATGGCCTTTTTCACCCCAGCCTCGGATATAGTCCAGGAACGCCTGATCCGGCTCAGCCTCACCAAAGGGCAGGCCCGTATCGCGATGGCGGTCGGCAGTGGGCTATCGTCAAAGGAAGCGGCAGCGCAGTTGAAACTGACAGACGGAACGATCCGTACGGTGCTGAAAGCCGTGTACGAGCGCCTTGGTATCACCCGCCAGAGTCAGCTTGTAGCACTCGTCACGAGACTGGGGGCGCTGCCCGCGCAGAACTGACGCCCAAGACTGCCGTCGATCAGCCCGCCACCGATAGTGGCTTCCTCCTTCGAAGGAGGTATCACAGATGTGGAATGCGCCTGCACTCCGAACCGGACAAAATAGAAAATTGGCCGTGGGGGAAAGATGTTCGAGTGCCGCCATCCAGAGACCTGCTCCGGTCGTGAGCCCTTATCGACACCCATGCGCCGTGCCGCCTCTCCCCCTTGGTTCCTGGCGTGGCCTCGGGCGGGAGCGAACATCATAGTCTCCATAGTTCTGTAACACCATGACCATGGGCAAGAGTATTAAGGCTGATCACCGTGCCAACCGTTTCCTCGCCGCGCTGGATGCTGAGGATTTCGCCGTTCTTAAACGACCTATGCCGGAATGTGGGTGATGACGGTTTGAGAAAGGCGACGTATCGAGGCGGGTGTCGAGCCTGCCAGAACCTCTTCAGGAGAGCGATACGTCATGACCGAGACTACCAACATTGTTCGCCTG
>NZ_VOSK01000337.1 GCF_009296175.1 Microvirga tunisiensis | reverse complement strand
CTGTCGTTCTTCGACTATCTTGGCGACCGGCTCGGCCTGAATGGGGATCAGCCGAGAATTCCGCCCCTTGCCGACCTCGTCATCCGGTCAGCCTAAGGCCCACCGTCCCCCAAACTGCCCCGATGACCCCCGAAAGCCACGCTTGCGCCCCGAGCTAAGTGATTGATCTAAGAAGCTATAGCTTAGCCGAGAGAAGTGAAGGAAGGGTTGCCTACGATGTAGAGTGAGACATTCCAGCACTCTGCAAAGCGGCACCCTCCCCGATCAGGAGCGGTGTGTCGAGCGACCGGTTCCGGAGGCGCTTCCACGAGCCTTGATAGCGCTGAAAGGCTCCAGAAACCCTTGTTTTAAGCCATGTTGGCAGGCCTGTGGGAAGTCCTTCCTTTCCCGGCTGGTTAACAAAAAGGCTTGAGAGACGTCTTCAAACGATCGATTGCTCGCGATAAACAAAAGTGTACATAGCCCGCTCTAGAACTTCCAACTAACGTTTGAACACCCCTCCCCTTCGAGCCCTTTGCACGTGTTCGCGACTGTGGACCAGCCACGGAGGCATCGGAACTATAGAGATCCCTTCCAGATGATGTGCTGAAGATCGTTGCAGAAGGAAACAAACCGGATGCCGGGGCCCTTCCATTTGGCTGAGCCCCGTTCGATGTCATTCTTCAGACTTGTGGGCCTGCGCTCTGAATTCCGAGTACAAGCTATCCAGCTTGGCGAGTAGGAAGTTCCCGAACTCGGGGGCGAGCTTTTCATCCAACGTGAGCTGAAATTTCTTGTCGCCGCGCGTGTACTTGGCAACCTTCAGCCCGTCGTTAGCCGTCCATGCTTCTGTCTGCGCACGTTCGGTCTTCTTGACCTGAGCAAGAACAAACTGGAAGCGCGCATCAGATGACAGGCGCTGGAAGTCATCACTGGTGAATGCTTTGCGGACTTTCTGGTGAGCCCGATTATCCATGCTCGCGGACAGATCCATCCAGCGGCCTTGACCGATGCTGGGTGCCGGCCCGATTGCGTCGATTATATCGAGCGGGATGCTGGAGGCGACGCTGATCAGACGAGAGAGATTGCCAGGATCGATACACAGCGACTGGGAGATCACTTCACGGGTGAACTTCCTGTCTTCGAGCTGCTTTGCAAAGCGCGCCCTTTCAATAAAGCTGAGGTTGGTGCGGGCATTGTTTTCCTGCCCTTGAGCAACGACCAATTCCTCGTCGGTCAAGTTTCTGACGGTGGCCTTGACCTTTAGGCTGAGCTCCTTGAGAGCACGAACACGCCGGTGACCGAAGGCGATCTGGTATCGTCCATTTTCCGTCGGGTGAGGACGGACCAGGACAGGAACGATCTGACCTCGATCCCGAATGGATCGGAGAAGTTCCTGATGGTCCTCTTCGGATGGGGCCATGCGATCAGGAACGAACGATGCATCGAGATCCGCAGGATCCAACTCGACAATCGTTTGACCCTGGCTGAGCTGCCGCTGCATTTCCTCAGCCCGCGCAAGCACGTCGACGGTTTGCGTGATCGTCCCGAGTTGTGGGGTAGGACGTGAGGGCCTCTTGTCCGTCGACGCAAACGGCCGGTCGACCTTGTGCGGACGGTCGCCCTGCTCTACCGGCTGATTGGCCGCGGGAGCGGTTCCTTCATCAATAAGGTCTGCGAGAAGATTTAGACGAGCCATTAGACTCTCCCCCAGGTGCGGCGAATGTGAGCCTCGACCTCTCCATTGACGAGATCGAGTGACTCCATGGCGCGATCGTACGTGCCCTTGTTAAACTTCTGGCGATCGACTTCGTAGAGTGTCTGCTTACTTAAGCCAGCATCGGCGATGGCTGTGCTCTTCAACATAGCGTTGGTCATGACCCGCGGACCGAACAGTGAGCGTAGAAAGCCCACCATCTGGTTCTGAGGGGTGTCGCTCGGCTCATATCTGGTGATCAGATACGACATCCACTCGTAGTTTGCGATGGGCCGGGCCTTGTTGATGACCTGGAGCAGATCAGTTGTCATGCGCAGAAACTGAGCCATCGAGAGGACATCCAGCATCTGCGGATGAACGGTGATCATGATCGAGGTGGCCGCGCAGAGAGCCGCCATCGTCAGGTACCCGAGGTTGGGAGGGCAGTCGACGAGGACGACATCGTACTCACCTTCGACGGGCTCGAGGGCCTGTGCGATCCTTACAAAGAACGTCGAGGCTTCCTTCGCACGGGGAGTTGTCGTCTCGAACTCCATCAATTCGAGGTTTCCCGGGATGATGTGCAGCCCGGGGAGATAAGTCGAGCGGATGATCTCCCGAATATCGACTCGGCGATCATCGTACCTCAGAGCGCCATAGAGGGTTTCGTCTGCCCCCACGTCGAGCTCAGGTTGATGACCAAATAACGTTGAAAGGCTGGCCTGGGGGTCCAGGTCGATAGCGAGCACTCTGTAGCCTTTTAGGGCCAGATACTGGGCTAGGTGAGCGGTGGTCGTGGTTTTGGCGCTGCCACCTTTGAAATTGATGATCGACAGGATCTGGAGTTTGTCGTCACCCTGACGATGGGGAACGTATTGACGCGATGGATTTGTAGCGTCGAGCAATTCACGGATGGCGGCGATGTCTTCCACCGAGTAGGTGCGCCGGCCGTTGACCGGAGGTTCCGAAAGTTCAACTTTTCCGTCGATGGCGATCTGGCGGAGGTAGCCCTCGGCGATGCCGATGAACTTGGCGGCTTCGGCAGAAGTCAGACGGCGGATCGCCTTCTTGGCGAGTGGTGGGAAAATGCGGCGTTGGAGGGCCTGGAGCTTTGAGGCCAACTCGTCCGCGTCATTTTCTAGGAGCTCAAGGAAGGTTTTATCGGTCTCGTACGATAATGCGGCCTGAGTGCTCATACTGCTTTTCCGTGCCTCTGGATCTGCGCAGAAATGGCTGATGGGGGCCGATGTGCGCTGATGAGCAGTAGGAGCTAAGAGGTTTAACAATTCGTAAACACTCCCCTTCGGAAAACATCTTTTTAAGCAAGTAGACTGCGGCTGGGCAGGTTTTTGGGGATCGTATCCGCTGAGGCAGAATCGGCTGTGTTATGAGCAGCCCCCTCCCCTTCCAAGATGCTGAAGCGACTCGACGGAGTTATATTCAGTCCGGCTAGAGGTAGGGCGCGCAGGAGAAAGATGAAAATCGGCAGCAGTGAGACAATGGCAGACACGATCAAGGATGGGCGGGAAGTTGTAAGCTTACAAGTTTCTCTCGGACGGGATCGAGATTACTCTCCTCTGCTGAAGGCTACTTTGAGAATTCTGGTAATTCGACCTTTCAATGGGACTAGCCCTGCTATACGCTATGCTGTCTTCGCGGCCAAGTTGGAGCTAAGATTGTAAGCTTACAATTTGAGGCATATGGTCTGAGCCGAAAGCCTTGAGCACGAAAGATGCCGAATTGTGAGCTTACAATTCGGCTTACATAGCCGCTCACTTCGTTAGCGATCCTTTCAGGCGTTGTCCTTGGATGAGCCCACCCCATCGATACGAACGGTGTTGTCACTATCCTTACCGGGCCACACCCCTGCCCTCGGGGATTTCAGAAGAGGTAGTTGCCAATTGAAAGCTCACAACCGGGAGGCTCAGGGCGCCTGCCGTGGATCGAGCTGAGCAAGCTGGGACACTGAATTGTAAGCTAACAATTCCGACGGCCGTCCAGCCAGCAAGAACTCAGCTCGTCGCACCAATGCCGGCCATGCCACAGCCCTTCATCCTGAGTGAAGCCACATACGGACGAGGCAGTGCACGATGACGCGCCAGCTTGAGGACTGCTGAAAATTGAGGCCCGATCCTGCAGATTACGAACCCCTTTACAGGATTTTGTGCAAGCTTAAGAACCCCTCCCCTAGTCGGCTCAGGATCGTTAATGGCAAATTGTAAGCTTACAATTTCTAGGTTGCCGCACAGTTGGTCGAACGAGTCCGGATCTGGTGACGAGGGTTCAAGCTTCGGGCAATCAAACTGGCGCAGGAGCGGATTTGGTCGGACATTGGCAGCATGATGCACGCTGATCAGGTGCTTATCGATCGTAATATCGCTCGTGGAATAATCATCGATCAGTTCCCGGAGTATCGCCATGAACGGATAAAGCAACTTGAGACGATCGGCACCGTCAATGCGATTTACCGGATTGGATCAGATGCTGCAGCAAGATTTCCTCTCCGCAAGATGAAGCCGCTCGAGTGTGCTGATATGCTTCACAGGGAAGTCGCAGCCATGACCGAGTTCACGGAGAATTGTCCTGTTCCGACTCCTCGGCCGCTCGGGCTTGGTCGACCTGACGCGCGCTATCCGATGCCTTGGGCGGTACAGAGCTGGATCGAAGGCGATGTTGCGACGCCAACCGGATTCGCGACGTCCACGGCCTTCGCCCGCGATCTTGCTCACCTGATTGCGTCGCTTCGAGCAGCGGACACTCACGGTCGTCGCTTCGATGGAATAGGGAGGGGCGGCAACCTTTCCGATCACGATGCCTGGATGGAAGTCTGTTTCAACAATAGCGATGCTCTCCTCGACGTTACTCGCCTGCGGCGCATGTGGACTCGGCTTCGTGAGCTGCCGCCATCCGGGCCCGACGTCATGAGCCACCGGGATCTCATTCCGGCGAACCTTCTTGTGCATGGCGAGCGTCTTGCCGGCGTGCTCGATGCCGGCAGCTTCGGGCCAGCCGATCCGGCATTGGATCTTGTGGCCACATGGCATCTTCTCGACCGCGACCGAAGGGACATCGTGCGGCGCCACCTCGGATCGGGTGAAGTCGAGTGGGAGCGCGGCGCAGCGTGGGCGTTCCAGCAAGCGATGGGGTTGGTTTGGTATTACGAGCAGACCAATCCCAGTATGAGCGCCCTCGGACGGAGCACGCTTTCCCGCTTGCTCGACGATCTTGACGTCTGAACTGAATGCACTTCAGGCGAACGCCGGCGGAGGGAGGAATGCCGTTTCCTCAGATCCGATATCGCAAGGCGTCGGTTGTCACGGGTGCAGGGTTCGGAGCACTGAGTGGAGCAGAATTGTAAGCTTACAATTCAAGTGCGGTGAGCGTTTCCCTGACGATGACTTGGCTGGCCGTTCGATGCGAGCAGGGCAAATTGTAAGCTTACAATTTTCCCGTTCGTGGGTGCATCCCATGCGCGGCAGAACAACGTGGAGGCACAGGTCGATAGCCTCCAATACTTGAAGGTTTGTTTGAGGGAAGCCTTTCTCAAATTTGCTCCATGAAGCCACCGGATGCCCAATGGAAGATATCCGATGGGGGAGGGCACAGTATAGGGCACGCGTGCACGCTTCGGTTTCATCTTGTAACTTACAGGACTGGCCCGATCCCGGATCCGGAGCCAGGGCGAGCGCCTTACCAAAAGGAAGGTATGAGTGCGCCAACTTTGGAGAAGGGGCCTGATGCGGCGGCGATATTCCTGGGACGAGAGACAGGGAGACCTCTTTGGGGCACCGGCGCCAAAGCCTGCAGCTGCCAAACGACTGGCCCCTACCGAAAGTGAGATTCCTAAGGAGCCCCCTGTCCAGGCTGTTTCGCTTGCTTCTCTGGCACAGCGCTCAAGCCGCTACGAACTGGAAGATATGGTTAACGAGCTAGGTGATGAAGAGCTTGCTCATCTAGTCGTTCGAGGCATTCGCATCCTCAAGAAGCGGATGGCACGGGCAGGGAAGGGGGGTGGTGACCGCACTCTTAATGCCCGCCGGCATAGCCCGTTGGATCGAGCGCTGCAGGAGATCGCGAGCGAAATTTCCAGCTTCGATGAGACAGACGGAGACTGGTAGGCGGGCTGTTGCAACCCTATTCAGCCCCTGTGTTACTGGTGGTTAGCCCAAGCTTAGCCGCCCGGTCCAGGAGGGACTTCACCGACGACGCTGACCATCGCGCCCCTCCGCGCGGGGCACGTTCCCGCATGCGCTCTAACTGGGCAGCTATTTCACGCAAGGTAAGGTTAGGTGCCGCCATAGCGATGCCCGCAACCAGCGTGAGTAAGCGCTCGTTGGGAAGACGGGGAGGGGACTTCGTCAGAAGGGACTTTTCGGCCAAACCTTCCTTCACTAGCCGTTTGGTCGTCCGCCGCAGCCGTTCGGCTGTCCATGATTGTCCTGAGGCATTGAGAACTCGGGCCACGTCATCCCATGTGTGTTGAGGCCGAAGTCGGCGGATGGTGTCAAGCGACACCGAGATTTACGAGATAAGGCGACATCCAGTTTTACGACGGCTCAAGCGTGAGCCCGCTGGAGAGCCTCCTCCAGATCCCGCAGGCGATAGCTGCGCCCCTTGATGTTGAGAACATGCGCTCGGTGCAGCAGGCGGTCGAGGATGGCCGTGGCCAGCACCTCGTCGCCGGCCAGCAGCTCGGTCCACTCCCGGATGCTCTTGTTC
>NZ_VOSK01000336.1 GCF_009296175.1 Microvirga tunisiensis | reverse complement strand
TCTGATCCGCCTTCTGGTCAAGCGCGTTGAGATTGATCGCGGCGACATCACGGTGGTGTTCCGTGTCGCTCCGCCGCCCGATCCGAGCTATGGTGGTTCAGACAGCGGCAGTTTGCACCATTGTAGGAGGGGTCAAGAGAGCACGGATCGACTACCCCTTAAGCGAGGCTTAAAGCCTGCCCCTGTGCGTGCGGCACCATCACAGCGACATACCCCGGGTAACCCACTGTTGTTCTTCTCTAATCCTGTCCGCAGAGCCGACCAAGCAGAGTCACTTGCTCTGGCGGACCTTCCGGGCCGCCGCATCCTTCCTGTCAACGTGTCCGCGGCGTTGTACGGCTGCTGAGACACCTGAACAAAGTCGAATTAGGTCGTCGGCTAGCTCGACGCGCCTGCGTGGGCGTGCGTGTTCCTGCTACGTACTCCGTTAGCGCTTAATCAGGAGCAGATCTTGCGCTGACCCCAACTAGGTGAAGCTGACGCCGGCCTTCTCAACGACAGCCTGCAGAGCGCGGATAGACTCGACTTTGGCGCCTCCATCGAGAGGACCATTCAGCGACCAGCGACGGCGAACTGCACCACAAACCGATCCTCTTCCGGCTTGGGGCCGACTACGCCCCTGTCTTTAGTGCCGCGAATAGGCGGGCTGCAGCGGCCCGTGGCAGATATTCTGGTGAGAGAAGGGCTTTGCGCCTTTAACCCCTCAAACGGCCACCACGATCAATTTTCGAGCCTCTCCGCTAAACTCCCCCAAAGCCACAGGCGTAGCGGAATCCCCTGAGCTTATGGGGGAGATCAGAAAGGGAAGCGGCCTTCTGCCAAAGGCCTATGTGCCAGACCCAAAACTTGAAGCAGCATTGGAGAACCTGAAAAGGGCTGTCGGCAAAGCCGGAGG
The DNA here is from genome assembly GCF_009296175.1 of Microvirga tunisiensis. Taxonomy (GTDB): domain Bacteria; phylum Pseudomonadota; class Alphaproteobacteria; order Rhizobiales; family Beijerinckiaceae; genus Microvirga; species Microvirga tunisiensis. The sequence continues at coordinate 5,513 of NZ_VOSK01000336.1, read as the reverse complement.
CGCTTGGCAGGATCGGCAGCACCAGGACGGGAGGCGAAGATGAACCGAGAACAGCAAGCCGCGCGGATCGAGAAGATCGTCAACACGATTGCCGAGCGGGCCGTCACCGTGCCCCCTGATCACCGCTCCGCCTACATCCAGGATGAGGTTGAGAAGGTGCGGCAAGCCTTCCTGCAGACCTATGAGGCTGATGAGGGGCTGAGGGCTTGCGCCATGGAGTTCGTCGACAAGATGAGCGGGTGGATCGAGGCCCGGGTTCACGCGCTGGAGACGGAGGCAGCCGGCAAGACCGAGGCGGATGAGGGCAGGACGGAGCCACATTCTTGAGCCGGGAAAGAGCCATCATGGACGATTGGTATCCCGTCAGGCTGGCGCCGCGCGACGGCACCCCGGTGATCCTCTGGATGGAGGATGCAGAGGCACCGCCCACCTATCCGGTGACGGTCGGAGTCTGGGAAACCGACGATATCACCCGGAGGAGCCATTGGCGCGTCGTCGGAGCGCGGTACGGCACCCACACCTACTTCGACCAGCACATTGTCGGCTGGCGGCCGCTGCCTTGCATGTATCGCGCCTGACAAGAAGCCTCAAAATGAGGGTGTTGGCATGGCCGAGGCATTCAGTGAGAGTGCGACATAGGCTCTGAAATGACAAAAAGAGAAGGGGCGACAAACCTATGACGAAACCCATCATCATAGCTTACCCATGCCCAAAGTGCGGGGCCGGGCAGGCCATCCTACCGTCTAAGAGCGAAGCGGTAGGCATGGTGCTTTGTGCCGAATGTGGTCGCAAGCACGGGCGCCTTGATGAGGTTCAAGCGGAGGTCGCCAACAAAGCCCGTGAGGAGAGCACTCACAAGATGCAGCAGATCTACCGAAACCGCCCCACAGGGAAGAACCGCTCGTCCTGAGAGGGCTGAGCAGTCCATGTCTGACGAGCTCCGATCCCCAATCAAGCACCACTTGGAGCTGCACAAGCGCGATCCGGAGTGGCGCATGGCGCGGTTCTACAGCCTCATGGTCGAGCGGGATCTGTTCGGGGCCGTGCGGTTGGTGCGCACCTCGGGAAGGATCGGCAGCAACGGGCAGGAGATGGTCGAAATGTTCTCCAACGAGCTCGAGGCCGGCCAAGCGCTCGAGGCCCTGGCCGCAGTGAAACGCCGGCGCGGATATCGGGATCTCTAGATGGGCAATTAACCCGCTCTAGCTATTTCAGATGACAATCCTGCACGAGAGGAGACGGGATCATTGATAGTTGAAAAGCGGTCGAACAAACGCTGGAACACGGTTCTCAAGGGACAAGTCGTATTCAACAACCGCTCCTCGGTGCTCATCTGCACGGTGCGGGATCTCTCTGAGATCGGCGCCCGCATCTGCTTCACCGACGCCTTCGAGTTGCCTCCCGAGTTTGACCTCGAGATCCCGAGCAGGGGGCTGCGGCTTCCGGCCCGCCTGGTCTGGGGCCGCGGGGCGAACCACGGCGTCATGTTTCTGAAGAAGGCCAAAGCGGGGACGGTCCCGCCCGGCTGGTGGCCGCGGCCCCCCGAAAAACCGGCTACGTAATATTTACCGTGACCGTTCCAGAATGCCTGCACCGGGCGCGTAGCGTAACAGTCCGACTGCGCTCCATTGCCCCCAAGCGTGGAAGACGCCCTGGCTGAGGGTCCACGACTCCCCTTGGCCGCGGCGTTTCATTGTCGGCTGCGAATTTCGCGGAAATTGTGATTTTGACAAGCAGAGAACAGCGCAGAGATGCTCGGTCCCTCAAAGGTTCACGAGGCGGAGTAGGCTACCAGAGGAACCGGCTGGGGCTGTATGGATCAAAGAACAAATTGAAGAAGAGGTATCCGGCCACGAAAGCCAGGAGGCCCACGATCAGAAGGGCAAGCACGAGCAGGATGATGCGGGTCCTTCTCTCATCTCGAATAAGCTGAATTGAGTGACCTTCAGCGTCCCGCTGTGCTCCTGTTCGTTGTAACGCTCATCGTGCATGGGCTATCCCCGAGCTCGCCTAGCTTTATCAGCCTCGCGTGAGCGCGAGAAGATCGTCCAGAATTTCCGATAGCGCGATTATGGAACAGTAGGTCGGCCTCGCATGCGCGTGAGGCTTTTGGTTCTATAACGCCGATTGCGCACGGAAATTTGGAATGATGAGGGGGCTAACCAGCGCTCGCACAGGCCAAGCGGCGGCGCGGGTATGGTGATCTATGAGGCTAGCTCTTCCATGACCAGGCCAGCAAGGCCAGGAAGCCCACAACGAACAGCACCCAAGCCCACCAAGGCAGGATGCCGATCACCTCAGCCATTCCGTGCCAGAACGCAGAAAACTCGGCCATGGGTGCCCCGCTGTTTGCAGGACATTAGCCGGAGGTCGAGGCGAAAGGGAAGATTGCAGCCTCGCGCGAGGCTTCGCGCCCGCTTGGCGTTCCATAACGCCAATTACTCGCGTGCAAGAGTTTCGGGTAAGGCCGTTTATGGAACTGGCAACAAGTCCCTGGCTACGGTTCTGTTGTAAGCGTGTCGGAACGGGCGTATTCTCAAGCCTGAACTTGACCTCGCCTCTCTCGCAGCCCCTCGCGGCTCCGACACAGCGCCCCGAGCCGCCCTTGAGGGACTAGGCCTGTACAGGAGGTCGTCATGAAGACTGACCAAGCTCGCCGCCAAGTCCTTCAAGGCGTCATGGCTCTGCCATTTGTCGCCGCGTTGGTCGCAGACGCTCGACGGGTTTCGGCTCAGACGGGCGTTGCCGTCCCTGTTAAGGTCGACACCAAAGGCCTGGTGGCCAAGATCAAATTCGAAGCTGAACTGGCAGGCTTCCTCAGTGAGCTCAACGGCCGCTATAAGCTGCGGGTCACCGAGCTGACGCTGGAGCCGGGGGGCCATGTTGGCGAACACAACCATGTTGGTCCGGGAATCCGGCAGGTCACATCAGGATCCATGACCTACGTGTTGCCGGAGAAGACGGTGGTTTACGGGCCAGGGGACTTCTTCTTCGAGTCGGGCGATATCAATCACACCGTTTTCAACAAGACCGATGCCCCGATGGTGCATGTGCTGTTTGAGATCCTCCCAGTCGATGCCAAAGGACCTTCGCTGATCCCAGTTAAGCACCATTAGCTTAGGCGGCTGCTGCGTTGGAATCCCGAGTGAACCATCTCGTTCCTTGGGCATGGATCGATGCGAACCTAGAGTCACAGAGCAGCGCTCGGAGTGGGCTCTCGCACCCGTGTAACTGGAGACGATAAATTCGCGTAGCCCATTTTTGACAAGCGGCGCTACACGTTCAATTGACCGAACGGGACACGAACCTACTCCCAAGAGGATTGGAAGCCCTCTGTAATGCGATTAAAGTCTTAAACCACCCCGTGGGGTGGGTTGACCCAATGGGACAGCAATCCCCAGGGTCCAATGCCACCGAGGAACGATCGCAGATCCAGATGGGTGCAGACGGAAGCGGCCAAGCACACTACCCCGGAAAGCATTCGACGGCGAATTGCCGATGAGGAAAAAGCTGTCCGTGCCCTGTTAAACGCAGGTGGCACGAGTGGCCCTCTGGCAGAGGCCTTGGACGCCCATCACGAGTTGATCGAAGTTCTGACGAAACGCCTCGCCGATTTCCGATAGACACTTTTTGGAAAGCATTCGCGGTCGAGCAGGCTGAGACGGGCTTGGGGCAAAAAAGAAGCGCTCAACCTGAGAGGGAGCGCTTCAAGGAGCCGGATCCGTAGGGGCAGAAAGGGTCCGGGAGGAGCCCCTTTCAAATCAGAGTTGATCTTTCGCGGCTCTAACATGGGTTAGGGCGTAGCTGCGCTATCCTGACGCCCGCGCGTGCGCGGAAAATCGCCTGCGATGTTGCGAATTTCCGAGAAGACGCTTTACGGAACGGCCAAATTGCAGGGCTAGCGGAACAGGCGTATTCTCAAGTCTGTAGCTGATCTGGCCTCTCTCGAGCCCCTTGGGGTTTCGACACAGCCCCGAGCCGCCCATGAGGCACCATGGCCTATGGGGGAGAGGCGTATGTGTCCAAGAGCTGCCCTTATTTCCACCGTTCTCATCATCAGCCTGCCGCTGCCGATCCAAGCCCATGACATCTACTCGCATCTGAAGGACGAGGAAGGCGCGAGTTGCTGCGACGATCAGGATTGCCGCCCGGCGTTGTATCGCCTGACTGCACGCGGTGTGCAGATGTACGTAGATCAACAATGGATCAACGTGCCGAACGAACGGATCCAATACCGCGCCCTGCTGGGTGATCGCGGCGAGACTGGCGGGGGACATTGGTGCGGATCAGTCTATGAACCAGACTTCAGCAATCTTGGTGGCCTGTACATGACGAAATGCGCGATTCTGCCGCCTCAGGCTGCATCAGCACAGTAAGACTCGCCGTTTGGTGGGACCGGAGGAGTGAGACATGCCAAAAGGTTACTGGGTCGTATCAGGCGATGTGACAGATCCCGAAGGGTACAGGGCATATGTGGCAGAGAACGCCAACGCCTTTTCGAAGTACGGTGCTTGCTTCCTCGCACGTGGCGGCAAATCAGAGGCTGTCGAGGGCCGAGGCTATAGCCGCACAGTCATCATTGAGTTTAAGGACTTTGACACGGCCTTGGCCTGCTATCACTCGCCTGAATATGTTAAAGCTAAGGGGCTTCGCGAGGGCCGGGCTGATGTGAACATCACTATTGTTGAAGAGTACGATGGTCCGCAGCCCGAAAATTGAGCCGTGCTGGGGCACCCTTTAGCAAAGTTGGGAGTCAGTGGCGCGGATGCCAGGAGCCGTGATTTCGGGGAGGATCGTTTATTGAACAAGCAATAGCAGCCAACGGCATCTTCATTCAACCACGTCGTCGGCAACCAGCAGAGACTCAAACTCTTTGCTAAGCGTCCCCCTCAGCTCTCTCGCTGTCTTCAGATTGATCACAAGCTCGAATTTAACCGGTTGCTCCACGGGCAACTCTGCCGGTTTCGCCCCTTTCAGAATTTTGTCCACATACGTGGCCGTCTGCCGGGCAAGGTCGACCTGGTTGACCCCGTAAGACATCAGCCCTCCGAGATCTACGAATTCCCTGGCTGCGCCCATTGCTGGCAGTCTGCCTGTCGCCGCAAGACTCGCGATGCGTGGGTATTCGCCAAACAGCATCGGGCTGGGCATGACAATGAGAGCACCGGCACGCTCTCTGGCCATCGCAGCGAACGCGCCGACGACGTCCTCCGGGCCAGACGCCGGCACGAGTTGAAGCTGTAATCCCAAAGTTCGGGCTGCAGCTTCCATTTCATGCAGGAGACCGGCCATCGTGCGTTCGCCGTAGGCGTTGGGATGCCAAAGGACTGCCACACGCGAAAGTCCAGGGACGGCCTCTCGGAGCAACTGTAGGCGCTTGGCGGACCTTTCAATTACCCATAGATTTGTGCTCCAATCCTAGCGCCGAGTTCGATATCCATCAGGCGCGAGAGTCCTCTCCACATGACGGTGTTTCCTGGCGGAGGATCATGGCCACGGGCGAGATAGCCGCC
>NZ_VOSK01000335.1 GCF_009296175.1 Microvirga tunisiensis | reverse complement strand
CAGGCGCCCACCGTCGAAAGCAGCGGTGATCTTCTTGCGGCCAACGGCTGGAAACGGGAAGGTGGCAGGTGTATCGTCCGGCATGGCGAGTGTGGCACAGGGCAATTGGTGGCAGGGATTAGTCTCAACAACCAAATCCTACGCTGCTTCAAGTGCTTAAGCTACACTCGCCAGCCTTCATCAACCTTCCCATGCATAAGAACGGCTAGAGCCATTCCGGCCGCCGGGTGTCCTGCTGGTACCTCCACCGGCGGCGTTTCATCGCGACCGCCGACGAGGAACAGATGAACTCGCACATTGATATTAATCGAGAAGTTACCCTCTGAGCCATCCCAGGACAGCACATCAAACACAAATGGACCGTTCGCATGCTCGGTCAGATCTATCTCACTCGACCACGAACCATCTGGTGTCAGTTTCGTTGGAAACCAGTTTGGGCCGATTCTTAACATCACATTCTTCATTCCGGGGGCACGCCCCATGAACGTGATCTTTTTTGCCTCTAAAATCATTGATTCATCAGGGATGCCGATCGTGTAAGGCTGTGGACTTTTCAATTGGTTCGTCCTGAATGGACCTGCTTTGAATGGCGCGTCGATATAGACTTCCGGCTGTACGCTTGCGACACGCCCCTGTGACTGATCGGCCTCTCTCCGCCATAACGATGGAGCAGCGACTGCCACTGGAATTGAAAATCCACACGCACCTAATAGAGCGCGACGCGTAATGCTTAAGGCCAACGCCGCGGAGCTCTCGGGTTTCATAGCACCTCTTTCAGACCTTTTATCGTTCAAGTGGATACGGTGATGAAGGTACTTGGCGATAGCCGTAGAATGTTTCTCCACCAGCTCTGAACTCTGTAGCTCTGACTCTATAAGAGACTCTACGTGGAAATGATCCTTGAACAGAACCCTCCCGAAAGTACTAGCTAAATATTTCCTGCTATTTCTGGCATGGAGATAGCGCCAAGTTCCGTGGGTGGCACTCCTCCCACTTAGCTTTATAACTTCGATGCCGTTGGGCCTGCCGCTCACACAGGAGTGGAGCGGGGTGGCTGTCTCTCAGAGATCCTGTGGGCGTGGTGGATAGTAGACCACACTCTGGCAGAGTAAGCTGGCTAGGTCCTACTCTGGAGGCAGCTCTCCGTGTTCCGGAGAATTCTCTACACTTTAACCGCCCCTGGCACGTAAGCCGGCAGACATTCGTTGTACACGTCGAGTGTTTCTCTTACGACGCGATCGAGAGACATACGATATCTATTTGCTAGAGCATGTTTCTTACCCTCCGCAAGAGCGTTAGGCGTGGTTAAGAGTTCAATCAACGCCTTGGCCAACAGCGCCGGATTCTTTGGGGGCACTAGAATGCCCGCCCGGCCATCATCAAGCATCTCGGGGATGCCATCGACGTTAGAAGCGACGATGGCACAGCCAGCCTCACAAGCTTCTGAAAGCACGAGCCCCGCAGGCTCAGCATGCGACGGGAACACGAATACGTCTGCTCCTTTGAACCATGGCCGCGGATCTTCCTGTGGTCCATGGAAGGTTATCGAAGATGCGCACGGCATAGCAGCAGCGATGCTTCTATATTGTGCCCCGTAAGGTCCCTCGCCGACGATATGAAGCCTCGCTCCGTGGATCGTGGCGTTAACGATCTCAAAGGCCTTGAGCAAGTCTGGGATCCCTTTGCGGGGATGCAGGCCGCCGACCGACAAGATGGATGGCGAGCCAAGAGCGATTGGTGGTTCTGAAAGATCCGCGTGACGTCGCGAACCAATCGTTCCATTGAGCACAACACGTAGTCGTGAGGCAGGAACACCACGTTCTTTCATTAAGCGTGCAACTGCAGCGCTGACAGCGATGACTCTTGTTCCCACGGCCATAGCTATCGAACTACGTTCAAATGCATTATGAACCGTCGTGACAAGGGGCACACCCGCAATCTTACACGCCGGGTAACACAAAAGCGCACTTGTCATCATATGAGCATGGGCGATATCGAAGCGCCGCATCAGTTTCGTCAGCTCCACAGCAGCTGTCAGAGCAACAAGCGGACGACGGCGTTGATCAATCTGGATCGTTTCTACGCCATTGGCCTTGAGCAGCGCGTCGAAGCTGCCACCGCGGCTAACGACGGAAACTTCATGCCCTAGTGCTGCCTGTGCGCATGCGAGATCAACAGCTGCATGAACATGACCGTTAAGTCGCTCAGTATGGTTAAGAACATGTGCTATGCGCATCTTAAATCACAACGCTTTGGGACGATCCGGTTCTGCAATACGTCGAGTGCCTCACTGCATCAATCATTTTGTGTTTCTCCCCTTTTGATGGATTGCACTCAAACTCTCTGATGCATTTAGTTCGTTCAACGAGGGATAACATCTGCGAAGACACCCGTGTCAAGTAAACTGGCCAGACTAAATTCCATGCCTATGTCTATTAGGGGTAATCCTTTTTCGGAAACCAAAGTATTTACACGTTTAGTATTTCTAGCTCAGGATTCATCAAGTGACGTAGAAGGTGGTGGCCGCTGCGATGCAGATAGATGAGAAGAAGGTGTGAGCACAGCGATCATAGCGGGTCGCAATCCGGCGCCAGTCCTTGAGCTTGGCGAACCTGTTCTCGACCTCATGCTGTTGCCGATACAGCGTCTTGTCGTAGGCAATCGGCACCTTGCGCCTCCTGGTCGGCGGAATGCACGGCGTGATGTCCTTCTCGACAAGAGCGGCCCGGAACCAGCTGCTGTCGTAGCCACGGCCACGGTCGGCAATCAGGGTTGCGCCAGAAGGCAGGGCCTCCAAGACCAGCCGGACTGACGGTCATTCAGCAGAAACAGATCACCCATTCAGAGCCTCCTTTGGAGGAGGCTCTGGACGACCTTTGCCTGTCAGGGGGCCACCCTGTGGGCGTTCAAGTCCCGGCTGTGGCAGCACCTGGCCTGCGGGTGCACCTGTGCGTCACTGGGCCGGGCGTGATCACTGTCGCACCTGAGCCACGCCGATGCGGCTGAGCTTGCCCTTGCGCCCGAACTCCTGACCGATCAGAGGGGGGCGTCCTCTCGGGGGCGGCGCGTCCGGGAGCCCACGCCTGTGAAAGAACCTGGCGGTGCAGGGGACTGCTCTGCTGGCACCACTCTGGGGAGCGGCGGCAAGGGCAGGAGCTTGGCCGCGCTGGATCGTGCAGGACCATCTAAGGATTGATACCGTGCTAAAGCAACTGACCGAGCGCTACCATGCCAAGCGGATGTGAGCACGGGACGTGTAGCACCTGACAGCCCTGTAGCTGCGCAAGTTCGTCAGCCGCTCAATGGCACTGCTGTGTCACTTGAATAGGATTGGATATCGAAGAAAAAGCTTAGTATCACGTGATACCCAAAAGGTTAACCCTTGAAGGCTAGCTCATACACCGACTTGAGTTCAAGACGCCGTCTAGGTAAGAAGAGTATAAGAGTATATAACTTTTACTTTCCCGATACATTGTCATACTTGATAGTTTTCCTAACCTAAACGAAATAACCGCGGAAATGACGGCGAGGAGACGCGAATGCAGCCGGATTTTTGGCAACTCGTCAGGGAAGATCTGAATACACACTTTGGCCAGTACTCCCAAGCGGGATTTCACGCGCTTCTAATGTACAGGATTGGGGTGGAGGGTAGACGTAGAAGTGGCTTGAGTGGGATCCTCTTGAACACCCTCTACAAGGCCTCGCATATCTTTGTTCGAAACTTCTATGGTATTGAGATTCACGCAACGTCGACTATTGGCCGACGAGTGAGAATCGCCCATCAAGGGCCACTTGTAGTTCATGAATTTGCGGCAGTGGGAGACGATTGCATTTTGCGAAATGGGGTCACGATCGGCGCCGCCAGCGGACCCTATCTTGAGCAGGCCCCTACCCTGGGAAGAAGCGTAGATATAGGCGAGAAAGCCGCCATCATCGGCAAGGTTACTATCGGCGACTTTGTGAAAGTCGGCCCTCACTGCGTGGTGATGAAGAGTCTCCCATCCGGCACTACCGTCTGCACCCAATCACCCCATGTCATGCATCTAGCATCCGCTGCAGCGCAGATCCCCAACCATCCGACAGAAGGGAGCGAATATGCTCGAGCACCATGAGCGCGTACGTCCGCCGTTGAGCAGCGAGATCGATCGTTCCATCTCCGTCGTATCCGACCGCCCCAATCCAAAAGTTATTCTCCAAGAAGCGCGTCTTCTTGTCTCCTCCGGAAATCACTTGGACGCATTGCAGCCTCTCATCAGCATCGTGGATTGTAGTGAAGCCTATTCTGATTGGCAGCCGGCAGCGTCACTTGCTGCGAGCATACTCGATAATGGACACACGTGGTTGAGTAAGCGTAAAGCATGCGTGTGGCTGTGCAGCAGCTATACCATCGTGCAATTGGCGCCCTTGCTCAGATTATACGGACTCCGGATCGGTATCGATCTAGACGTTTTGCAAGGCAACTATGGCCAGCTTCAGCAGGACATTCTGGATTCAGGCTCGCCCATGTATGCTGCTCGACCTGATTTCATCGTCCTTTGTGTCCATGAAAAGGATCTTCTCTTAGGTGAGCAGTGCTATGATGCCGCAGCAGCCGTCGAGGCTGAACTGATACGTTGGAGGCAACTCTGGAGCGCGATCGCAAGCAATTGCGATGCAAAGATCATAATGCACAACTTCGCCAAGCCGGCTGAAGATCCGTTTGGCAACTTCGCGAGATTCCTGCCCGGGTCTCGATCCTCAATGATTGACCGTCTCAACGAGCGCCTGGCTGAAACGGCTATTGGAATTGTATCTATAATCGACTGCGACCGTCTCTCCGCACTTTTGGGCAAAAGGAACTGGTTCTCACCCAGTTACTGGCATGCCAGCAGGCAGGCAGTCTCATTCTCTGGGCTGCCACTGCTCGCGAAGCAGACGGGCGCCACAATCGCAGCACACCTGGGATTGATGAAGAAATGTATCGCAGTTGACCTCGATAATACTCTGTGGGGAGGGGTCGTCGGTGAAGATGGAACTAATGGTATTCGGATTGGGCCCGAGAGTTCCGAGGGTACGGCTTACGCGGACTTCCAAAGATACCTTCTGTCCCTGAAAAATCGCGGGATTCTGCTCGCGGCCTGTTCGAAAAACAACCCTGCTGATGCGCGGGAGCCATTTTGCAAACGTTCAGAAATGGTCCTGCGGCTCACAGATTTCGCAGCCTTTGAGGCCAACTGGGGCCCAAAGACAGAATCCTTACGCAAGGTCGCCCAGACACTGAACATCGGCTTGGACAGTATTGTCTTCGTAGACGACAACCCTGCGGAACGTGAAATCGTGCGACAGATCATGCCAGAAGTTGAGGTTGTGATCTTGCCAGAGGATCCCTCAGGATATTCGCGGACACTGGCAGAGTCGTGCTTCTTTGAGACTTCGTCCTTCACGCCGGAAGACGCGGCCAGATCCAACCAATATCTCGCCCGCGCACGCGCTGAGGAGTTAAGCCGCAGCGCAGGCACGCTTGAAGAGTTCTACACGTCATTGCAGATGCGCGCCGATGTTGCACGCGCCGACCAGACAACGTTCGCTCGCATAGTCCAGCTTATCATGAAATCGAACCAGTTCAACTTGACAACACATCGCTACGGCGATTCAGATGTGCGGCGCCTCCTTGCTGATCCCGATTACCTGCTTTTGACCTTCACGTTGAAGGACTGCTTCACGGATCATGGGCTAGTCAGTGTTGTCGGTTTGCGTAGACATGGTGACGTGTTGGAGGTCGATCTGTGGGTGATGAGTTGCCGGGTCATTGGACGCACATTTGAAGCCTGCATCGTGAGCGAGCTATTCGGGGTCGCGCGCGAACTTGGCTGTCGTCTTATACATGGCCTATACAAGCCCACAGCTAAGAACAGCATGGTTGCAGAGCTGTTTCCGAGCTTCGGATTTACTCCGGTTGAAAATCAGGATCGTGATGTCCGACATTTCGCTGCAGAGGTCGAGGGCTGGCTCGCACCGACCACCTACGTGAGCCTTGAGAAGGGAGAGTGAAGCATGTCGCTCCACGAGTCTCTGGAAAAGATATTCCGGGATGTGTTCAATGACGAGAGTTTGACACTTGAAGACGAAATGAGTGCAGATGATCGTGAGGACTGGGATTCTGTAGCTCACCTCAATCTTATCTTCGCTATCGAAGAAGCGTTCGACGTGTCCTTCTCCGGTTCGGAGATCAACAAGCTGCGGAATGTTGGTGACCTGAAAACCCTCATTCGCACGAAGTCGCCTGAATGTCGCGGATCATGAAGGTCTCCAGGAGCTTGCACTGTCTGGATGCGAGACCTCCTTGGCATGAGCGATGACCTGGAGGGCTGGCGGCAACGCGTCTGCATCGGGTGGCTTGTAGCGGCGGTTGGCGAGCTTCGGCTCGGCAGCCAGGCGGCTTCGCACAAC
>NZ_VOSK01000334.1 GCF_009296175.1 Microvirga tunisiensis | reverse complement strand
GCGCCGACGATACCATTTTTGTCGATACTCAGCGCTCTTCACCCTGCCTATCCTCGTCAAAGCCACTCCAACTCGGCACAACCTATTGTAAATGCTCCGAGATGTGCACGTTTATGGACGGAAACTAGCTAGGCTTTGTCGACGAAGAGTTGATGGTGGGAGTAGGTTTCGGCCAACTCTTCCGTTGGAATTGGAAGGTCTTCTTCCGTCAATCACCGACTGGCAACGGGGTTGCCCGCTCTGACAGGGAGTGCCCCCAGTAGCTCTTAGCGTACAATCCTGTAGAGGCTTCCACGCACCCCCCACACGGCAACCGGGCTCCGCAGCGGCGGCAAGGGATCGGCCTCGTGCAGAGCCATTCACCATTCTGACTGGAGAGCGACATGTTCGAGTCCACCGTCCTGATGGCCTCCCTGAAGCCCGCCTTGCTGGCGGTGACCGCCTGCGCCATGACCTACGTTGCAGTGGTGGTGGACCGGTGGCGGCTCCTCCGCCTCGTACCGGCGGCCGACGGCGGAGTGGCGCCCGCCATCAATCTCGCGATGGCCATTCGTATTGCCGCGGTCGGTATCGCAATGGCGGGATCCCTGTCGGGCCTCGCCTATTCCGGGGTCGCGGATGATATCGGCCCGGCCGCCCTGCTTCTAATCGTCGAAGGCGTCCTGATGATGATCCTGATCGCGATTGCGACCGTCGTGGCCGACATCGTGGTGGTGCCGGACATCCCGAACACCGAGGCAATCCGCAACGGCAACGTCGGCGTTTCCGTCGTCGAAGGGTCCGTCCTGATCGCGACCGGCCAGATCGCCGGCGCCTCCTTCGGCAGCGTATCCACAAGCCATCCCACGTTTGCCGATCTGGACACGGCTCAGGAGTGGATTGCCTCGCGCCTTGCCCATCGGCCCTGATGACTGCCGGGGCGCGCTAAGCCGGAGCGGTGGTCTCGTGGTCCTCGTCAGGTGCGATACCCTGATCGTCGGCGGAGAAGCGAAGCCTGAGAACAGACTGTCCGGCGACATCGGTGACGTTCATGTGCCACTCGGTACCGTCCCAGAACGTGTCGCCTTCATCGCGCAGGATGGCACCCGCCAGCCGGATCGCTTCGGCGCGGGCATGCCTGAGATTGGGGAACTCCGTTCCCTCATTGTCGATGATGTTGTGGCCGTCGACGACATGGAAGAAATAGCGAGGCATGGGATGCTCCTCTGCCAACAGGCGGGAGCACACGGATCTCTCAGTCACCGACGCCCGAAATATTCAAGCCAGCAATAAAACTACTATCGGTCGTTCAGAGCAATAAACCCAGCTTAGCGCATAAGGACATATGTACGCAGCATCCGATGATTACTGAATAGAAACCCATAATCGTTCTAACAGAACTATGTGCGCTCGAAGTGGAATGGGATTAGGTCTTGGGCTTGCGCAGGATCGGCTCGTTCTCGCCCGCTCGGGCGGTGCTGGTGTCGATTTCAAGAACCTCGGCGACCCGCGGCTTGCCACGCTCCTACTCGATCCTGACCCGCACCATGGTTCCCCGCGGCAGCCAGACGTAGCCCGCCTCTTTCAGCACCGCCATGTGCAGGAAGGCGTCACCGTAGCCGTTGCTCAGGGCCACGAAGCCGAATTGCTTGGTCAGGTCGAACCAGGTGACCGTCCCTGTTGTCGTCATGCATGACCTCCGCGGGCGGCAACGTCAGCCCAGCGTGCCCGCGTTCACCGTCAGTAGAGTTTCATACGCCTTGAATGCAATCCAGTTCGATACAGGCGCAGACCGGAATTCTGCCTCTCAAGCTCGCCATGTGCTCAAGACGCCAACCACCTGGGCGATCCTGTAGGGCTTTGAGATGATGATCCCACCAGGAACCGGCTGCATCTGCTCCGCATAGCCTGTCACATACAGGACGGGCAGCTCGGGGAAGCGCTCGCGGTAGGCCCGGGCCACGGCCCAGCCGTTGGCTCCCGGCAGACGGACGTCGGTCAGCAGGGCATCGAGGGTGATCCCGGCTTGCAGGAGTTCCAGAGCCTCTCCGCCGCTGCCCGCTTCGATGACCTCGAGCCCGGCATCTTCCAGCCCCGCTACAGCCATCTCACGGACGAACGCATCATCTTCGACGATCAGAACTTTCATCGAGCCCGCACTGACCTGGGTTCCTCCGCTGTGGAGGCTTGTCGCTCTGATAGCTCAGGACGCAGTTCATTTCCATAAACGGCTTACGCCAAAATTTCGCTCATGTACCCGGAACGTCTGGAAATGGCATTTCTCGGAAGTAGGCCGATAGTCTGCTCCCGCAAGGAACAGCGGACGTTCCTCGAGGGCATAGGATCGTCAGTGCGTGACCCGGAGCTAACTTTCAGGCCCGCTCCGTTTGGCAAGACGCCATCCAAGTGCCTTCGTGCATTGCAAACTAAACGAAGTAGCTTGCGCTGCCTCGCTTGCAGAACCCGCATGGGGCATGGCACCGTACCTTGATGGCACATCCCCCACTCTCGGGCGAGACCGCCTCGCTTGTGGCATGGCTTCACCAGAAGGCGCTGATAGGAGCCACTGTTGAGGCGATCCTCCAAGGATTATGTGGGCAGGCTCTTGCCATGGGCCTCGACCTAGATCGGGCGGTTGTCGCCTACCTTGTGTTCCATCCGCAGTTTGACGGCATGACCTTTACCTGGACCCGTGACACAGGCCGGGCGGTGCGTCAGGCCGCCACACAACCGGACATCCGGCGCTTGCCGTCGCCCTTCCTGCACATGCAGACCACCGGTACAGAGGAGTTGCGGTATCGGCTTGATGAGGGTGGGGAGCCTCTCCCGTTTCCGCTCCTGGATCACCTTCGCAGCTTCGGCTTTACCGATTATCTCGCCTTCTTCCGGCCGTTCGGCAGCTCTGCGGACCCGACGCTCTGGCCCGATCTGCCGCCGGGGACCGTCATGCGCGCAGGCGTGACAGGCTCCTTCAGTACCAAGCGGAGCGGTGGTTTTACCAAATGCGAGTTGGATGTCCTCCGGGCGCTCGTTTTGCCGTATGCGGTCGCGGTCAAGGCTGCGGCGACGTTTGAGATGGCGGAGATCCTCCTCGGCACGTATCTCGGAGCGGCGACGGGCCGGAGCGTCCTGCGCGGGCATGTGCAACGCGGCCACGGTCACCGGGTCCACGCCGTGATCTTGTACAGTGATATGCGGGATTCAACCGCCTTGGCCGCGGGCAGCTCGCTTGAGACCTACCTCGCCACGCTCAATGCCTACTTTGACTGTGTCGTTGACGCAATCGATGCTCAGGGTGGCGAGGTCCTGAAGTTCACCGGCGACGGCGTGTTGGCGATGTTCCCCTTCGAGGAGGGCACGCAAGCCGGGACGAAGGCTTGTTGGCTCGCGCTCGCAGCGGCACGCGACGCTCTTGACCAACTGGGGAACGTCAATGCCGGGCGCGCCGCGGCTGAGGAAAGCGAGATCCGTTGCGGCATTGCCCTGCATGCCGGGGACGTGATGTATGGCAACGTCGGATCGGCGCGGCGCCTCGACTTCACGGCCACGGGCCCGGCGGTCAACGAGGTCTGCCGCCTGGAGGCACAGTGCAAAACCCTCGCCGTGCCGCTTATCCTATCAGATGTCGCCGCATCGCTCCACGCCGGCCCCCTCCTGTCACTCGGGTGGCACGAGCTCCGAGGAGTCGGGAGAGCAATCGAAGCCTTCTCGCTGCCGGAGCACAGAATCTGAGGTAAGGAGCAACATGTGCTCGCAATCGGCCGACGCGTAGGGCAGCTTCTGGCACTCCTGAGACGTAAGCGTTGGGTCCGCTTCGACACTCAAGTGCCGACGTTCGTTAAGCGGTCGGAACGTGAAATTTTGACCCACTCCGGAACTTCGCTGCCGCACGGCATCCACGCTAACGCATATCCAGGGGCCTAAGGCGGCATCGCTTGAGCGTAATAGGCTCCGTAGTCTCGGGCCGTCTCTGAAAAGTCATGCGGCGATCGCCGGCAGAGCAGTAGATCAGGCTGCGGCCGATTCCATCGTCGTCAGAGGGTACACCTCATGCGACGTTTCGCTTTCACGAGCCAGGACTACCTTCGCGATCCCGCCTCGATGCTCACGAGGCTGAGGGCGGCAGGTCCCGTTGTGGAAGTGCGTTTCCCGATCGTCGGGCGGACCTGGATCACCACCGACAGCGAGATGGCTAGCCGCGTCCTGAAGGACAGCGAGACCTTCACGATGCGCAGGAACGGCTCGCTCGCTGGCATGCGCTGGTGGATGCCCGGGTGGATCCGCACACTCGCAGTGAGCATGTTGTCCATGGATGAGCCGGACCATACTCGCCTGCGTGGCATCGTCGACGAGGCCTTTCGGCGCCGCGCCGTTCTCGACATGGAGCCAAGGATACTCGCGATTGCCGATGGGCTTGCGGCTGAGCTTTTTGCCGACGGCAGCCCCGCTGACCTGGTCGAGCGCTATGCCCGCAGACTGGCGCTTTCGGTCATCTGCGAACTGCTCGGTCTGCCTGGTGCCGACAGGCCCCGCTTCATCGCCTGGGCAAACAGCCTGACCCGCCTGACCGGCACGCTCAGCCTGCTGCGCATGATCACCGGCATCCAGCCGATGAAGCGGTACTTGGAGGGACGCTTGCAGGTTGCCCGCAACACCGGTGGCGAAGGCTTGATCGCGGACTTGGTCCGCGTGGAAAAGGAGGGCCGACGCATCAGCGGCCAGGAGATGGTGGCCATGGTCTTTCTCCTACTCGGCGCCGGATCCGAAACCACCACGCATCTGATCAGCGGATCGGTCCATGAACTCCTCAGGACGCCTCGTCTGCGCGACTGGCTCGAGGAAGACTGGAGCCGCGCACCGCTGGCCGTCGAGGAGTTCCTGCGCTTCGTCTCGCCTGTGCAGTTCACCAAGCCCCGATTCGTCGGAAGGGATATTGAGCTTGGCGGGGTCAGGCTGAGGAAAGGGGACCGGATCATGGCTATGCTGGCGGCGGCTAATTTCGACCCTGGCGCCAATTCTCACCCTGAGCGGCTCGATCTGGCGCGACGGCCCAATCGGCACTTGGCCTTTGGTACGGGAATCCACTTTTGCCTCGGTCACCAACTCGCCCGGATCGAGGCACGGTGCGCGCTGGAGGCGCTGTTCAAGCGTTGGCCCAGGCTCGAACTGGCCGTGCCGCCGGACGCCATCCGGTGGTGGCCGCGGCCTGGCCTCAGAGCGATTGAACGGCTGCCGGTCACGGTTTCAGCCCGGTAACCTGTCCTCGCTTGTGCCCGATCAGGCATCCAGTCAGATGGTGATCCGCGCGCCCACTTCGACGGCCTGGTCCTCCGGGATGCAGAACTGATCCGAGACATCGCTCGCCGAGCGAGCCATCGGAATGACGATGTAGTCCTGCCACAGCGGCAAGCCGGACTGCGCCGACGCTTGCAGCGCCCGCCGCGACAGGAAGAACGAGACGTCGTTCAGGTCGAAGCCTGCCGCCCGCAGCGCCTTGGGCACGCTCGGGCTCTCCATGAAGCCGAACTGCACTGTCACCCGCGAGAAGCGGTCCGAGAGCGTCTCGCTGGTGACGCGGCCCTTGTCCCGCAGGCGCGGCACCTCCTCGGTCATCACCGTCAGGATGACGTTCTGCTCGTGCAGCACCTTGTTGTGCTTCAGGTTGTGCAGCAGGGCGGCCGGCACATCCTGGGAACTCCCGGAGAGGAAGATGGCGGTCCCCGGAACACGCGGCACGGGGCTGCTCTTGGCCCTGCGCATGAACTCGGCCAATGGCGGGCAACCCCGGTGCGAGATCTCCGCCAGCAGCACTGTCCTGCGGTGATGGGTGTGTGTCGCCCGCGAACGGCGGAAACTGCCCTACCGGATGGTCAGGGTACGGCTCCATGCCGGAATCCCTTGGCTCATGCCCTCCGAAGCTCGGGCGGAATGGCGGATGTCGGTTCATGATCGTGGTCGACCGGCACGAGGAAGGTCACGAACACGCCGTCCTCGTCATCGTCCGTGTCATCAAGGTCGAGACCCGGAGCGCCGAAGGCTTCGGTCTCCTGGCGTGAGGCCGGTCGGATGATCAGGGGCGCTCGCCCGTCCCACAGCGGCGTCCCCTCGCTGGTCATCGCCATCAGGTCCTGCTGGAACGCCTCGCTCTCGACGATCTCCCATGCCTGGGACTCGTCCGCATCGGTGATGGCAATGGCCGTGCCGTCGATTTCCAGGGTAAACATCGCGTCCTCCAATCAGATTGAAACGGCGGCTCAGGGGTTAGTCCGTATCCATCCGAGCGGGGCCGCGGGATTTTGGGTGCCGCGCGTGGTAACGTCGGTTCATGGAGATCGATGAGGACAAGATCGACGATGCCGTTTTGGCGCTGTTATGGCTGACGCTGCATAACGAGCGTTGTGCCTGGAAGGGCTTCGACTGGGCAACGACGGATCGGCTTCACAAGAAGGGCTTGATCGGCGACCCAGTC
>NZ_VOSK01000333.1 GCF_009296175.1 Microvirga tunisiensis | reverse complement strand
TGCAGACCTTCCTCGATGCAATCCCGTTAGCGAAGGAGAAGATGATCGCCGCTTGAAAACATCATCGGACAGATGAGCCCGACCAACTCTCGGACGCCAAATGTCAGATCAAGTTCCAGCTACTACAGCTGGGCGGGGTCACGCCGCTCTCGGTCAGGTGCAACTGGAACTGCCGCATATCCTCGGGCGAGGCGGTCTCCGGCGAGCGGCCGAGGAAGGCCGCGAAGCGTCTGACCTGGCGGATGTAATCGGTGCGGGTCTTCTCGACGAAATGGCGCACCGTCATGTCGTCGATCATGCGCTGGCGCAGCGGGCTGATGGCTGTCTCGGTCATCGAGGGCTCCTGTCGTGAGGTGGAGGGACCAAACCCCTCGATCCTCAAGACAGGACCCAGCCCTGTCATCGTGTGCCCTTCAGCGGGTTACCGCCCCAAAGCCATTGCACTGCCCCAGCCGCAGTGCCTTCCCGCGCGAGCGGGTTCGTTCATTGGCACGGGGCTGACCTAAGCGGAATGTCCGCTCAATCTGGGAACACCGGACGTTCCTGAGGGCCAGGGATTTCCCTGGGTTGACCCCAAGCCGACATTCCCGCACAGACGGCTCAGTCCCGTTTGGCCCTACCTCTGAGCGCCCACACCTGGAGCAAGCCGCCACGTCGATGGGTCAAAGGCTCAGGCTCTGTCTGGTCGAGCAGGGATGCCGATCAAACAGAGATGAGGTCAAAGCGAGCCATCCCCGCCTTTCATCACGTCTGAGCAAGAGCTATCTTAGTGAAAGCATCGGCTGTTCCATCACAGGCGCCGATGCCTGAGAGTTCGATGCGCTCCCGCCTGCACCGCAAGGGAGGACGCCATGAACCCCTCTCAGCATGTCGACAGGCTGATCCGAAAGCTGGAGACCCTGGCCGCTCTCTCGGACGAGGAGAAGCAGGCCCTGCGTGGCTTGCCCCTGACTGTCAAAGCCTTCAAGGCGGATCAGGACATCCTCCGCGAGGGCGACAATCCGGCGGAGTGCTGCCTCGTCCTTGAAGGCATGGTGTTCCGCTACCTGATGCTGGACGATGGCCGCCGCCAGATCATGGGCTTCTACATTCCGGGCGACATCCCCGACCTACAGAGCCTCCATATCACGACCATGGACCACAGCGTCGCTAGCCTTGTGCCCACGACGGTGGCGTTCATCCCGCATCAGAGCCTCAACGAGCTCAATGCGCGCCATCCCACCATTGCGAATGCCTTGTGGCGGGACACCATCGTCGATGCGGCGATGTTCCGCTTGTGGATGGTTGGCTTGGGCCAGAAATCGGCGCATGAGCGGCTCGCCCACGTGCTATGCGAGTTGCTGGTGCGGTTCAAGGCCGTTGGCTTAGCCGAGGATGAGCAAACCTGCGCGTTTCCCATAACCCAGACGGAACTGGGCGATGCGCTCGGCTTGACCACCGTTCATGTCAATCGGGTGATCCAGGACCTGAGACGAGATGGCCTGATCACCCTGGGCAGAGGCTCCCTGTGCATCAACGATTGGGAGCGCCTGCGGCAACGCGCCAAGTTCAACCCGCTCTACCTCCACCTCGATGGTCGGGAGGCGAGACCATGACTTCTGCCGAGCACGATCACGGGGACCGCCTCTCTCTCACAGAGCAGCCAGTGCAGGTCGCTGTGGGCTGTGATGACGAAGAGGGCTGTCTGATCTTTGCGGATGACCGGCTGGTTGCCGTTCTGGTCCGCCTGTCCGAACTGCATGAGGAGCTGGCCGGGCGGTGGTACCTCGAGGCGGGGTTTGGCCGGCTGGAGGGACCACACAAGCCTACCTTTCGGGATCTCGGCACAGCGAAAGAATGGATTACCCGACATCTCAAAGGCACGGCAGGGCGAGCCGCTTGAATCGGCTTGCCGCGGTCACCACCGCTCGTGTTCCAGGTTCAGGAAAGTCGGATCGAACTCCGCGGCTTCTTGCAGGTACGCCCAGTCCTCGATCACGATCCTTTTGTCGCTCCAGGTGACCAACCCGTCAGCCCGGAATTGCTGGCTTACGGATAAGGCGAGATTACATTGGTGCTCCTTCTGCCCGCTTAGGACTCGTGCCTTGCTCCATGTCCGGCCTAGGATCGATTGGCGTACCGTCGGACGAGCAAGTATCGATGCCGAGGTCGCGCTTCCAAGCTCAGTTCCATTGACCAGCGTCGTGGGCTCAGGCTCGAGACGCCGCGTCAGCGCCGTCAGGCTGCGAAGGATTGGTGAGCCCGCTGCTTCCGGAGCTCATGCAGAAGGTCAACATACGACTGGCGTTTCCGCTGATGTGCGGCGCGGATCTGCTGCTTGATGTATTGCTTCAGCTCCTCGTCCGGCACGCCCTTGTCCACTCTGTCTAAATCAAATTCGTTCTGAAAATCGATGTTGCCAAGTGTGTGCAAAACTTCTCTGATGGTGGAATAAAAGCCGGGCGAATGGTGGCGCTGTTGAGCAATTGGGCTCTTGGGCA
This sequence comes from Microvirga tunisiensis, assembly GCF_009296175.1. GTDB lineage: Bacteria > Pseudomonadota > Alphaproteobacteria > Rhizobiales > Beijerinckiaceae > Microvirga > Microvirga tunisiensis. The sequence goes on along the minus strand of NZ_VOSK01000333.1, from coordinate 3,970 downwards.
TGGCATCTCCTCTGACATTCTTGGTTTTTCTTGTCAGCGTCGGCGGCCGAGGTTGTTAACCTATGTTAATGGCCAAAATGTGCATAGCTTCATGACAGTCAGAAGAGCACCGCCGAGCTCAGCCGCGTTGGTGGACTGTCAGATACTCGGGGACGACGGTCTCGAGGGCTCTTGCTTCAACCCCGATATCCGCGAGTGTCGGCTCGAAGCTGCTGACCACCTTGTCCGTTCTCAGCAGCCGGACCTGATCACGGGTGAGCGGAGCACCGGGAAACACTTGCAGCAGCCCGCCTAGCAGCTCAGCCGCCCAGAAGGGCACGGGCACCAGCAACGGTCGGACCCTGATCGTGGCACAGACAAACTCCAGCAGCTCCTTAAAGGTGTAGACCCGGGGACCTCCGAACTCGTAGATCTTCCCACGGCTCGCCGGGGTCGCCAGAATGGCGGTGAATCCTGCCACGACGTCCTCGACATAAACGGGCTGAAACCTGGTTTGGCCGCCGCCAATCAGCGGCAGGGCCGGGAGCCGTCGCGCCCGTGCGGCAAAGCCGTTGAAGAAGTGATCGTCTGATCCGTAGACCAAGCTGGGCCGGATGATCGTCGCGTCAGGGAATGCAGTGCGCACCGCCACTTCGCCAGCCGCCTTGGAGCGGTCCGCTAGCGCTGGTGCGGTGCGGCCGGCCCCAAGCGCCGACACGTAAATGAGTTGCTTGACACCCAAGTGCTTGGCGCTGGCCGCCACCCGGCGAGCCCCAGCTTCATGGAGGGCCGTGAAGGTTTGCCGGTGCGCTTGCGAGAGAATGCCAACCAGATTGATGACCGTATCCGCTCCCCGGATGGCTGCCTGGACAGCCTCGTCATCGAGAATGTCGGCCTCGACCTGTTGGATCCGTGCCAACCTTGAAGGCTCTGCTGTTTGGGGAGGATGACGCGTCGCGACCCGTACGGATGCTCCCGCCCTGCCGAGATGCTCGACCAGATGCCGACCGATAAAGCCTGATCCGCCGAAAACCGTGACTTGCGTCATCACTTGGCTAAGTCCCGGAATATGGCCAGTCGACTGCTGCTACTGCAGTCTCTCCCTCCTCAATACCATGTTTATCGCTTCGAAGGTCCAGAAGTGGCACTTCTCTGAAATAAACCAAGTGTCAGCTTTGGCAGCGAATACGGGACGTTCCCGAAGGGCAAGAGAACTACCAGACCTGACCGAGGCCGTGTCAAAACTCAAATGAAGCGGATCTCGGCGAACTATTTGTACAAATTCACGCCAATGTGCCGGGGATTTCCCGGTCTAATCACGCTTGCAAGAAATTAAATTGCTCCACGAAGCAGCTCGTCCGCGTTTTGACACAGGCTCGACCCTAAAGAGACTTTAGCTCGAGTTCGATCGACAGCGCTGGGTTGGCAGATCTATAGTGAAACCCGAGCTATGATGGAGGCATGCTATGAAGCTGTCTCTGGCGATTGCCCTCCTCTTTGCGGCTACGTTCAGCGAGGATGCTGCCCCTCAGGCGAGGCCGGAGAAGCAAGCCGAAACCAACAAGATCGCCCAGATGGTCACCGTCTCTGGTGAGTGTACCAAGCTGGTTCACGCAGGTCTTGCGGTAGAGGGCTGCAAGAACCTCCTGGTGAACATGAATTACAGCACCGGGGTGAGTTCGTACTGGTTTATGACCGAGAGCACCATTCTGTCATTTTCCGGCGATGGTTCTCGGCGGATCGAACAAGGCCCGGGCATTGTGGTCCAGGCGATCGAGAAAGTCATTCTGGCTGCGACGACTGCTGCCCCGAACAATGAGGAGGGCAAGGAGGATCCCGCAGTGGGCTTCTGCCGCTTTGGCGACCCAAACCTCAAGGGATCGACGATTGAGTGCGTGGCTCACACCGAAATCGGTCGCTACGAGGGAGCCTTTGCCACCGATGGAAGTCCGCCAAAGCTCGAAGCATTCCAAGTCGAGCAATGACTGTTGTCTGTTCCAGTGGATCGGTCGCAAATCCAGACTTGAGCCGAAGAAATGGGAACGTTCCGCGCTGGCTATTATGCGTCGAGCCGCTCGAACTGATCCGCAAGGGATAGCTGCTGTTTGCGCATCATGTGGATCATCTCGGTCCCGCCCAGGATCACGCGGGCACTGCCCCCGGTCTGAAACCCGAACATCGGCCGCATCCGCCGTTTGATGGCACAATGATCCTGCTCAATGCGATTGTTCAAATAGCGGCTCTGCCGGATCCGGATCGACTTCTTGCGCCTTGATCCGTCACGAAGTCGGTCCGTCATACCACAGGCCAGGATCGCCTCTCGGTTGGTGTGACTGCCGTCGATCACGATTCGCGCGGGTTGGCCATGGCGCTTAAGCGCCTTGCGCAGAAACCGTTTGGCCGCGGTGAGGTTTGGCCGCTCGCTGAACCAAAACTCGACGGTGTCGCCATTGCGGTCGATGGCGCGGTACACGTCGGGGAACTCGAGGAGCAGCTCCTCCTAGACTCATGTGAAGCGAAACTTAGGCCTCCTGGATTGGCTTGCATAGGAACCTGCCCTCCCACACGGCGTTCCCTGAGGAGCCCAACTTAGCAATACATGGAAGAGCTGTGCTGGGCCTCCTCAACCGGAGACGCAATCATGAACAAAGTCACGGCCTTCATGAGCTTTATCTTCCTGGTTGTATCGCCTGCATGGGCGCAAACCCCGCCCGCCACGCCCGGCGCTCCTCCGGCCGGCGATGCCGGTGGCGGGATCATGGACTACTGGTGGGTGATCCTGCTGATCATCATCGTCATTGCAGCGATCTGGTACTTCTCTCGGCGTGGCAGGAACGTGTAGGGATGTGTCCCTTCAGGAGCGGGAGCAGGGCATCGCGCGTTGATCAGAAGCCGTTTTGATGCTCCTGACTGCGCACCGATCCGGACCCGGCCCACAGGCCGGGTTCTTTATCTGCTTCGGCGGCCGACTGTTGCCAACATTCCCTCGAAACGCCCGTGCGAGCTTACGTTTCTGTACGGGCAATGCCGCTGCTCAAGTAGATGATCGGCACGTTCACGGCCTTGGCCAATTCCAGAGCCCGTCCGCGTGCATCTTCGAGTGTGTGGCTTGAGAAACTGCCGGGCGGTTGGCGACCCCGATCAAGACCTTTCCAGTCACGGTGTACTGCGTCCCGATGGCCGGCTCGTGAATGACTTCAATGAGAATATACCGATCCGGATCGGCAGGCTTTTCGCCTTCGGCGAGGTGCTTGAAGACAGGCATGGATCCTCCTTTTGCGGCTCAATCCCGATTGTCCTCCGCTTTGGGATCCTGGTCGTCCCGCCCGCATGATAATCGGCGAGGCCTTGCCGACACAAGCGGAGCACTCGTGCCTGGTCTCCTGCACCAAGGGGCATGATGTGATCGAGAGGGCCGCAAATTGATGTTCGTCCTGAAAGGTAGCCAGCGGCTCCAGCTCCTCTTTCAGGTCCACAAACAGCCGCTCGCGCGTTTTGACCGCGTTGTTGGACATGGCGACTGGCTTGTCGACGAGTTCGTCCGCCTTGTCCAGCGGAGCTTGGGTGAATCGTGTGATCGTCATTGTCTCTCACAAGCTATGGAGGAGAGGGTCTCAAGGGCCGCAGCTTAGACCAGAGCGTATGAGTCAGGCATGTCGGTGGCACTCCTCGTAGGATCGCGATCATCAGACCGAGGTGGCGTCGAGCTTCGAAGGTGAAACTTCGCCTCTCATTGAACTGCCGCTCTCGCGCATCGCCCGGGCACATCGGGCGAGAAGCACAGCAGGTCCGGGCAGCAAAAGGTAACAGATCGCCCCAATCCGGAGCGTCGTATCGATGCCGAATTCGATACTCGTCAGCACAGCGACGCTGGCCGCGAGCACACCGGCTGCTCCGTTGATGCCCCAGAACCACGGGGTTGGTTTCTTGTCGATCGCCGACACCAGCCGCATTCCGGTCGGGAAACCAAAGCCCATGAGGAAGCCGGCCG
>NZ_VOSK01000332.1 GCF_009296175.1 Microvirga tunisiensis | reverse complement strand
ATAGAGACAAGTATCCATAGCGGGGCTCCTCAACCGTTGCACACCCCGCATCCGCCTCATCAATCTTCACGAAAGCTATTCCAAATCAAGCACTTGAAGCGAGTAATAAAATTGCTCACCAGCCTCTAAAGAGTTTCACGGAAGGCCTGCAACAGAGAGACCTGCGTGCCGAAAGAAGCTGACGATCATCTTGGGTTGACCTTGCAAGCGACAGAATTCACGGCGGGCCGGGCGGTGCAGATCGGCGACTGATCCCAATAGCGCATTGGCCATCGCGCGCTTGACGTGACGCCTCCTTCCTGTTCGCTTGCGAGAGCACGGCCTTTGGCGTTGTCCAACGCTTCAACGAACTCGGGTTGCGCTTCCCACGCCGGGCTTATGGCGGCGCCTGGGATGGCAAGCTCATTTAGGGCTGGCTGACCCATTCGCGGGTGCTCGGCGTCCTGGCCAATCCATCCTATGCCGGCCTCCATGTATTCGGGCGATACCAATCGTCGAAAGAGGTCGAGCCCTCCGGAGAGATCCGCTCGCGGTCGCGCTTGATGCCGCAGGACGCCTGGCGCATCGTGATCCCCGATCATCACGATGGCGATATCTCCGCCGAGCAATTCGTCGTCAACCGGGAGCGTCTGGCGGCCAATCGCACCAATCGCGAAGGGATCGCTGGTCCTGTGCGCGAAGGCCTGTGCCTCCTGCAGGGTTTGCTCCTCTGCGGCATTTGCGGTCGCCGTCTCGGCGTCCGTTATACCGGCAACGGGGCATTTACCCGATTTACCAATGTGTGTGGAAGCACCGAGAGGCTTTGGCGCCCCGCGCTTGCACGATAACGGCCCCAAGACGCTGCCGGTTGGACAGGGTCAGGGTGATGGAAAGGCCAGTGCGCATGCCTCGGCCTCGCATACGCACCGACACCTACTCATGGTCATCGGATGCGCTGGCAGCATAGTTTAGCCCCAGATATTGACCTGTCTGGGTTGACTGCCGCAGTTTACGTGATGTGCAACTCTCGACAGAACTACTCCAGATGGGGAGGATTGCGCCTGCTTCCGACGTTGCTAGCATGCACCTGCTGCACATAACGCAGGGTGGCGAGAGTAAAAGTATACCCTAGATTGTTATGTGCTCACTATACAACAAAGGTAGATGTAATGGACAATGCTTCTCTTGTCCGACTATTCAACGATATACCGGACCGCCTCAGTATAGCTGTTCTTGTGCCTTGCTATAATGAGGCAGCAACCATCGCGAACGTGGTCACTGACTTTCAGAAATTTTTACCATCAGCAGTCATTTATGTATACGACAACAACTCACACGATGGAACATCAGAGGTAGCCCGCGCTTCTGGCGCCGTTGTCCGTTACGAGAGCCTAAGGGGTAAGGGTAATGTGGTTAGGCGCATGTTCGCCGACATAGAAGCGGATGTATATGTGCTTGTTGATGGCGATGCTACATATGACGCTGCGAGCGCACCCAAGATGGTTTGCAAGCTTCTTGAGGATGGCCTCGACATGCTAACCAGCAATCGAATCAGCATCGATCAGAAGGCGTACCGTCCTGGGCACCGTTTCGGTAATAAACTGCTGACCAAACTTGTGTCTACCGTTTTCGGCACGCAAATTGTTGATATGTTGTCTGGCTACCGTGTCTTCTCACGACGTTACGTCAAGTCATTCCCAGCAACAGCGAAAGGCTTCGAGACCGAGACGGAACTGACAGTGCACGCACTTGAACTTCGTATGCGCATAGCCGAACTTGAAGCGCCTTACTTCCCCAGGCCGGATGGCTCAGAGAGCAAACTTTCGACGTACAGAGATGGCCTGAGGATTTTATGGATGATTGGTCGCCTCATAAGGGAGGAGCGACCTCTCCAGTTTTTTGCGTCCGTTGCACTCATGCTTCTATTGCCGGGCGTAATGCTTGGGAGCTCAATACTGATTGAATTTGTCGAGACTGGCTTGGTTCCCCGCCTTCCGACAGCTGTTCTCTCTACCGGTCTTGTGCTGTTATCATTTCTATCACTGTACTCAGGGATCGTTCTTAACTCCGTCAGTGTGAGCCGCCGAGAGGCAAGGCGCTTGGCCTATCTACAGCTAAAGGGTCCAATCCTGGCTAATATATATCGAAAGCCTAAGAACCGTATCAGAATCAATAGTAGGCCCAAACTCGCCGAGATTGCTGCAGGTACACACTCTCACGTCTTAGAGACATAGGTCTGTCCTTGAAATGGCTCTTGGCTGCTCAACGATACGAACGTAGTAATCAGGCCAGCAAAGTGATTTCCACTCAATTTCTGCGCTTCGCCGCCGTTGGGGCGGCAGGTTTCTTTGTCGATGCGGCTACCCTATCAGTGCTTCTTGCAACTGGAGTCAATGTATATATCTCACGAATCTTTTCGTTCCTATGTGCGGTCACATTTACCTGGCTATACAATCGCCGTTACACTTTCCTTTCTGCAGCAGCCTGTCGCCCGAGTGTTGGCGAGTGGGGACGTTTTACTCTCGTCAGCAGCAGTGGCGGGGCGGTTAATATGGTATTGTATGTAATACTAGTTTCTTGGGGAGACCCCTTCGCTCAGTTCCCAATTCTTGCTCTCGCAATTGGCTCCGCGGCAGGCCTGTGCCTCAACTTCCTTGGTTCTCGACTATTCGTATTCAACCGAAAGAAGTCACGTTGTACTAATAATTGAACCAGTTGTAGCTGTAAGCATCATGCCTATTCCGAAAGAATTGGGAGTTGCTCAGCAAGGGGATTGGCAAAGCCGCGTCGGGAGTGAAATGTATGAAAGGTAAGAGCAGACTGGATATTGCTCGATTCTTGGGACTAGGAATTTTTTGGGGAACTATTGTTGCCTCAGTGCTAACTCTAATTTTCTTTACCTTATCGTATTTTAGTATGAATCGCGATTTGGACGCTGCGTCACGCCATGTACAGCAAGCATTTGGCTCTGGGGATCTTCTAATAGACGCTAATCAAGCTCTAGGAAGCACAACAATCGGAGTCCATCAATTTAACGACTGCCTTATCATCCAGATGAGCCTTGATCAGAGACATGAGCTTGGTTGGAAAGCAGCAGTCTCACCACTCCTCACGAACTACGACTCAGCACCGCAATTCGATTTGCCTCAAACATCCCCAACACTCGTCGAGCGCGCAGGGATTCATGACCCGTGCCCTGTACTTTACCGGCTTGTGAACCGCGAGGTGCCTAGTGACGATCTTACCTTCTACCATCGTTATTTACACGGTCACACGATCCTAGCTCGATTCCTTCTCCCTATACTTAGAGTTGACCAGATAAGACTTCTCTATAGCACCCTGCTAACCGCTCTGGTCATGGCTGGGGTTCTATTTTGTTGCTATAAGATGGCGTGCGATGATAGGTCCAGCTATTTCTTATTGTGGCTTATCATCTTCATAACGTTTGCACGCTGGTTCGGTCTCGAGTCGTTTGCACAGTCATTAAGCCATGCACCGGCGGATGCTATTCTCCTATGCTATCTTATTTTCCTGTGTGTCGGCTCATCTTCTGGACTGTCTTCACTTACAATTATTATATCAGCGGCTTTGTTTGGCGCGTTAACAATAGTATTTGAATTTCTCACCGGCGGAATCCCGCTCGGATTAGCTGTCGTCCTTGGGGGTATACCACTAGCGCTTCACTCGGGTCGTGAACCGGGTGCATCCATCCCATTGATCATTGCTGCAGCGGCTGCCTTTTGCACGGCTGCCATATTGCCGCTTGTTTTCAAGCTCGTCTTAGCTTGCATTGTGTTTGGTCCGCAGGTCCTCACGGACTTCGCAGGGCAGCTTGGCACGCGCATGGCTGCTGTATCTGCGGCAGATGTGCCTCAGGGTGGGTTACTTACTCTGACAACAAAGATGATTGGCGGCCTTAGCTCATTGTCAGGTCGCATGCGCCTCATGGCCGGTCTAGCCTTGCTCTCAGCTGTGGTATTCGGCGGGTGGGGGGTTGTGAAAGTCCTGAGGTTGAGTTCCACAAATTCGATTAGAAGTCTCGCCTTCTGGCTACTTCTCTCAGTTTCTCCCATTGCGGTTTGGCCGCTCCTATTTTGGCAGCACACCATTCAGCATGCCTGGTTTATGGACCGTATTTTGGTTTGGCCTCTCGCAGTCGGTTTCGTGTTGTTCACCCTTGGTCTCCTCGAGCGGAGTCGGGTACTCAGCTATTCACGAACTTCGGCCAGCTGAGGTGTTGGCTTAAATCAGAATGCATTTGGTCCTGTTGTACTTGTACTCATTGCCCTCGGAGGCGTTTTGCTCGTCATAAGTGAGGAAGAGCCAGGCACTGGTGGAGCAGTGTCGTCCCAATGGCAAGGCGCCGCAGGATCTGCGCCGCACAGTCGAGGTCATGCTTTTGCGCCATCAGAATGCCGCCAAATGGAGGGCTGTCCGTTCTGGGCCCATGGCGGCACGCCGAGAACTTCAACCGCTGAGCCCGCCGGGTGTCTGGGAGCGTACGCATCCGCCGAGGACTGCGGAATCTCCGGTCGTGGCGTGGTAAAGTGGCTGCATGAAGATCGACCACGACAAGATCGATGAGGCCGTGCTCGCCCTGATGGTAACCGGCCGATCAGGACCCGGGATCAAGTTTTGTAGCCGCGACGTCTGACGCGCGGCGAGCGTCGGCTTTGTGGAGCTCGATACGTTCGCGCAGGTTCTCGACGCCAAAGTCGGTGAAGGCGGGGGTATAGTCGTCGCCGATGCCATGCACGCCGATCACGCCGTCCTCAGGCTCCATCTCAATGCTGATCTCATGCAGCAGGTCCTCATCCTCGCCCAGGAGTTCGGCGACGCGGGCCAGTGTGAGTACGTGCGCAATCGCCGCCATGATCAGGCCGCCTGATCCTGAGGGACAGCGATGGATTTCCGGTTCCATGGCAGGAGTTCATCAAGCCGGTTGATCTTGTGATCGTTGATGCGCCCGAGCACGTCTGCGAGGTAGTCGTGTGGATTGAGGCCGCAGAGTTTGGCCGTCTCGATGAGGGTCATGGCATCGGCAACGATCTCGCCGCCGGCATCCGAGCCTGCGAACAGGAAATTCTTTCTGCCGATGACCACCGGGCGGATCGCCCGCTCGGCCACGTTGTTGTCGATGGCCACGCGACCGTCCTCCAGGTACAGCGTGAAGGCAGGCCAGCGATTGAGTGCGTAGCGCATCGCTTTGGCGAGATCACCCTTGCCGGGAATGCGGGAGAGCTGAGCCCCGCACCAGGCCTTGAACGCCTCGACGCGCGGACGACTCTCCCTCTGACGCACCGCGACACGCTGCTCGGCTGACCTTCCTGTGATCGTCCGCTCGATGTCGTAGAGCGCGCCGATCCGATCGAGCGCCTCCCGGGCGATCGGAGAGCTCGTCCCCTTCCAGACATCGTGGAAATCCCGGCGCAGATGCGCCCAGCAGGCGGCCTCGCGCACGCGGGCCGTTCCCGTGGCATCAGGCTTGTAGAGCTCCTTAAAGCCGGAATAGCCATCCGCCTGCAGGATGCCGGTGAAGGTGGCAAGGTGGCGCTGCGGATGTTCGCCCTTGCGGTCGGGCGAGAACCAGTATGCGGCGCCGGGTGGATCGCGGCCGGCCCACGGTCGATCGTCCCGGACATAGGCCCAGATCCGGCCTTCCTTGACGCCGCGCTCCTTGCCGCTCCTGCGCTGCGACGGATCGAGCACCCGGATGGGCGTATCATCACCATGCAGGTGGTCGGAGTTCATAACACGATGCTTGATCAGAGCACTCATCGGCCGGAGCGTGGCGACGGCCTGGCCGCACCAGTCGATCAGGGTCGAGCGCGGAATGTCGGCGCCGTGACGGGCGAGGATCTCACCCTGCCGGTACAACGGCAAGTGATCATCAAACTTCGAGACGAGGATATGGGCGAGCAGGTTCGGCCCAGCCATGCCGCGGCGGGTCGACGCGTCGGCGCGGGCGGCTGCACGATCGTCTCGCAGCACCGGCACGACTTCTTCAGGCGCGCCGTCTCCACGAGCTTGAGCCGCGCAGCAACAAAATCGAGGAGAGTGGAGACGTCTTCTCCGAGCAGGCGCAGAGGGCCTCCGCAGGCGGGGCAGCATTCGCCGGGATCGAGCACGACACGCTCGCGCGGTGTCGCGTCGGAAACCCGCGGCTGACCCCGCCGCCGTGTTGTCGATGCAGGTGCGTCTTCGCTCGTGTCCGACTCCGTCTCAGGCGCCGGATGGGCCACAGCGATCGCCAGTTCGAGATCTTCAAGCGCGAGCTGCAGCTGTTCGATCTCGCGCTCGATCTTCTCGGAGCTTCGTCCAAACTTCTGCTTTTGCGTATCCATCCGAGCGGGGCCGCGGGATTTTGGGTGCCGCGCGTGGTAACGTCGGTTCATGGAGATCGATGAGGACAAGATCGACGATGCCGTTTTGGCGCTGTTATGGCTGACGCTGCATAACGAGCGTTGTGCCTGGAAGGGCTTCGACTGGGCAACGACGGATCGGCTTCACAAGAAGGGCTTGATCGGCGACCCAGTC
>NZ_VOSK01000331.1 GCF_009296175.1 Microvirga tunisiensis | reverse complement strand
GCACGACGGTCAAGATCTATCTGCCGCGTCTTCATGCCGCCGCTGCCGAGCAGCCAGAAGAGGACATCCGGCAGGATGTTGTGCCGACAGGCTGCGAGACCATCCTGGTGGTTGAAGACAACACGGAATTGCGAGCCTACAGCACGGAAAGTCTCCGGGAGCTCGGATACCGGGTCTTCGAGGCCGCCAATGGGGCCACAGCCTTGAAAGTCTTGGCGAGCCGGCCGGAGATCGAGCTGCTGTTTACGGACGTTGTCCTTCCGGATGGGATGAACGGGCGCCAGTTGGCCGATCAGGCAAGGTGCCTTCGACCGGAGCTGAAGGTGCTGTTCACAACGGGTTATACCCGTAACGCGATCGTCCATCACGGCAGGCTTGACCCTGGCGTGCAGCTGATCGGCAAGCCGTTCACTTACGCCGAGCTGGCGTCGAAAATACGGGCTGTCCTCGATGATGTGAAACAGGCCAACGAGCAGCAGCTCTCGGCCCATCGGGGCTGATCGAGAAAGCTGACTGGGTAGTAACGAAGCCATAACCACGTTTGAAGAGTGATGGAGCCAATCGTGGCGTTGAGGCGTTCATCCCGTGCAGTGTGCGTAGGAGGCGGCCATGACGATCCTTGATCCAAGAACCGGTCAGCTCGTGACCATCAATTCTTCGGTCCGGCCGCGACGCTGAGGTCGAGCGGTCTGTTCATCGTCCGGTTAGACCAAAGCTCCCATCTTGCCGCTGCCTGATACCTGCTTGGTACCAGCGGTTATCGACTAATTCGGGAAAATGACTTTGAAGTATTTTGCTATGGGTGCCACCGCCCTTTTTGGTGTGCTGTTTGTGATGGCTCCCGAGCCGGCAAGCGCTCGCTTTGCACCTCAATCCGTTGCCGCACCGAGCCTGACCGAGAACGTGGCTTGCACGACCCGCCGGGTCAGGACGGTCCGCCCTAATGGAACGGTCGTCGTTCGGAACGTCCAGAACTGTACGCCGGACTGCCGAATGGTTCGGGAGCGGACAAGGCTTCCGAATGGAAATTCATCGTTCGCAACGTTCGGCGGTGTCGCTGACAAGCGCACAGCGCCTGTAGCCAAGAAGCCCCGTCGTTACTGCGGTGGGGCTTCTTGCTCGGGGGCCGGGAAAGCTATTCCCCTCCCCTGAGCGGCCTCAGATTGGGCTGGGCAAATATCCGATTTCATTGAACATGTCTGATCCCGTGTTCAAGCCGCTTGCTCCACATCATCTTCACCGTCCGCCTCGGCTTCGGATGGGTTATCCTTCAACGGGCGCGGCGATTTGGCCAAGTTCTGGCCGATGAGCGTCTGGGCCTCAGCTTGTGAGATGTCATGAACTGCGGAGATTTCGCGAGCAAGGGTCTCAAGAGCTGACTCATAGAGCTGACGCTCGCTGTACGATGGCTCCGCCTGCTCGGGAGAACGATAAAGGTCGCGCAAAACCTCTGCGAGCATCATCAGATCACCCGAATTGATCTTTGCCTCGTACTCCTGGCCTCTGCGAGACCACATCCCACGCTTAACCCGTGCGCGTCCGGCAAGGACCTCGAGCACCTTCTCGATGAGCGCCGGTTCCACGATCTTGCGTAACCCGCCGCTCGCAGCCTTGGCCACAGGAACGCGCACCGTCATCTTGTCCTTCTCGAAGAAGATGACGAATACCTGAAGCTTGAAGCCGGCAACCTCTTGCTCCTCAACTGCGGTAATCCGGCCCACGCCATGAGATGCGTACACGGCGGTCTCGCCGGCCTTGAACTCGAGATCGGCCTTTCTTGCTGTCGTCATATGGGAAAGCTTCCTTAATCACTACGTCTGCTAGTTGCGGCGTTTCATTCGCTCGGGGCATAACGCCCTCGGCGCAAAACGTTTACGAGACAAAGCTTCAGCTGCTCCGTTGGTTCAGCCGATCAGCGACAAGCCACGAGCGCTCCTTTGTGGCGCTCTTAGCCCTCGCGGAGCAGCGCTCGGATGAGCTCAAGCAGTCTTTCAGGGCGAACGGGCTTTTCGACGAAATAAGCCCCCTCCGGCAAGTCCCCAGGTGCGGGGGCAACGCGTCCTGAGGCGATCAGCACACCGATATCCTGTCGATCATCCCGCACTCTGCGGGCCATCTCGAAGCCATTGATGCTCCCGCGTGGCATTTCCACGTCCGTGACGACGACCTGGACGTCGGGAGCCGCCGCGAGAATAGGAGCGCCTCGTCCGTGTGCGCCGCCTCCATGACCTTGAAACCAGCATCATCCAGCACGTCCACCAGCATCATGCGGACAAGGGCTTCATCCTCGACAACGAGAATGAGCGCGCGAATGTCAGGTTTGTTCTCAGGCATGTTGATTGGAATGGGGATTAATCCTCTTCGTTCCTAAGGCCAAGATGATGTTCGGCTGGTGCGACCCATGGCTTCAATCCGCGTCACCACCTGTTGCGCCATCTGCACTGTGTTCTGCCGCCTATTGGGGCGCCCCCGGGAACGAGACCGTCACCGTCAACCCCACATCGCTGCGCACGTCGATCTCACCCCGAATCTGTTGAATGAGCGACCGAACGAGGCCATAGCCGAGCGATCCTTCCCGCAGACTCGACACTCCGATCCCATCATCCCGGACGACCAGTTCGATCCATCCCGGCTGGCTGCGGCGCGCCTGGACGAGGATCGCCCCTGACCGTGATGCAGGGAAAGCATATTTTACAGCGTTGGTAATCAATTCGGTCAGCACAATGCCAAGCGGAACCGCCGTGTCGGCGTCCACCAGGATCGCACCCTCCATCTTCGCCTCAAGGCGGATGCGGTCATCGTTTTCCGTGATCGGCCTCAAGGCCTCGCACAGATCTGCCACGTACACAGAAACATCGACGCGTTGGGCCTTTTCCGACTTGCTGAGAAGGTCGTGCACTCGCGCCATGGCGTTGAGACGATCCTGGGCCTCCTCAAACAGAGCCCGGACGGCCGGATCAGGCTGCCGCCGTCCCTGGATGGCGAGGAGAGACGCGGCTATGGCGAGGCTGTTCTTGGCGCGGTGGTTGACCTCGACCAGGAGCATCTCCCTTTCGGTGACCAGAGCCGACAGGCTTATGTTGGCTGCTTCCAGCTCCTGGGTTCTGGCCGCCACTCGGGCCTCCAGTTCAGAAGCAAGGGTCCGAAGGTCCTCTTCGGCGGCGTACCGTCGGGTGATATCGAGATAGGAGAGAAAGTGACTGGTGACGGTGCCCTGGCCGTCATCCACAGGACTGGCGAACAGCATGGCCCGAAACGGGCTGCCGTCCTTGCGGTACTGCAGGATCTCCAGCGTCTCGTCCCGTCCCTCCATGATCGCGACCTCATAGCGCCGGATGGCCTCAGGGTCGGTGCCTTCGCCGTTCATGAAGTGCGGGTCTTGTCCGAGCAACTCGTCCATGCTGTAGCCCGACAGGTCGACGAACGCCTGGTTGGCAAAAACGATAGGATTGCCGGGCAGGGTCGCGTCAGTCACGAGCATCGGCATACGGGTCCGGCGAACGGCCTCGACGAACATCCCGCCTTGCTGCTGAACCGCCTCAATGTGACGTTCAGAGACGGTCCGTTCAGGGGTGCCGGCCCTGTTCTCCTCGAACTCGTTCATGGCCAATCCTGTATGATGTGAATGCAATGAGGGAACTTGAGGTGTTCGGCCGATATCCCGCCTCAGCTCACTTGCGTGCCTTTCGGGCGGCATAGCGGGCATCGCGGGCTGCCTTCTGCTCGGCTTCCAGTGCGACCTGACGCTCGGCTCTCTGGGCTCTCTCGACAACCTCGTTTGCTTCCTGAGCCAGGCGCTGCTCCTGTTCGGCCGCTTGCTGCGCCTCCCGCTCTGCGGCCTCGCGAGTCTGCTCGGCGACCTTGGCGGCCTCGCGTTCGGCCAGCCGCGCCTCACGGGCGGTGCTGACAGCCTGTCGAGCTGCTCTGCGCTCAGCCACAGCCGGATCGTCGGCACCCGGCTTTGCTCGGACGCGTTCCAGCATGGCCTTGCGGGCGCTCTGCGCCGTGCTCAGCCGATCGCTGAGCCCTTGTCTCGGAAACCACTCATGCTCTGATCTCGCTCTCCCGGACGGCACGTTCCGTCACACCGGATCGGATCCGGTACGAGACCTCGCCGGTCTCGTCGGCCGGCATGAGGCGCGTCACCTCGTAGATGCCGCTGCCAGTGGCGCGGCTGTCAAAAATCGGCGCACGGACGAGGCGCACCATCTGTCGGATCTTGTATTTATGAGGCAATTTGGTTCTCCAGTGTGGGAGTGCCAGAGGCAGCACCACACGTGCAAACAAAAAGCCGCTCCCCAGGGGAGCGGCCTCAACGGCTCAGTGCAGACAAGCCTGCACCGAAGGGACTTGCTTTATGCCGTCTCGATATTGTTGACGGCGATCTTGCCGGAGCGGCGGTCTTCGGCCGTATCAAAGGCAACCTTCTGGCCTTCGACGAGGCCGCGCATGCCGGCGCGCTCAAGAGCGGTGGCATGGACGAACACGTCCTTGCTGCCATCGTTCGGCTGGATGAAGCCGAAGCCCTTCATGTCGTTGTAGAATTTAACAGTGCCCATAACCATTGGGGTAACCTTTCGCGATTGCTGCAGATGCACGTGAGCGAAGGCGTGCAAAAGCACGGCCTCAACTCGGTTCGTCGATGTAATGGTAAGAAAGTCCGAACGTGCGCCTGGAAAAACCAAAAGCGAAACGACCCGATTGTCCGGCCAAAATCCGATAAACTAAATATGGGGCTTCTATGCTGGATTGCAAGGTCGGATGGGAACAAACCGCTCCAAGCAAGCACAGCAATGACGACGAACAGGATCACCCACCAGTCATCCATGATACCCCACCGAATGCCCCGGTCTCACCGATCGGGGAGCCCCGGGAGCAGCTCGCGGCGCAAGTGAAGGCGTCTTGCGTCTATGCAGATGATACAGCCAGGGAGATGAGCCGACAGTGCTGTGAGTTGGCTCATACAAGTGCCTCTGGTTGCAAAGTAAAGGAACCGCCTCTTCGCGAGATAACTAAGCTTGCCGCTCGGGGAAAGCCTTCCGCGGGAGCATGTTCCGGGTTCGAAGCGGCTTCATGAGGATTGGGTCCCAAGCAGGAGGCGGTGGAAGTCGTCCGGGGGATGCTGCCGCCCATCCGCATCAGCGATGAGGACGTCGAGCACTCCGTCAGCAATAAAAGCACGGGCCTTCTCGACGGCTGCGGCCGCCGTCTCGCAGGTTACCGCTAGCGGCCCGTTTAGCCCTTGCCCCGTGACAACGAAGAACATGCACTCTCCTCTTGGTTGATCCTGTCGGCAGGTGATGTGATTCGTGACCCGATGACCAACCTTTTCTGACGAGCCGGCAGACATCAAATCAGAACCCGCCAGTCATCGTTGTGGTCAAGCGGGCTCCTCATGCAAATGCGGGGAAGCTATCCTGTTTGCATGCGGCTCGCTATGAGGGTGTGCGAAGCCGTCGAACGCGGCTGGCAGGAGTGATGTCAGTACCACCGTGCCCTGGCCGCACCGCTTCTGTCATTGCGCGTTGCACAAAGTTGTTGCGCCTGTCCTCGCTCGACAGCGTCAGCACATGCGTTAACCTCGTTAATCCGCAGAAATCACTGGAAAGGAAGAGCCACATGAGTCAGAGGCTCTGTCCGCGGTGTTCCTGCGATGCAGCATCCGTTCTGAGCTTCGTTACGGATGATGGTGGCTTTGCCGCGGCTGTTAGGTGCCATGTCTGCGGCTTAGAAAAGCTTACCGCCCTTGGCTTTGAAGACGAGCAGACTGCCCGCGAGGCCGCAACCCATGCTTGGTTCGAGGGCACGGATCCCCTCACCCCTCGCACTTGATTTCAGCGCTTATCTCCGGTCACCAGAATGCTGATGTG
Organism: Microvirga tunisiensis; assembly: GCF_009296175.1. GTDB lineage: Bacteria > Pseudomonadota > Alphaproteobacteria > Rhizobiales > Beijerinckiaceae > Microvirga > Microvirga tunisiensis. Next base: position 651 of record NZ_VOSK01000331.1, on the reverse strand, counting down.
CAGCTTCCAGAGCTCACGCTTGAGAGCCTCCAGGCGGTCGGGCGGCAGCTCCGGCCCAACCATCTGGTCAAACTCGTCCCTGGTGAGATAGCCGCGTTTTCGCGCGTGCTTCAGCAGGCGCCAGGCCTCTGGACTGGAGAGATCGATCAGCGGCTCAGTCATGAGTGTCTCCTGCTAATCCTGTGATGGTACAGCGGCTGGAATGCTCCGCAAGGAAAGGTCAGCGAACCACAGGGTCCTGCTCTCACGGTCGGGAAAGCAGCGGAGGAAAAGCGGCCCCTGTTCATCGAGATGACGACCCTGGTCCTTGATCTGATGGGTTCCGGCTCACCTGTTACTGAAGGTTTCAAGTGGGTCATAACGCTGTGAAGCGGATTAAATAATAGCCCGCTGAGGCAGCTAAAGCGGAAATCGGGATAAGGTCAGCCCCGTGCCATTTTGAGACCTTCCGAAGCTGGAGTCTGTTGAGTGTTATACAGATCAATGGCTTACGACGAAAATTTGTAACATTGGCAAAAGTCCGGGCTGAGCTGGCGGGTCGGGGTTCCGGCGCAGCGACAATTCTGATTCAATCCCCTGCATGTCACCGGCCCCGGATCTTGATGGCCTGTCGAACGCCGATCTGAAGCGGTTGGTGCTGGAGCTGTTGGG
>NZ_VOSK01000330.1 GCF_009296175.1 Microvirga tunisiensis | reverse complement strand
TCCGCTGGAACGAGTTGCAGGCCAGCGACCAGGATCGGTCGGTCGCCTTCTACACCCGGCACTTTGGCTGGCGGCAGGAGGGCGACATGGATATGGGCGACTTCGGCTCCTACCGCTTCCTCTACCAGGGCGAAACCATGATCGGCGCCATCATGCCGAGGATGCCGCAGGTGCCCCAGGCGGCATGGACCTTCTACATCGGAGTCGGCGACATCGACCGGGCGGCGGACGCGGTGCGGGCCGGCGGGGGCACGATCCCTTCACGGCCCGAGCGAAATCCCGGGCGGCGAGTATTCGCTGACCGCTGTTGACCCCCAGGGCGCCGTCTTCGGATTGGTCGGCCCGCGTCAGTAAGGAGAAATATCGTGGCCAGCGACAAGCTCACGACCTGCCTGTGGTTCGATCACGGGGAAGCCCGCAAGGCTGCGGAGTTCTACGCCGCAACCTTTCCCGACAGCAGTGTTGGCGCTCCCATGCACGCCCCGTCAGACTTTCCGGGTGGAACAGAGGGCACCGAACTCACGGTCGAGTTCACCGTGCTCGGGCGGCGGTTCGTCGGCCTGAACGGCGGACCCAATTTCAAGGCCAATGAAGCCGTCAGCTTCATGGTCCTGACCGACGATCAGGAAGAGACCGACCGTTATTGGAACGCCATCGTCAGTAATGGCGGGCAGGAAAGCGCTTGCGGCTGGTGCAAGGATCGCTGGGGCTTTTCGTGGCAGATCACGCCCCGTGCGCTGCTGCGGGCCAACAGCAATCCTGACAAGGCCGCAGCCAGGCGAGCGTTCGAAGCGATGATGACCATGCGCAAGATCGACATCTCCCGGATCGAGGCTGCGGAGCGCGGAGTAGCCGTCGATGCGTAAAATCATCGGCTCCCTTTTCCAGACGCTCGACGGCGTGATCCAGGCACCGGGCGGGCCGGAGGAGGACCAGACCGGCTTTGCGCACGGCGGCTGGGTGTTCCCCTATTTCGACGACACGCTGGAGGAGCCGATGGGGCGGCTGCTGGGCGGCAGCTATGAGCTGCTGCTGGGCCGGCGAACGTACGAGATCTTCGCCGCGTATTGGCCGCACAATGGCGACCAGCCGATCGGCGAGACGTTCAATGCCGTTCGAAAACATGTCGTGACATCGTCCGACCGGCCGCTGACGTGGAACAACAGCCGGCGCCTCGTCGGCGATCCCGCCGAGGCTGTCGCGCGCCTCAAGGCCAGCAATGGACCGGACCTGCTGATCCAGGGCAGCAGCATGCTCTACCAGGCGCTGCTTCCCGCAGGCCTTGTCGATCAACTGGCATTGATCACCTTTCCGGTCATGCTTGGGCGCGGCAAGCGCTGGTATTCGGGCGATCCGGCGACAGCCCGTTCATGGACACTGGTCGAGCAGGCGCACTCGCCGAAGGGCGTCCACTTCGCATCGTTTGCGTGTGATGGGGAGGTTCGCACCGGCAGTTTTGCGACAAAACCCCCAAGCGATGACGAACTTGCACTCCGCCAGCGTCAAGCGGAGGGTCGCTGGTGAACCTGCAGCGCTTCGGCCACCCATTCAGAACAATGGTGCTGATCACGCTATAAGGCAGACCAGACCCGTCCAAGTTCCGTACGCTTGGCCCTGGTCACCCGGAGAACGGCAGCGAGCTGCGCCGCTGTTGGCCGTTCGGACAATCTCCCCCCGCTGGTCGGCGGCGATCGATCCGGAACGAGCGCTGGGTGGGTTGTAAGTTTTGAAGGGCAGTCTTCAGCCTCCTAGCTCCGGAAGCGGTCGGTTCGGTCTCGGCCAGCTTCGGAGTCTGTGACTGAGTCGTTGTGGCGTCCGAGTTGGGTCGAGCACTGACGATCCCCTGCCCTCTGGGAACGTCCGGTGTTCCCTGCCAGAGCTGACGTTCGGTCTACTTCCGCCTCGTGCCATGACCGGACCTATCGGGTCACCTTCAGAACATCCCGTCATATACGTGAGACGACAGTTCAACGGCTTCCCAACGTAGCAGCCGGCTTCCCAATTCAAGTGCGCTTCTCAATGTCGGGCAGCGCCCAACTCTTGTTGAAGAACGCCTCGGTCGGTGAGTACCAGCGGAAGTAGGAAGATCAGGCGGGCGCGCCGAGTTGACCCCGATACCGAGCTGGTCACGAGGTTCTCACGCGCGACAGCCTGCGGTTCGGTCAGAACCGTGGTTGCCGTAGGCAGCCGGGGCTGGCGTACAGAGTGGCGTTGACTTGCGTGATCCGACAACTTGCGGACGATACCGGCAGAGTGATCGTGATATTGCTCGCGGCAGGGCCAAGTGGGGCGGCAAGCACGATTGGATCAAAGGCGTTCCTCGGCTCATAGGTTGAACCGACGAGGTACATCGGGATGCGACCGTAGGAGCTGCGCGGCGTCACTCTCAGGATCAGAGGACCGCTCTGCCCGACCTGTCGGGAGCGCGATTGGGCGTCCGCAGGCACGGGCATGATCACGGATGCGACAGCGGCAAGAACAACGAAAGCAGATGTGCAATGCATGAGCTGTCCTCCTCAACCCGGGCACGCCTTTGCGTGAACCCGTTGCGGCTTCCTTGGCAGCACCGGCTGCTCTGTCCGACGGGCACCGGATGAGGATGACACTACGCCATCCGGCAGCGTCCGCTTGACCTTCAGAGCCATGGGCTTGACGCTTCGGGACACGCACTGCCGAACCATGCACACACGGGGGTCTTCGTCGGCGAATCTACGCGCGGGCTGCCGGGGAATGTAAATCGGCTCGGAAACTTTGATCCCTGTCAAAGCCGGTGCAACCGGCTGAACATTCGAAACAAACAGTTAAAGCGGAGGGGTTACAATCGGCGCCGATCGTGACCCTCTCACCCTGAGCGAAGACCCTAAGCAACTCAGAGGGTTGCGCCGAACAAGAAATGGGGTCTGGTTTCAAAGCCGAATGACACTCTTCGAGGGGCTCGCCTCAGCCGGGCTCCCTGTCGTGTGCATCGAGACGCGGCACACCAACGCCTTTCTCAAAGCTCAGGTGAACAAGACGGATCGCCATGATGCCCGCAGTATCGCCCAGATGATGCGGGTCAATCTGTTCCGTCCCGTGTATGTGAAGACGCTCTCAAGTCAGAAGCGCCGTGCGCTGCTCACTGCCCGTAAGCTCCCGCAGGAGAAGGCCCTTGCGGTTGAGAACGATATCCGAGGTCTGCTGCGCAACTTCGGGCTCAAAGTCGGGTCCGATCGCTTCAGTCACGGCGGATGGCGCGTACGTATGGTGAGCTCGTCTACCGTCTCATCGCCGAGCGCGATCCTGTTGCTGCCGTGATCATCCCACCACGGCAACCGCAGTGCCGAGCAACACAGCCGAGACGGCGCCCACCCAGCGGGACCGGCACCTCCGGATCATCCAGGAGCGCGGGCGGCTGGATTGGCAGAAGGCGGTGAACTACGGCCGGCGGTCGTTGGGTGAGGTCGCGATGATGCGCTACAAAACCCTGATTGGCCGCCGCCTCCACGCCCGGACTCTGCCAACGCAAAAGACTGAGGCCGCGGCCGCTTGCAAGGTCATCAATATTATGACCCACCTGGGCATGCTGGTGTCGCAGCGCATCGCCTGAACTCGAGCGTCAGGAGCTGAATGCGGCTCTCATCTAAATAACGCACCAAAGTCCAACGGCCAAGCTTTCGCTAGCAGTGGCGCCGAATCGGGCGCCGCCTTCATGGGTGTTTGTAGGAGTTGCCGCGGGAACATCTCCGCTGCCGGTGCACGGCTCTCTTGAGTCCCAGTGCCTCGGATCTGCGCCACATGGTCCGGCGCAATAAGCCGGTCCGCCAGGGTACCCGTACGACTGCCAGCATCACATCCGCTCACGCCCTTTGGTTCCCAAAACTGCTCGAACAATATCGGCCTGTGAATAGCCGGGAAAGGGCCCCGGTCTGCCTTATCGGCAAGGTTTGATTCATCAGTGCGACCCCAGATCGCCTCCTGTTTCGGAGGCCCGGCCATGTTGCTGATTGTTCGCCCGCTTCTCCTGCTTGCCTGCACCGCCATTGCATTCTTTACTGTGGGCCGAGCTCCCGGGGCGGTGAACCTGCGCCGGAAAGATCTCGACTTGATTGCTGCTGCCCAAGTCGAGACAGACACAACTCATTGAACGATCAGCGCGTATCGGAGAAGACGTCTATGTCGAAGCCACCGAGCCGATTCAGAGCAACGGGAGATTCGCGGCAGGCGGCCGAAGCGGCCTTCAAGAGGGCGACCACCAAGCCGGTAGAACCCGCCCCAAAGCAGCCCTCGATTCCTGGCGCAAAAGAGATGGTGACCCTGCGCATCGATCGGGACGTCCTCGACTACTTTCAGGAGGATGGGCCGGGCTGGCAGGAAAGGATCAACGAGGCATTGCGAAAAGCTGCCGGGAAATAGACGTTAGGAGGTGTACTGACTGCATGCCGGAACAGGAGTGGTCGCCTCGGGGCCCTCGCTTCACTCCTTCATGCCATACCCTCGGCATGCCCTACTGCCGCGACATTGCGGCAATCGTATAGTTCTTCCAACGCCTTCAAACTTCGCTATGGTGCGCCTGAGGTAGTCCTTAAGGGTGTGCGCGACATGGTGATTGTCTACGCGTTTGCGGCTTTGATCGGCGGTTTCATCAGTTGCGCGCTGCTCTGGCCTTATGGAGCCGCCATCGCCCTTCTCAGCATGCCGTTTGGCGGGAGCTTGTTTGCGCTCCTGGCCGCGATCGTGGTTCACATGCGAGCCTCGACTAAGGCCGGTTCGAGTAACGATCGTGCAGCCTATATGGATCAGCCTCAGAAGTTGCAGATCACTGAAAACTGTTAATAGGGTCCGAGGAAACGGGAACTTCATCCTCGCCGCACCAAACGGAGACATGACCTATTCCCGCGATGCCACCGCCATCTCCGAATTCACCGGCCAACCCGTGCGCTGGGAGATGGCCCCGCTACCTGCCGGCATCACCTTGATTGTCTGGATTGCCCTGATCTCCTCGACCACCAGAGTCCCGCGTCAAGGGACGGCACTCATTCAGGCGCCCACAATATGGCCACGGTTGGAGCGTGTTGTTCGGTCGTGCGCTCCTGCCCCCATGAGCGCCGCCGCCCTGAAAGAGCATCCGAACCCGATCTCCTCTTTCAGGGCGCGCATCTATTTTGAGCGGTGTTGATGATCAGTGGGATGGGTCTAGGATTGGGGTGTGGTTGCCTTGCAGGACACCACAGGCACCCTGGCTGAGGGTTTGAGCGAACCTCTCTCGGTCGGGGCGTTTCTATTTGAGATCTACTCCGGAAGCTAAGAGCCACTCTTCCGTAATTTCGTGGCTAGCCTTCTGAGACGTTGAAGGCCAACGCCGGTCATTTACTCTCTCATTCGTGACTTGCGTTCTGCTGCTGAGACGAAAGCCACCAGCGCCCTGGCCAAGATTTCACGCGAACACCTCGTGGCTGGGCGCCCCAGCCACGACACCGAATATTTACCTTACTTGGTCAGGATAATCTCACCGGGCGCGTTGTGTATCAGCCCGAACAGATGCGGAGCCCCACGCTCCGCTGGGCGCCCTGGTTGAGGTTCAAGACAGCCCTCAGCCGGGGCGTCTTTGTATCCGGGCAACGTCCTTCCCTGCGCCAGTCATCACCCAGAATGCCAAGCCTTTGCTCCCGCCCCGGACACGAGTGGCTTGACCCCACAATTTAAGTGGCTAACTGATCGCGCTCGATCTTTCCTGGTATTGGATGAGTTATGGATCAGCCTGAACAACAGCTAGATTTCGCCAGCATTACCGCAGACATTGTTTCGTCCTATGTCGCCAACAACGCGGTTCATCGGACTGATCTGCCGAACGTGATTGCATCCGTCCATGCTGCGCTCCAAGGATTAACTGCTCCGAAGCAAACGGAGCCCGAAAAGCCAGAGCCGGCTGTTTCGATCCGCAGGTCCATCACCCCTGACTTCCTGATTAGCCTCGAAGACGGCAAGAAGTATAAGACGCTCAAGCGTCATCTCGGGAAGCTGGGACTGACGGCTGAGGAGTATCGTGCAAAGTGGGGGCTTCCTGCCGATTACCCCATGGTTGCGCCCAACTATGCTGCGAAGCGGTCTGAGCTCGCCAAAAGCAGCGGCCTCGGTCAGCGAAGGAAGACTACCGCGAAAGCAGTTGCAGCGCCGGAGGAGACGGTCACGGCACGCGCTGAATCCTCCATGCCAAAACGCGGCAGGCGTTCCAAGAAGTCGGCAAGTGAATAAGCATACTCGGGCTGGGCGCATCCGTGCCTGGCCCTCCTCGGCCAAAGGACTGGCGCTAAGCTATCGCCTCAACGGCCTGCGGTTGGGCTTCCTTTGCAATGATATGCGAGGGAAAGATGCCTTCTTTGACCGCAGCTCCTTCGAACCATCTGCAGGTTATCTCGCGACCATCGACCTCAACAACGGTCATCCGATGAGAGGGGTAAGCAATCAGATGCACGACATCGCCAACGCTGAACTGCATGGTTTGCTCCTGATCCACCTCACGAGAGTGTAGCCGACTGGTTAACAGCAGGTAAGGC
>NZ_VOSK01000032.1 GCF_009296175.1 Microvirga tunisiensis | reverse complement strand
GCGCATCCGATCTTCGAGGCCGATCGGCATGCCAAGAAGGAACTCAAAAAGCAGGTGCGCGGCATCCGTCGGATCGAACGCACCGTGGAGGAGCGGGATGATGCCGAGGCAGTGCTCGTCCAGGGCTATTGTGCGGCGGTGCGCAGCGCGATCACCGATGATGGCCGGGCGCCGCTGGCCGCCTCAGGCCTCAAACTGAAGCAGCGACTGGAGAAGGTGGCCGGCAGCCTGGACCGGGTGCCGCAAAAGGGGGCTTCGCGCCGGCGCTCACGCGCTTGCACCAGATGATCGCTCGTGCGCTGGAGCGCACGGCCGCCTTGTGGCCGGATGTGGAGTACGCCTACCGGTTTGTTCACGCCGTGGCGCATGGGCTCGGCAACCCGCAAGAGGAGAGTGCCGTCATGGTGCGGCGGCGGGTGAACGGGGTGCTGGGCGCGATGCAGCGGCATCGCCTCAAAGCTGGGTCGCTGGCCGGTGCACTTGATCATTTCCAGAAGGTCACGCGCAGCTATCGCCCCGGCTTGTTCCACACCTACGCGGTGCCAGACCTGCCGCGCACCAACAACGATCTTGAACAGCTCTTCGGCTCGCAGCGCTATCACGAGCGGCGTGCCACCGGCCGCAAGACAGCGGCCCCTGGTGCGGTTCTGCGCGGCTCGGTCCGGCTGCTCGCCGCCACTGCGACCCGCGTGCAGGCGCCCACGGCGCGAGATCTGGGCGCCGCGAACCGGGAGCACTGGAGGAGTTTGCGCCAGCGTCTGGAGAGAGGCCGCCGCGCGCGAACCCTGCGCACCCGCTTCCGGCATGATCCCGCCGCCTATCTGGCAGCTCTCGAGCAGCAGTCCCGCCAGCTAGCTTTGCCGTCCTAGTTTTTTTGGATCAACATCTCCACTGCCATTCGGGGGCGGCTCGTTAGAGCCGGGCCCGGAATGACAGTGGTAGGACGCCCACGATGACGAAGCCGGCAAAATCTGCTTTAACGCGAGCCCCGATGCGCTTTGCCCGGACCCTGTCATGTCGCCGATTACTCTTCGCACCGCCCTTCCTACCAACCGGGATGCCGTCATCGAGCTGATCCACCAGCTCAACGTCTTCGAGGCCGATCTGATCGGCGACCGACGGCGCGATTATGGTGCGGCGACTGAGTATTACGACGAGCTGATGCAGCGCCTGTCCCGGCGCAACGGCCGCATCATTCTTGCGGAGGCAGACGGGATCGCTGTCGGCGCCATGGGCTTTTCGCTCGATCAGGATGCGGCCTATGTGGCCGACGGGTTTCGCAATCATGGCACGGTGACGGATCTGATCGTCCACAACGACTGGCGTGGTCGGGGCATCGGCCAGATGCTCCTGAAGGAGGCCGAGCGTTTGACCAAGGAGGCCGGCCTGAAGCGCCTCTTTATCGGCGTTCTCGTCGCCAATGAACGGGCTGAGCGCACCTACCGCGCCTTCGGCTTTGAGCCTTACGTCTCGATCCTGTCGAAGGAACTGTGAGGGGCCGGATAAGCCTCGCCCCATGTCATGAGCAACGTCAGTTTCGGCCAGCGAGCCGACCAATGCTTGCTCAGAACTCGTTCGCGATAGACTGCCATCTTTCGTTCGAAGGCCGGTGCCGGCCGTACGATCAGGTTCAGAAGATCCTTCACCCCATGGGGAGCCACCACGTCGATCTTCCCGCGGAGTGATCGCGCCGCGATTGCGGTGGCGGTTTCCGCCCAGTGAGCGACGGCCTCGAACGTGTCGCGATACGGCGCATCACCATTGCGACGATGCATGCGCGCCTGGTTCTTGACCGACCAGATCACGCCGGGAGCGGTTTCGCGGAGTCGGTCTTCAAGGTCGCTTTCCCGCTCCCTTCGAGTGTCGCTCGCATCGAAGAGGATCACGTCCACGTCGTTGAGACGGGACACATCGATCTCCCGTTCGTGCAGCACGTCCCAGACGGTATTGCGGATGAAACCGGCCCCAATCCAGCAATCGGGAAGCCCAAGGCTCTCCACATGCAGAAGAAGCGCATGCAGGTCCGCATGCGCTTCCAGAAGTCTTTCGATATCGGCGATGGTCCGCAGGGGAGGGGCGGGGTTCATGTCCCTTCCTCCAACAGCTCTCTTACGAGCGGAACAGGCCTGCGACGCCGCCCTGGAGCCTGGAGCTGCCCTGGCGGGCGACGCTGTTGCCGTTGTCGAGGGCCAGAGCGCGGGAATAGCTTTCGAGGGCTTGGCTCCGGTCGCCCTTGCGCTCGAGGGCCACGCCACGCCACGCCCAGGAATCGGCATCCTTGTTGTTGACGTTCAGCGCCGCGTTGAAATCCTCGATGGCCTTGTCGAACTGGTTTGTCGCCACGAAGCTCTGGCCGCGGGCGGCGTAGGGAGCGCCGACGAAGGGGTTGCGGTCGATGGTGGCGTCGAAGTCGAGGATCGCCTGCGGATGCATCCCTTGGCGCTGATAGAGCAAGCCGCGCGAGTGAAGCGCCTCGGCCGATTCGGGCAGGAGGCGGGTCGCCATGTTCAAGTCGCTGAGGGCTTCCTGGTACTGGTTCTGGGCGCGATAGAGATTGGCGCGGCCGATATAGGCCGGACCGTAATTCGGATCCGCCTGGATCGAGCGGGTGAAGTCGGCGAGCGCCTGGTCGTTGCGGTTCGTCTGCCGCAGCGCCAGTGCGCGGTTGGTATAGGCCGGCGCGTAGTTCGGATCGAGCTGCACCGCCTTGGTGAAGTCCGAGATCGCGCTGCTGTAGTTCCCCACGCGGGCATAGGCCGCTCCGCGGGTGTTATAGGCGCTCGGATCGTTCGGATTGCGCTGGATCACGTCCGACAGGGAAGAGATGTTGACCGTGCTCGTGCCCTGCGTGTCTTCTTCCACAACGGCGATGCGCTGGGCGGGGCCGCCGCCGGTGGTGCTGCAGGCGGCGAGGCCGAGGGCAACGAGGGTTAGGCTCAAGGGGGCCAAATGGCGAATCGATGGGGCGAACACCTTCGTCTCCAGCTTATTTACTCACGGATACCAGGGAGCGGCACTGTGGCGGGAAATCCTTAACAGCCGTGAAACAAGGCATCAAAAAGGCATCGGCGCAATAGAAATTGCAACTTAGTTACCTAATTGATTAGAGAAGTGAGACCCCAGACATGCAAACAGCGCCCCGCTTGCGCGACGGGCGCTGGTTCACAACCGAGAGGCTAGCCTTTTCAGGCCTGCTCAGAAGAGCTTAGCGGGTCGGACGGGGCTTCGAAGGCAGCAGGCCTTCGCGCTGCATGCGCTTGCGGATCAGCTTGCGGGCGCGGCGAACGGCCTCAGCCTTCTCGCGGGCCTTCTTCTCGGACGGCTTCTCGTAGTGGCCGCGAAGCTTCATTTCGCGGAAGATGCCTTCACGCTGCATCTTCTTCTTGAGAGCGCGGAGCGCCTGATCGACGTTGTTATCCCGGACAAGAACCTGCACGCGAATTCCTCGTATTTGAACCGTTTCGATTGTGATAAAAAACAACGAGGCGCGCCATGCGCACCTCTATCTGGGCGGCGTCGATATCAGAAGAAGCCTGGCCTGTCCAGGGTTGCTTCTCAAGAAATGCGTCGGCCCAGGGAGACAACGGCTCCGGTTTTAAAAGGTTCAGCTCGCCTCCGGGAAAACACGCGTGACGTGTCCCATCTTGCGGCCCGCCCGCGCTTCCGTTTTGCCGTAGAGGTGCAGGTGCGCGCCCGGCTCGGCCAGGATCTCCTCCCAGGCATCGGCATCGTGCCCGATCAGGTTCTTCATCTCGACCCGGCCGAGACGAGCGGTGTCGCCCAATGGCCAGCCGCAGACTGCCCTCACATGCTGCTCGAATTGCGAGGTCGTGGCGCCGCCGAGCGTCCAATGGCCGGAATTGTGTACCCGAGGGGCGATCTCGTTGACCACGAGACGCTCGGTGCCGTCCTCGGTGACCAGAAACAGCTCGACCGCGATCACGCCCACATAATCCAAAGCCTCGGCGATGGAGCGGGCGATCCGGAAGGCCTGCTCCTCCGTTTCGGGGGAGACGCCGGCTGGAACCCGGGTGGTATCCAGGATGTGATAGCGGTGCTCGTTGGCGCACAGATCAAAGGCCGCGAAGGCTCCCGCGGCGGTGCGGGCGGCGACCACCGAGACCTCCCGCTCGAAGGGCACGAAGCCCTCCAGGATGGAGGCGGCGCGTCCGATCTCCTCCCAGGCCGCGGCGGGATCGGTCTCGGGCGTGATCTTCACCTGCCCCTTGCCGTCATAGCCGAAGCGGCGGGTCTTGAGCACGGCGGGCCTGCCGATGCGCTCGAGAGCCTCGGCCAGTTCGGCCTCGGTGGAAACGGGCGCGAAGGGCGCGACCGCGATGCCCAGGCCCGCGATGAAGCTCTTTTCGAGGAAGCGGTCCTGCGACACAGCCAGCGCCTGCGCATTGGGAGCCAGCAGCGCATGGGCGCTCAAGGTGGCGGCCGTCTCGCTCGGCACGTTCTCGAACTCGTAGGTCACCACATCCACGGCCTTGGCGAAACGCACCAGGTTCGCTTCGTCCTCGTAAGCCGCGATGGTAAATTCGGTCGCCACTTCGAAGGCCGGGCTGTTCTCGTCGGGCGCGTAGATATGCGTCCTCAGGCCCAGCTGCGCCGCCGCCATGGCGATCATGCGGCCAAGCTGGCCGCCGCCGAGGATACCGAGGGTGCAGCCGGGACGGATCATGAGGTTCTCTAGCTTTCGTTGGAGGGGCGCTCGGCCACGCTTTCGCTCTGGCGCTGGCGCCATGCGTCGAGGCGATCGCTCAAGGCAGGATCGTGCAGGGCCAGCACGGCGGCCGCGAGCAGGGCCGCATTCACCGCGCCTGGACGGCCGATGGCAAGCGTGCCCACCGGAATGCCGGCTGGCATCTGGACGATGGAGAGCAGGCTGTCCTGGCCCGACAGTGCCTTGGATTCCACCGGTACGCCGAAAACGGGCAGGGGAGTCATGGCGGCGGTCATGCCGGGCAGGTGGGCGGCCCCGCCGGCACCGGCGATGATGACCTGAAAGCCTTCCGCCTTGGCGCCCTTGGCGAAGGCCACCAGCCGGTCCGGAGTGCGGTGGGCCGAGACGATGCGGGAGTCATACGCAACGCCCAGCGCGTCGAGCGTCTCGGCGGCATGACGCATGGTGGCCCAGTCGGACTGGCTGCCCATGATGATGGCAATAGGGGGACGCGCCATGGCGTGGCTCCGGCTTGAAGGCCTTAACTGTCCAGCGGGAATAACGAAGCTGTCCTAAGCAGGCAAGGCCGTTCCCGAAAAAGCCAAGCTTTCTCAGGCAATAATGTCGGGAGTCAGCTGATCTTCGAGCCGGATGATCTGGTCCTTGAGAAAAAGCTTGCGCTTCTTCAGGCGCTGGACCTGCAACTGGTCCCCGGCGACCATGCTTTCCAGGGCATCGATGGCCATGTCGAGATCACGGTGTTCCTGCTTGAGACGGGCCAATTCCGTTTCCAGTTCAGCCAATTCGTTCATTGAAAATACCTAAGATGCCAAGCTGCCTTCGGCCGCCGGGCCAAGAGGGGCGGAAGTATGCTCTTAGGCCCTGTGGAGAGCAAGATCGCTCAAGCATCTTCTACTCTCGATTCTTTGAATTTGGCCTTCGACTCGCCACACTCTGTCTGCCACAATCGGCCGGTCAGTAGATCGAATAGGAGGAACTGACATGCCGCTGCAGAATCACCTGACGGAACTGGAACGGAAGCATCGGGCTCTCGAGCGCGAAATCCAGGATACCCTCAATAGACCGTCGGCAGATGACATGAGGCTGGCAGAACTCAAGCGAAGGAAGCTTCAACTCAAGGACGAGATCACACGGCTGAGAAGCTCCGAAACGGCGGTGCACTAGCCGCTCGGCTCGTCAACATTCCCCACCTGAAGAAGCCGTCGCTTCATCCAAGGAGCGGCGGCTTTTTCTTGGACGTTTCAGAAAAGCGCAGTCACGCCGTCATAGATGAGCTTGGCGCCGACGAGGACCAGCAGGATATAGACCGCCGTATAAAATCTCTGGCCCGAGACGCGCCGCACGAGCAGGACGCCGGCCCAGGTGGAGGCGATCGCCACCGGGAACAGGGCTCCCGCCGTGGCCATGTTCTCGGAGGTCATCTGGCCGAGCGCCAGATAGGGCGGAACCTTGATCCAGTTGATGAGTGCGAAGAGCACGGCGCCCGTGCCGACGAAGATATCCCGCGGCAGCCGCTGGGGCATGACATAGATCTGGAAGGGCGGGCCGCCGGCATGGGCGACCATGCTGGTGAAGCCGGTCACCCAGCCCCAGAAGATGCCGCGCGGCACGTCGGCCGGCGCAGGCTTCGGCTGCCGCCCGCCGCGTTCCACCACCATGCGGCGAAGCGCGAAGGCCACGGAAATGATCCCGACCGCCAGCTTGACGGCCGCATCGGAGACCTGAGCCGCGAGGAGATAGCCCGTCACGATACCGGAGACGGCTCCCAGGAGCAGGATGACCACGTTGCGGCGGTCCCAGGCATGCCGGTAGGCCCAGACCGACACCACATCCTGGACGATCAGGATCGGCAGCGTGATGGCGGCCGCCTGCACGGGCGAGACCACCAGCGCCATCATGGGCAGCGAGAGCATGCCGAGCCCCGAGAAGCCGCCCTTGGCAAGCCCCAGAAGGATCACGGCGGGAATGGCGACGGCATAGAAGACAGGATCGGTAATCACGAAAACACTCGCCGAAAGTCGACTCGCCGAAAGTCGCCCCTGACCACGGCTTGGTGGCCTGCTACCACAGCAGGCGCTTGAAGTCTCATGCAGAGAACGCAACGGGGAACACCATGCCATCCGCTCAGAGCCGCTATCATGAGGTCTATGCTGGCTGGCAATCCGATCCTGTGCGCTTTTGGGAAGAGGCGGCGCGGGAGATCGACTGGATCAAGCCTGCCGAGAAGGTGTTCGATCCGCAGGCCGGCATCTACGGTCGCTGGTTCGTCGGCGCGGAATGCAACACCTGCTACAACGTCGTCGACCGGCACGTCGCCACGCGCGGCGATCAGGCGGCGATCATCTACGACAGCCCCGTCACGAACACGAAACGCAGCATCACCTATGCGGAACTGCAGGACGAGGTGGCGACGCTCGCCGCCGTGCTCCAGGACATGGGCGTCGCCAAGGGGGACCGCGTCGTCATCTACATGCCGATGATCCCGGAGACGAGTTTCGCGATGCTGGCCTGCGCCCGGATCGGGGCAATCCATTCCGTGGTCTTCGGCGGCTTCGCGGCGAAGGAACTGGCGACGCGCATCGACGATGCCAAACCGAAGATCATCCTCTCCGCCTCCTGCGGCATCGAAGGCGCCCGCGTCATTCCCTACAAGCCGCTTCTGGACGAGGCGATTGCACTCTCCTCATCCAAGCCGGAAGCCTGCCTCGTCTTCCAGCGGCCGCAACTTGCCTGCGCTCTTAACGAAGGCTGCGACCGGGATTGGACGAGCGCGGTCGAGGCAGCGAGAGCCGAGGGCCGCAAGGCCGAATGCGTGCCGGTTGCGGCGACCGATCCGCTCTACGTGCTCTACACGTCGGGCACCACCGGCATCCCCAAGGGCGTGGTGCGCGACAATGGCGGCCATATGGTCGCGCTCAAATGGTCCATAGGCCATTTCTTCGGCGTGAAGCCGGGCGAGGTGTTCTGGGCCGCGTCCGACGTGGGCTGGGTCGTCGGCCATTCCTACATCGTCTACGGGCTGCTGCTTCACGGCTGCACCGCCATTCTCTACGAGGGCAAGCCGGTGGGAACACCGGACGCTGGCGTCTATTGGCGGGTGATTTCGGACCACGGGGTCGTGACCCTCTTCACCGCGCCGACCGCCTTCCGCGCTATCAAGAAGGAGGATCCGAAGGCGGAACTCCTGAAGAAATACGATCTCTCGTCATTCCGCGCCCTGTTCCTGGCGGGCGAGAGGGCCGACCCCGATACGGTCAAATGGGCCGAGGACATTCTGCAGGTGCCCGTCATCGACCATTGGTGGCAGACGGAGACCGGCTGGCCCGTGGCCGGCAACCCGCTCGGGCTCGGAGCCCTGCCGGTGAAGCACGGGTCGCCCACGGTGCCGATGCCGGGCTATACCCTCGACGTGCTGGACGAGGGTGGCAGATCGGTCGGGCCCAACACCATGGGCGCCATCGTCATCAAGCTGCCTCTGCCGCCCGGCGCCCTGCCGACCCTGTGGCAGGCGGACCAGCGGTTCAGGCAATCCTATCTCTCGGTCTATCCCGGCTATTACAACACCTCGGATGCGGGCTATCTCGACGAGGACGGCTATATCTGGGTCATGGGCCGCACCGACGACATCATCAACGTTGCGGGCCATCGCCTCTCGACGGGCGGCATGGAGGAGGTGCTGGCCTCCCATCCCGCGGTGGCGGAATGCGCCGTGATCGGTGTGAAGGATGCGCTCAAAGGCGAGGTGCCGTGCGGCTTCGTGGTGCTCAAATCCGGCATCGACCGGTTGCCGGAGGAGATCGAGGCGGAACTCGTGGGCCTGGTGCGCGAGAAGATCGGGCCCGTCGCCGCCTTCAAGCTGGCGATCACCGTCGCTCGCCTGCCCAAGACCCGCTCGGGCAAGATTCTGCGCGGGACCATGAAGAAGATCGCCGATGGCGACGCATGGTCGACGCCCGCAACCATCGACGATCCCATGATCCTGACCGAGATCGGGGACGCGCTGAAGGCGAGGGGGCTTGCCGGTTGAAAAGGTTCACGGATGACAAAGCCGACCGGGGATGAGCAGGCGCTCTTCGAAGCTTTGCTAACGCAAGCCCTCGGAGATGATGAAAAGGCATTGGTCCATCAGGCTGCCAAGGATCTGCACAACGCGGCTCGGCTTGACGCCGTCGGAGCGAAGATACGCTTTGAGCGGAGCCGTGACAGACCATCAAAGCCGCGCCGGCGGCAGCCCAGGCGCCAAGGGCAGGCGGACGGGACCAAATAAAAAGGCCCGGATCGCTCCGGGCCTTTCGCGTAAACCTTATTCCTCGTCTTCGTCGTCGCGCTTGAGCTGCTTGAGCTTGGCGAAGACCGAGTTGACGTCGATGTGCTCTTCCGGGGCCGGCTTCGGACGGCTCATGTCCGCGAAGGGATCGACCCGCTCGGGAGCCGTGGAGATTTCCGCCGGCATCAGGGTGCCGCCCTGCTCCTGGGGCTCGACCTGCGGACGGTCCTTGGCGGCACGCTGCACCTCGAAATCGAGATCGATCTGCGAGCACAGGCCCAGCGTCACAGGGTCCATCGGCGAAAGGCTCGCCGAGTTCCAGTGGGTGCGCTCGCGGACCTGCTGGATCGTGGTCTTGGTGGTGCCCACCAGACGCATGATCTGCGCGTCCTTCAACTCGGGATGGTTGCGCACGAGCCAGAGGATCGCGTTCGGGCGGTCGTGACGGCGGGACACGGGGGTGTAGCGCGGTCCCTTCTTGACCCGCTTCTGCTCCGGCAGCTTCACCCGCGACTCGGCGAGCCGGAGGCGATGGTTCGGATCCTTCTGGGCCTTCTCGATCTCGTCACGGGTCAGCTGGCCCGTGGTGATGGGATCCGAGCCCTTGATGCCGGCCGCGACTTCGCCATCGGCAATGCCCTTCACCTCGAGCGGGTGCAGCTTGCAGAAATCGGCGATCTGGTCGAACGACAGCGATGTATTTTCGACGAGCCAAACGGCTGTCGCCTTCGGCATCAACGGTCCCTGGGACATGGATGTGAACCTCCTTCAGGCCGGGCGCCGGATGTCGGCGCCGCACGGCAAAACTCTCTCGCGCTCCGAACCGGTCCGGACCGGAGCATCTCGTCTCACGATGTGAGGGAAACGAGATGATTATAGGGATCGTGCCGGGATGTTGCAAATTTTAAAGCCGCAACACGATCTTGCCGATATGCTCGCCTCCGTCCATGCGGGCATGGGCCCTGGCCACATCCTCAATGGCAAAGGTTGAGTCCATCACCGGCCTGCACCGGCCCTGCGCCAAAAGCGGCCAGACCTTGTCCTCGAGCGCCTGTGCAATGCCGGCCTTTTCTGCCGGCGAGCGAGGGCGCAGGGTCGAACCCGTATGGGTGAGCCGCTTGACCATCAGGCGGCGGAAGTCGACCTCGGCTTTAGGGCTCTGGAGGAAGGCAATCTGCACGATCCGGCCATCCTGCGCCGCAGCCTCGTAATTGCGGGGGATGTAGTCGCCGCCGACCATGTCGAGGATCACGTCCGCGCCCCGGCCGCCTGTCGCCTCCTTGGTGGCCGTCACGAAGTCCCGATCCCGGTAATTGACCGCGACATCGGCGCCGAGCCGCAGGCAGGCGTCGCATTTTTCCTGCGATCCCGCGGTCGCGATGACCGTGGCGCCGAAGGCCTTCGCGAGCTGAATCGCTGTGGTGCCGATGCCTGAGGTCCCGCCATGCACGAGGAGCGTCTCGCCCGGTTGCAGGCGTCCCCGATCGAACACGTTGGTCCAGACGGTGAAATAGGTTTCCGGGACGGCGCCTGCTTCCTCGAAGGACAGGCTGGCGGGAATGGGAAGGGCGTTGCTCTCATGGACGACGGCGTAATCCGCATAGCCTCCGCCGGGCACCAGGGCCATGACCGGGGTGCCGACGGCAAAGCGAGCGGCGTTGGGGCCGGTGGCCGCCACCTCGCCTGCGATCTCGAGCCCGAGGATATCCGGCGCTCCGGGAGGAGGGGGATAGCCGCCCTGCCGCTGGATCACGTCCGGGCGGTTCACGCCTGCCGCCTTCACCTTGACCAGGATCTCGCTCTCCCTGGGCTTGGGAACCGGGCGCTGGACCACCTTGAGAACCTCCGGCCCGCCGCTCCCTTCGGCGATGACGGCGCGCATCATGTCCGGGGTCTGCCGCATTTTTCCCTCCTTTGGTCAACAAGCTCACGGGATATAGGCCCCGTTGGCAAGGAATACATGCCGGACTACGTTGATGACCAACCGTTGAAGAGGAGAATGCCATGGCCCTCGATCCCTTCGCCGATGAACCGCGCCAGATCATGAGCGGGCACGAGATCGGCCAGGATCTCTCGATGCTCTCCATCGACGAGCTCGACGAGCGCGTCGAGATGCTCGAGCAGGAGATCGCGCGCATCAAGGAGGCGAGGGCCCGAAAGGAAAATTCCCGCGCCGCCGCGAGCGCCTTCTTCAAGCTCGGCCAGGGTTGAGGCGGCTGTAACGAAGAAACGTCCTTAACGGTGCATTAACCATTCCCGGATAGGAGTGAAGGCATCCGGGTCTCTCCCTGGATGCCGAGTGGCTTCATAGCCCACTCTGTTCGACGCTTCCCTGTTAGACTTGAAGAGCCGCCTTGAGCGGCTCTATTTTTATGGGCTTTCAGAGCATCGGCCCAAAAATTCATTCCACTTTCGGAGGCGATCCGGTCGTCATCTTCTGAGCTGGCGCATCGGTGAAGGCGGAGAACCGGTGCGACTTTTCGCTGACGCGGACCTTCGGTTCCGCACGATTCCCCGGCTTAACCTTAAGAAGAGGTTACCGAGGCAAGCCCGGCCAGTCCGTCCTATAATCAGCCCATGAATTGCAGAACCTCCGCCCTTCGAGGCGACGGATAGGCTTTTGGGAGATGTGCGTGAACGAACCCGACGTGATCCAGCTCGACGTCGATCCTGTCCGATTCGGGCAGAGCTTCGTGGGTTCCGAGGCCTTCAAGTCCCTCTTCCAGGAGGGCATGGAGCTCATCGAGGAAACGGCCGCCTATCTCGACGGGCCGGGCCGTGAGGAATCCCGCAACCTGCCGCGCCAGGCAAGCCTTGTCTATGCCAGCGAGAGCATGCGGCTCACCACCCGCCTGATGCAGGTCGCCTCCTGGCTGCTGCTGCAGCGGGCCGTGGCGGAAGGGGAGATCTCGTCCGATCAGGCCCAGACCGAGAAGAACCGCGTCCGCCTGAACGCGCACGACACAGCCACGACCATGGCCGAATACGAGGCGCTGCCCGTCCGCCTGCGGGAGCTGATAGGCCTCGCAACAAGACTCCACGCCCGGATCCTCCATCTCGAGCGCCTCATCTCGGAGGGGGGATCGGCCCCCCGGCTCTCGGCTCCCAACCCGGTCGCTACCCAGCTCGGCATGCTGCAGCGGGCCTTCGGGGCGACGGAGTAAGGGCCATCCCTTGGCACCCCCTGCTTCTGAGAGGCTGGGGCATCCGCCTCTGACCTCCTCAGGATGACGGCTTGGGGATGTGTCAGTTGAGGACCAAATCGGCGGTGGAGAATTGAGCAACAAAAAAGCCCCGCCGAAGCGGGGCTTTTTGCATTCCGGTCTGAAACAATCCGAGCAGGGCGCCGGAT
Source organism: Microvirga tunisiensis (assembly GCF_009296175.1). GTDB lineage: Bacteria > Pseudomonadota > Alphaproteobacteria > Rhizobiales > Beijerinckiaceae > Microvirga > Microvirga tunisiensis. The sequence goes on along the minus strand of NZ_VOSK01000032.1, from coordinate 32,400 downwards.
TACTTCTTGCCGCCGAGGCCCAGGCCGCCGAACCTCGAGTTGAAGCGCGACACACGGCCGCCGCGGTCGAGCAGCTGCTGCGAACCGCCGGTCCAGGCCGGGTGGGTGTTCGGGTCGATGTCGAGGTTGAGGGTGTCGCCCTCTTTGCCGTAGGTCGAGCGGGTGGTGTACTCGGTGCCGTTGGTCATGACCACTTTGATGAAGTGGTAGTCGGGATGATCGGTTTCTTTGCGCGCCATTGCCATAGTCCTTCTTGCGGCCAGCCGGATCTGGTCAGCCCGCAACGTAAGATCGAGCCTGAATTGATGAATGCGCGCCTATACCTCACTTAAGACCTTGAAACAAGCCGGGGCAAAGGTGCTAAACCGCCCGATGTCGCGATTCCGGAAAAACGAAGGTGTCATGGCCGACCATTTCCAAGGGCAGAATCGCCCCAAGGCTGCGCTCAGCGCTCTGAAGCCGCTCATTCCCTACGGCCTGGCTTACAGGGGACGGATTGCGGCGGCGCTGGTCGCCTTGGCCATGGCCTCTGCGGCTACGCTCGTCGTGCCCATCGCCGTACGTCGGGTCATCGATTTCGGCTTTTCGGAGCAGGGCCGCGCCTACATCAATGCGTATTTCGTCCTCCTGATCGTGGTGGTGGGCGTGTTGGCCCTGGCCAGTGCGCTACGCTACTATTGCGTCATCACGCTCGGCGAGCGGGTGGTGGCGGATCTGCGGTCCGCCGTGTTTCGGCACCTGACATCCCTCGATCCGGCCTTCTTCGACCAGACCAAGAGCGGCGAGATCGTCTCGCGACTCACGGCCGACACCACCCAGGTCAAGGCGGCCTTCGGGGTCAGCATCTCGATTGCGCTGCGCAATCTCTTCCTCTTCCTGGGCGCGACCGTGCTCATGATCATCACGAGCCCGAAGCTCTCGGCGCTCGTGCTTCTCGCCATCCCGGTCATCGTCTTGCCCCTGGTCTTTTCCGGCCGTGCCGTGCGGCGGCGCTCGCGTGCGGCACAGGATCGCCTGGCCGATGCCTCGGCCTATGCGGCGGAGGCCATCGGCGCGGTGCGGACCATGCAGGCCTTCGGCATGGAAAGCCTCACCGCCTCCCGTTTCGCTGCGGCTGCCGAGGAAGCTTTCGACGCGGCAAGGCTCTCCACCACCATGCGGGCCTTCCTGACCGGCGCTGGCATCTTCCTGGTCTCGGCGAGCGTGGTCGGGGTGCTTTGGTACGGCGCGCAGGACGTCCTGGCGGGAGAGATGACCGGCGGGCGCCTGTCGCAGTTCGTGCTCTACGCGGTCTTTGCCGCAAGCTCTTTAGGCCAGCTCTCGGAGGTCTATGGCGAACTCGCCCAGGCCGCCGGCGCTGCGGAGCGCTTAGGCGAAATCCTCGCCACCAAGCCTGCCATCGAGCGGCCGCGCGATCCCCGGCCCCTGCCGGAGCCGCCGCTCGGCACGGTGGCCTTCGAGGACGTGCATTTCTCCTATCCGACCCGGGCCGACCAGCGTGCGGTCCACGGCCTGAACTTTGCGGTGAGATCCGGCGAGCGGGTCGCCATCGTCGGTCCCTCGGGGGCCGGCAAGAGCACGATCCTGCAGCTGCTGCTGCGCTTCTACGATCCTCAGGATGGAATGATCCGGGTCGACGGGGTGGCGATCCAAGAAGCCGATCCTTTCGCCTTGCGCGCCCGCATGGCCCTCGTGCCGCAGGAGCCGACGATCTTTGCCGCGAGCGTTCTCGACAACATCCGCTACGGGCGTCCGGAGGCCACGGAGGAGGAGGTGCGCCGTGCCGCCGAACTCGCCTCCGCCGACGGCTTCATCCAGGCCCTGCCGGAGGGCTATCGGACGATGATCGGCGAGCGCGGCGTGACCCTGTCGGGCGGCCAGCGCCAGCGTCTGGCTATTGCCCGCGCCATCCTGAAGGATGCCCCGATCCTGCTCCTCGACGAGGCCACCTCGGCCCTCGATGCCGAGAGCGAGCGCAAGGTCCAGACGGCCCTCGACCGGCTGATGGAAGGCCGCACCACCCTCGTCATCGCCCACCGCCTCGCCACCGTGCGCTCCGCCGACCGCATCCTGGTCATGGACAAGGGCGTGATCGTGGAGGAGGGCACGCACGAAACCCTGCTTGCCCAGGGCGGCCTCTATGCCCGCCTCGCCCGGCTCCAGTTCACGAGCGCGCACGAACGCATCGCGGCGGCGGAGTAGGACGGTGCCTTAAAAAGATGCAGGTCGGCGGGCTGACTTCCCCCGCGCCGGTCCCATCTGATTTGAAGAGTGGCGTCGGATCGAAGACAGCTTTTGGGACTGGCCGGGAGCTCAGCCATGGGCGTCAGCAGGAGACATCCCCAGGACTCGACCCGCATCAACGTCCTTGAGCCATGGGATCTCCAGTACTGGTCCGACCGGTGGAACGTGCCGCGCCAGCACGTGGTGGACGCCATCCGCCGCGTCGGCGATCAGGTCCACGATGTCGCGCAGGCTTTGGGGAAGGAGTAGGCCGAACTCCTGTAGCGTATCGTCTGGTCGGATCTGGCGCGACAGTCCGGGCGTGATAAACAGGGCCCATGCCCGATCTTTACCCTCCTATTGAGCCCTACGATTCCGGCATGCTCGATGTGGGAGACGGGCATCGCGTCTATTGGGAGACCTGCGGGAACCCGGCCGGAAAGCCCGCCCTCGTTCTCCATGGCGGTCCCGGTTCCGGCTGCACCGCGAATGCGCGGCGCTATTTCGATCCGAGCGCTTACCGCATCGTGCTGTTCGATCAGCGCGGTAGAGGACGGAGCGTACCACATGCCAGCTCTCCGGACGTCGACCTCTCCACCAACACGACCGCCCATCTCATCGCCGATATGGAGCGTCTGCGGCGGCATCTCGGGATCGGGCAATGGCTGGTGCTGGGCGGATCGTGGGGCTCGACCTTGGCACTGACTTATGCCGAACAGTATCCCGAGCGGGTCAGCGAAATGGTGCTGTTCAGCATCGCCACCAACACGGCCTCGGAAATCGAGTGGATCACCCGCGGTGTCGGAACGTTCTTCCCCGAGGCATGGAGCCGGTTTCGGGCGGCCATCCCGGAGGCGGATCGGGACGGAAGCTTCGTCGAGGCCTATCATCGCCTCCTCATGCATCCCGATCCCGTCGTTCACGAGAAGGCGGCGCGGGACTGGTGCGAGTGGGAAACGGCCATCGTCGCGGTTCATCCCGGACACAAGCCCCATCCCCGATACGAGGACCCGGCCTTCCGGCTGGGCTTCGCGCGCCTGGTGACCCATTACTGGCGCCACCAGGCCTGGCTTGAGGATGGCGCTCTGGTGCGGGATGCGCACCACCTTGCCGGCATCCCCGGCATCCTGATTCATGGCCGCCTGGATCTTGGCGGGCCTCTCGCCACTCCCTGGAATCTTCAGCGGCATTGGCCGGGCAGCGAGCTGATTGTCGTCGGCGAGGCCGGGCACGATGCGCGCGATCCCGGCATGACGGAGAGCATCGTCGCCGCAACGGATCGGTTCGCGTGAACTCAGCCTCTCAAATTTAACGCTCCGTCAGCTTCAGCTCGATGCGTCGGTTGCGGGCAAAGGCTTCTTCCGTGGTGCCGTTGTCGAGCGGCTGGAACTCGCCGAAGCCGGCAGCGACGAGATGCTGGGGCTGGACGCCGCGGGCGATCAGGGCTTGCACGACGGCGATGGCGCGGGCGGAGGACAGGGCCCAGTTCGACGGGAATTGCGGCGTGTTGATGGGGCGCTGGTCGGTGTGGCCGTCGACGCGAATCACCCAGGGGATGTCCGGCGGGACCTGGCGCTCCAGCTCGACCAGGGCAGAGGCGATGCGATCGATCTCGCCGGAGGCTTCCGGACGCAGGAAGGCCTGGCCTGCCGGGAAGAGCACTTCGGACTGGAACACGAAACGGTCGCCCACGATGCGCATGTCGGGGCGGTTGCCGAGGATCTGCCTCAGGCGCCCGAAGAAATCGGACCGGTAGCGGGCGAGCTCCTGCACCCTTTGGGCCAACGCCACGTTGAGGCGGCTGCCGAGATCGGCGACGCGGGCCTGGCTTTCCTTGTCCCGGTTTTCGGAGGCGGAAAGCGCTTCCTCCAAGGCCGCGAGCTGGCGGCGCATGGCGGCGATCTGCTGGTTGAGGATCTCGACCTGGCTGAGAGCCCGCCCGGTAGCCTGACGCTCGGTTTCGAGTTGCGTGCCCAGCTCCTGCGCCTGGACCTGCGCCGCGCCCCCGCTGTCCAGGAGTCCCTGCAGGCGCGCCCGCTCGGCCTCGTTGGCCCGCAGTGTCGTTTGCAAAGAGGCCACGGTATCCTCGGTATTGCGCCGGTTCGAGCGCTCGAGCGAGAGAAGATCGGTCAGTTCGGAGATTTGGCGGTTCAGACGGTCGAGCACGGTGTCGCGGCCCGAGAGTTCGCGGGACAGGAAGAACTGGCCGACGGTGAAGACTGAAATCAGGAAGATGATGGCGAGCAGCAGCGTCGATAGGGCGTCCACGAAGCCCGGCCAGTAATTGATCTGGCCCCCGCGTCCGCGCCGCCGTCCGCCCGCGCTCGAGACCGGCATCAGGGCAGCCTTTCATGGGCAATGCGATCGAGGACCTGTTTCAGCTCCTTTTCGCGGGCGGCCTGGGCCTCGACCCAGTCGCGGATCATCTGCTGCTCCGCCCGCATATGCTGGACGAGGCCCTGGACGCCCTCGGCCAGGTTGGCCATGGCCTGGGTCGCGGCCCGGCCGCCTGCACCGTCATTGACGGCGGCGGTCAGCCGGTTGAGCGCCACCGTCAGGTCATGCTGGGTGGCGCCGGTGCGCAGGGTCGTATCGGCGGGCGTGTCCATGGTGGAGATGGCCAGCCAGTCCTCCAGCTCCGTGTAGAAGCGGCTCTGGGCCTGGCCGGCCTGAAGGTCGAGGAAGCCGAGAACGAGGGAACCCGCCAGACCGAAAAGGGAGGCGGAGAAGGACAGACCCATGCCCTGCAGTGGTCCGGCAAGCGAGTTCTTCAACTCGTCGAAGAGAACGGCGGAATCCTGGCCGGTGCGGAGCGAGGAGATGATGCGCCCGACCGAGCCCACGGTATCGATGAGGCCCCAGAAGGTGCCGAGCAGGCCCAGGAAGACCAGGAGGCCGGCGAGATAGCGGACGATCTCGCGGCTTTCGTCGAGGCGCGCGCCGATGGAGTCCAGGACAGACCGTGTCGCCGCGACGGAAAAGCCGGACTGGCCTGGTCGATTGCCGAGGAGAGCCGCCAGAGGCGCCAGCAGGACCGGCGGGGAGGGGGCGATAAGCCCTTCTTCGGTCTGCCGCAGGGTGCTGACCCAGCGCACCTCGGGAAAGAGCCGCCAGACCTGCCGGATCGCGAGCACGATGCCGATGAACATCACGCCCAGAATCAGGGCGTTGAGACCGGGATTGGCCTGGAAGGCTTCCCAGATCTGCCGATAGAGGATGAAGGCGACAAACCCTGCCAGAACCAGGAAGACCGCCATGCGGATCAAATAAATCCGCGGTGGGGTAAGGGGTTGGTCCGCCATTGTTATCCTGTGCATTCGTGCTTCGGGCCTGAACCAATGTGACCGCGCCTGTCCGAAGGATCAAGCGCGACCATGGCCGTCTTCAACCTGCACGAACAGAAATCTCACCCCTTGGCTTTTTTCAGGAGCTTGAGCAGCTCGCGGTGCATGACCTCGTTCCCGCAGGCGATCGAGCCCTTGGCGAGCGGATCGCTGCCGCCGTCCGCGTCGGAAACGAAGCCGCCTGCTTCGCGGATCATCAGGATGCCGGCGGCGATATCCCAGGAGTTCAGGCCTCGCTCCCAATAAGCGTCGAAGCGTCCGCAGGCCACATAGGCGAGGTCGAGGGAGGCAGCGCCCCAGCGGCGCATGCCGCCCACGTTGCCCATCACGGAGGCGCATTCGCGCAGGAAGAGGCCGTGATCGCCCTTGCCGATATGGGGCAGGCCGCAGGCCACAACGGCGTCCGGCACCTCGGTTCGGGCCGCCACGCGGATGCGGCGGTTGTTGAGATAGGCGCCCTTGCCGCGCTCGGCGATGAAGAGCTCGTCCTTGGCCGGATCGTAGATCACGCCGGCGACGATCTGGCCGTCACGCTCCAGGCCGACGGAGATCGCGAATTGCGGCAGGCCGTGCAGGAAGTTCGTGGTGCCGTCGAGCGGGTCGATATGCCAGCGATGGCTCGGGTCGGTGCCTACGACAACGCCTTCCTCCTCCATGATGAAGCCGTATCCGGGACGCGCCTTTTCGAGCGCCTCGCGCAGGATCTTCTCCGCCTTGCGGTCGGCGGCCGAGACGAAATCGCCCGGGCCCTTTCGAGAGACCTGCAGGTTCTCGACCTCGCCGAAATCGCGCTTGAGCGAGCGCGAGGCCTTCATCACGGCATCGGTCATGACGGTCATGAGGGGCGAACGGATCATGGGGCAGGTCCTGGCAAAGAGCAATTTTCAAAGAGAAGTGTGGTCGATGGACCACGGGACGGTTTGCGTCAAGCGGTGGTCAACCGAGCAGCCGCGCGAATGATCCCGCGGCTCTCCGGTTTTCATGCGCTCAGCGCATGCCGAGGCGCTCCGCCGCCAGTTTCTCGGCGCGCTTGCGATCCTCGGCGCTCATGTCCTTGAGCGCGTCGTCGAGCCAGGGGTCCGCGAGGCCCTGAGCGGCGGCCAGAATATGCCAGGCCGCCGCATCGACCTTGTTGGCGGGCACGCCGCGTCCGGCGACGAGAAGGCGGGCCAGGCGGTTCTGGGCGATGGCGTTGCCCTTGGCGGCGGCGCGGCGGAAATAGCGCGCGGCCTGGGACTCGCTGGCCGGAACCCCATCTCCGTTGAAGAGCAGGATCGCGTATTCCACCTCACCGACCGAACTGCCGTTGCGGGCCGCACGCTCGAAAAGGCGCGCGGCTTCGGATGCATCCCGGGTAACGCCCCGGCCCTTGAGGTAGAGCACGCCGAGGGCATGCTGCGCGTCCGGGATCTCCGCCGCGGCCGCCTTCTTCAACAGCTCGACGGCCTTCTGCAGGTCCGCGTCGTTGCCGCTGGTCAGCAGGAGCAGGGCAAGGTTGTGAGAGGCCAGCGGGTTGCCCTTCGCGGCCGCCTGTTCCAGCCAAGCCCGGCCCTGCGCGGCGTTCTTGACCATGCCGCGTCCGTCGAGGGCCATGAGGCCGAGGGAGGCGAGCGCATTGGCGTCGCCGCGCCCTGCTGCCAGCCGGTACCATTCCGAGGCCTTCTTGGGGTCCATGGCGACGCCCAGGCCCTGATTGTAGAGCTCGCCCAGGAGGGTCATGGCGGCGGCATCGTTGGTGTTCTTTTCCAGCCGCAGGTTCGCCTCGCGGAAGGCCGTCTGATAGAGGCCGCGCTGATAGGCGCCATAGGCGAGATCGGGTCCCGCCGCATGGCTCGACGTTGCGGACGCCGCCAGAAGAGCGCCGCCGATGATCCAGGACAATCGCATCAGCGCGATGCCTCCTGCCGCTCCAGGATCTCCGCTGCTGCCTTCAACGCGGCAGCGGGACCGTCCGGATGGGACCAGACCGCATTGCCCAGGGCGACGAACTCCGCGTTCGTGGCCGCCAGGGCCTCGACCGTGTCGAGGCTCGGGGCATAGGCGACGCAGGGTGTCTCGAAGATCTCGGCCCACCAGGAGGCCCGCTCCACCACGCTCTCCAGGGAGGGAAGAGATCCGTCGGGACGGGGTTCGCCGAACAGCAGGTAATCGGCTCCGGCTTCCCCCAACATCATGGCGTCGTCCTTGGTGCGGATCGCGCCGACCCCGATGGCGCGCTCGGATTTCAGACGGTCGCGCAGGTCGCGCACGCGGGCCGGATCGCCCGGAACATGGACGCCGTCGGCTCCGCCCCGGGTGGCGACATTCGCGAGATCCGCCTTGCCCTCGACCGAGACGAGCACGGCTGCCCCATGCTCCTGCGCCAAGGGAGCCAGAGCCTTCACCTGATTGGTGAGGCCGCGCTCGTCGGCGAAGGCGAGCCGTAGCAGGACGGCCGCGATAGTGCCGGTTCCGCAGGCCTCGGCGAGGCGGGGTGCGAAGGAAGCATCCTCCAGGACGGGGGTGATGAGGTAGAGGCGGGCAGCGGTATCGGCCATGGATCACGGGTCACGAAAAAGGAAAGACAGAGTTCCCATAACGAAAACGGGGCCATCTTGCGAGGCCCCGCTTGTCGATCATGATTGAGGCGAAAGCCTGATCGATGAATGGCGCCCCCGCTTTCGTCATGGCCGTCCCCGGACTTGATCCGGGGATCAGTCCCCGGCCATCCCGATCAGGAAAAACGCGGCGCCTCTCGAAACGAGATCACCGGCACAGGGCCGGTGATGACGTGGCGGGTTTATCGAGGGTCGGAACCACCTTTACTCAGCCGCCTGACGGCTCGCGCCGAAGGTCGGGTCGAGCTCGCCGGAGGCGTAGCGCTTGGCCATCTCGGCCGGCGTGAACACGCGCTTGATCTTGGAGGCCTGGCCGGCGGTGTTGAATTCCTGCAGGCGCTGCTTGCAGAGCTTCGTCATCGCCTCCATGGCGGGCTTCAGATACTTGCGCGGGTCGAACTCGCCCGGGTTCTCGGTCAGCACCTTGCGGATCTGGCCGGTCATCGCCATGCGGTTGTCGGTGTCGATGTTGATCTTGCGCACGCCGTGCTTGATGCCGCGCTGGATCTCTTCCACCGGCACACCCCAGGTCGGCTTCATCTGGCCGCCGTACTGGTTGATGATGTCCTGCAGGTCCTGCGGCACCGAGGAGGAGCCGTGCATCACCAGGTGGGTGTTCGGGAGCTTCTTGTGGATCTCCTCGATCACGTGCATGGCGAGGATCGCGCCGTCGGGCTTGCGGGTGAACTTGTAGGCGCCGTGCGAAGTGCCCATGGCGATGGCGAGTGCATCGACCTTGGTCTCGGCCACGAACTTCACGGCCTCGTCGGGGTTCGTCAGCAGCTGGTCGTGCGAGAGCTTGCCCTCGGCGCCGTGGCCGTCCTCGGCCTCGCCTTCGCCGCTCTCCAGCGAGCCGAGCACGCCGAGCTCGCCTTCCACCGAGATGCCGCCGAGATGGGCCATCTCAACCACCTTCCTGGTGACGCCGACATTGTAGTCCCAATCGCCCGGGGTCTTGCCGTCGGCCTTGAGCGATCCGTCCATCATCACCGAGGTGAAGCCGGCCTGGATCGCCGTCATGCAGGTGGCGGGCTCGTTGCCGTGATCGAGATGCACGCAGACCGGAATATGCGGATAGATCTCGGTGACCGCGTCCATCATGTGCTTGAGCATGACGTCGTTGGCATAGGAGCGCGCACCGCGGCTCGCCTGGATGATCACCGGCGCATCGACCTCGCCGGCCGCTGCCATGATCGCGAGCGCCTGCTCCATGTTGTTGATGTTGAAGGCAGGCACGCCATAGCCTTGCTCGGCTGCGTGATCCAGAAGCTGCCTCATGGTGATGCGAGCCATTTCGTCCTCCTTATTGGGCGCGTTCTTTTAAGCGCGCCGAAACTGAACCGTAGCTTAAGCGAACTTGGGAGCGCGTTTCCCCTACGAGGAGGGGTTAACCCCCTCGCCGGAGAACGGTCCTTCAAGCTCTCAGCGCTTCCACGCCGGGCAGCGACTTGCCCTCGAGCCATTCGAGGAAGGCGCCGCCTGCAGTCGATACATAGGTAAAGTCGTCCGCAACGCCAGCGTGGTTGAGGGCCGCCACCGTATCGCCGCCGCCGGCGACGGAGACGAGCTTGCCTTCCTTGGTGCGCTGGGCCGCATGGCGTGCTGCCGCCACAGTGCCCTGATCGAAGGGTGTGATCTCGAAGGCGCCGAGGGGACCGTTCCACACCAGCGTCGCGGCGTCATTGATCGCAGCCGAAATGCGCTCGACCGATTGAGAGCCCACGTCCAGGATCATCTGATCCTCGGGGATCGCATCGATGCCGTAGGTGTGGTTGTGCGCGCCGGCCTTGAACTCGTAGGCGCAGACGCCGTCGACGGGCAGGATGATGGCGCAGTTGGCTTCCCGGGCCTTGTCGATGATGCGCATGGCTGTCGCCGCCAGATCCTTCTCAGCCAGCGACTTGCCGATGCCGAGACCCGTGGCGTGGACGAAGGTGTTGGCCATGCCGCCGCCGATGACGAGGGCATCGACCCTGGTCACGAGGTTTTCGAGCAGGTCGATCTTGGTCGAAACCTTCGCGCCGCCGACGATGGCGACGAGTGGGCGCTTGGGTGCCTCGAGGCCCTTGGTCAAGGCATCGAGCTCCGCCTGCATGGCGCGGCCGGCATAAGCGGGCAGCACACGGGCGAGGCCTTCGGTCGAGGCATGGGCCCGGTGCGCCGCCGAGAAGGCGTCGTTGACATAGAGATCGCCGAGCTTCGCCAACTCCTGAACGAAGGCCGGATCGTTCTTCTCCTCACCCGCGTGGAAGCGGGTGTTTTCGAGAAGAAGCACATCGCCGTCCTTGAGAGAGCGGACGGTCTGGGCGGCGGCTTCGCCGATGCAGTCATCGACGAAGGCCACGGGCTTGTCGAGATGCTTCGAAACCGCTTCCGCGACAGGCTTCAGGGATTCCTTGGGATCGCGTCCCTTCGGGCGTCCGAAATGGGCGAGAAGGATCACCTTTCCGCCCTTGTCGGCGATTTCCTGGATGGTGGGAAGCACGCGCTCGATGCGCGTCGCGTCCGTCACCCTGCCGTTCTCCATCGGGACGTTGAGGTCCACCCGGACGAGAACGCGTTTTCCCTTGACCTCTGCCTGGTCGAGCGTGCGGAAGGCGGTCATGAAGCGGCCTCCCTTAGATGAGCTTCGCCATGGCGACGGCGGTGTCCGCCATGCGGTTCGAGAAGCCCCACTCGTTGTCGTACCAGGACAGCACACGCACGAAGTTGCCCTCCATCACCTTGGTCTGATCCAGGTGGAACACGGAGGAATGCGGATCGTGGTTGAAGTCGGACGAGACGTTCGGCTGGTTCGTGTAGCCGAGGATGCCCTTCAGCGGGCCATCGGCAGCAGCCTTGATCGCGTCGTTGATCTCTTCCTTCGTGGTGTTCTTCTTGGCGACGAACTTGAAGTCGACCACGGAGACGTTCGGGGTCGGCACGCGGATCGACGAGCCGTCGAGCTTGCCGTTGAGGTCGGGCAGGACGAGGCCCACCGCCTTGGCGGCGCCGGTCGAGGTCGGGATCATGTTCAGGGCCGCCGCGCGGGCGCGGTAGAGGTCCTTGTGCATCTGATCGAGGGTCGGCTGGTCGTTGGTGTACGAGTGGATCGTCGTCATGAAGCCCTTCTCGATGCCGACCGCATCATGAAGCACCTTCGCCACGGGGGCGAGGCAGTTCGTGGTGCAGGAGGCATTCGAGATGACGACGTGATCCTTCGTCAGCTTGTCGTGGTTGACGCCGTAGACGACCGTGAGATCGGCGCCATCCGCGGGAGCCGAGACGATGACGCGCTTGGCGCCGGCGGTCAGATGCGCCGAGGCCTTCTCCCTCGAGGTGAAGATGCCGGTGCATTCCATCGCGATATCGACGCCGAGTTCCCGATGCGGCAGGGTCGCCGGATCCTTGATGGCCGTGACCCTGATCTTCTGGCCGTTGATGACGAGGAACTCGCCGTCGACCGCGACGTCGGCCGGGAAGCGGCCATGGACGGAGTCGAAGCGGAGCAGGTGAGCGTTCGTCTCGACTGGACCGAGATCGTTGATGGCAACCACCTCGATGTCCTTGCGGCCACTCTCCACGATGCCGCGGAGGATGTTGCGTCCGATGCGACCGAACCCGTTGATCGCGACCTTCACCGTCATAGTCGTACCTCCCTTGTGTAACGAGGCCTAAGGTCTTCTCGAGCCTCAGAGATTATGTGTCCGGAGAACCTTTTCCGCCACGGCCTCGGGGGTGATGCCGAAGTGCTTGTAAAGGTCCTTGTAGGGCGCACTGGCGCCAAACCCATGCATGCCGACGAAAATTCCGTCAGGGCCGATGACCGAATCCCAGCCGAAGCGCACGGCCGCCTCGACCGCAACCTTGATCGGCGCATCGCCGATGATGCGGGCGCGGACTTTCTCGGGCTGGGCCAGGAAAAGGTCGAGCGAGGGCACCGACACAACGCGTACGGCGAAGCTTTGTTCATCGAGAAGCTTCTGAGCCGCGAGCGCGATCTCGACCTCGGAGCCCGAGGCGAAGATGGTCGCGCGGGCCTTGCCGTTGGCGGGCGAGAGCTCGTAGGCGCCCGTGGCCGAGAGGTTGGCGATGCCGCCATCCCGGCGGACCTGCGGCAGGTTCTGGCGGGTGAGTGCCAGGGTGCTCGGTCCATCCGTACGCTCAAGGGCGAGCTGCCAAGCTTCCGCCGTCTCGATGGCGTCCGCCGGGCGGAACACACGCATCTTCGGCATGGAGCGAAGAGCCGCCAGATGTTCCACCGGCTGGTGGGTCGGGCCGTCCTCGCCGAGGCCGATCGAGTCGTGAGTCATCACGTAGATCGCCGGAATGCCGGCGAGCGCCGCGATGCGCATGGCGGGACGGGCATAATCGGTGAAGACCAGGAAGGTCGCGCCCGCCGGCACGTAGCCGCCATGGAGCGCGATGCCGTTCATGGCCGCAGCCATGCCATGCTCACGAATGCCGTAATGGATGTAGCGGCCGGCGTAGTTGCCGGGCGAGATGGCGTTGAGGTTCTTGGTCTTGGTATTGTTGGAAGGGGTCAGGTCCGCCGAGCCCAGCACCAGTTCCGGCACGGCCTCGGTAATGACCTCGAGCGCGATCTCGCTCGCCTTGCGGGTGGCGACGTTCTGCGGCTCGGCCACCAGCCTGTCCTTCAGCTTGGCGATGGCATCGGCCAACCCTTGCGGACGCACGCCCGTCGCACGGCGCTCGAATTCCGCGCGCTTGTCGGCGGGAAGAGCCTTGAGACGGTCCGCCCAGGCCTTGCGCAGGCGGCGGCCCTTCTTGCCGGCTTTCGCCCAGGCATCGCGGATATTGTCAGGGATCTCGAAGGGCGTGTGGCTCCAGCCGAGCGCAGTCTTGGCGCCGGCGAGTTCCTCGGCACCGAGCGGCTCGCCATGAGCCTTGGAGGTGCCGGCCTTCTTCGGGGCGCCGTAGCCGATGGTGGTCTTGCAGGCGATCAGGGTCGGCTTGTCCGACTTCTGGGCGCGGGCAATGGCGCGCTGGATCGCCTTCGGGTCATGGCCGTCGATACGCACCGCATTCCAGCCGCAGGCCTGGAAGCGCTTCACCTGGTCGACGGAGTCGGAGAGCGTCAGGGGGCCGTCGATAGAGATGCCGTTGTCATCCCAGAGGACGATCATGCGGTTGAGCTTCAGATGGCCGGCGAGCGCGATCGCCTCATGGCTGATGCCCTCCATCAGGTCGCCGTCGGAGGCGAGCACATAGGTGTGGTGGTCGACGAGATCGTCGCCGTATTCGGCGTTCAGCATGCGCTCGGCGAGGGCGAAGCCCACGGCGGTGGCGATGCCCTGGCCGAGCGGGCCCGTGGTGGTCTCGACGCCGGGGGTCATGAAGTTCTCAGGATGGCCCGGGGTCTTGGAATCGAGCTTGCGGAAGTTCTTGAGCTCGTCGATGGTCACACCCTTCACGCCCGTCAGGTGCAGGAGCGAGTAGAGCAGCATCGAGCCGTGACCGGCCGAGAGAATGAAGCGGTCGCGGTCGGGCCAGGTCGGGTCCGTGGCGTCGTATTTCAGGAACTTGGTGAACAGCACGGTCGCCACGTCGGCGGCGCCCATGGGCAGGCCCGGATGGCCGGACTTGGCTTGTTCGACGGCGTCCATGGCGAGGACGCGCACGGCGTTCGCCAGATCGGAATGGGTGACGCGATCGGCGGAGACGGTATCTTGCACGGCGAGATCCACAAGTCTTGAGGGCCCCGCAACGGGGCGGTCTGTCCGGAAAAGGCGTGGGCTCCTTAACACGCAGGCGGGGCGAGTCAAAGACTGGAAGGGCGTAATCCCCTTAGGACCGCCGGCCGCGACGCCTGCGAATTCCGACGTCCACTCCCTTAAAAGCGTATCGTCGATGCGGAAAACCGGGTCCACTTTTCCGCACGATGCGCTAGTGTCATCCGCGATTCAGGAGGCATGATGGCGCCCACACTCGAGGAAGCAATGAAGCGGCTGGACATGGCCTTGGGGCTTCTCGAGGCATCCGTCTCCCGTCGTCTGGAGGCCGAGAAGCGGCGCGGCGGCCTGGAAACCGAGCTCCAGCTCATGCAGGACGACCGGGCTCGCCTCGCCGTGGAGCTCGACGGCGCACTGACCCGGCTTCACCGCTTCGAGGCGGCGGCCGATGATGTCGGCCGGCGGGTCCGCCAGGCCATCGGCGCCGTCCAGACCGTTCTCGCTCAGGCCGGCCAGCTCGAGCCGGAGGAGGGATAGGCGATGCCCCAGGTGAGCGTGACGATTGCCGGAAAAACATACCGCATGGCCTGCGCCGAAGGCGAGGAGGGGCATCTCGAAGGTCTGGCCGCCGCCTATGACACCCGGATCGAGCAGATGCGCACTTCCTTCGGCGAGATCGGCGACCTGCGCCTCCACGTGATGGCGGCCATCGCCCAGGCGGACGAACTGCATGAGACGAAAAGGCGGATCGCCGCGCTGGAATCGGAAGTGGCGATGCTCAACAGCGTCAACGCCTCCAGGGACGAACGCCTCGAACGGATCGAAGCCCGGCTCGCCGAGGGCGTCCAGATGGCGGCCGAGCGGATCGAGGAGCTGGCGCGCAGCCTGAACAGTGCCGGGCAGGGGTGAGCGGCCGCGATACGAAATGAACGCCACGCATCATCTTGCCGGACGTGTCGAGGAAGCCTCCCTGAACGGCTGGCCTGCCCTGCGGGACGTCTTCTTCGACGGTTGGCTGATCCGGCTCGCCGACGGATATACCCGGCGCACGAACTCGGTGAACCTGCTTTTCCCCGGGATGCTGCCGCTGGATCGGAAGATCCGCTATTGCGAGGCCGTTTACGCCGCTCAGGGCCTCCCGACGATCTTCTGCATTTCGTCCAGCGCGGATCCTGCCCTCGATCGCCTGCTCGACGAGCGGGGATACAACCCCGCCGAGGACGAAAGCTGCGTTCTGCTCATGGATTTTGCAGAAACACCGCCACAATCGGTGCCCGGTGCCGTCCTGGAGGAGGTCCTCCCCGGCGAGCTTTGGCTCGCAAGTCTCGCCCAGCTCCATGGCCAGAATGATCACGCGCGGCGCACCCATCGGAGGATCCTCGAAAACCTGGCGGTTCCTGCCGTATTTGCGGCGGCGCCTCTGGATGACGGGAGCCCGGCTGCCCTTGCTTATGGCGCTGTCCACGACGGGATCGTCTGCGTGAACTCCGTCGTCACTCACCCGGACTTCAGGCGGCAGGGACAGGCGCGAAAGGCCGTCGCCGCCGTCCTCTCCTGGGCGCAGGAGCTTCGCGGGGCCACAGGTGCGTGCCTGTCGGTCGTTGCCGAGAACGCCCCGGCGCGAGCCCTCTACGAGAGTATGGGCTTCACACGCGAGATGTACCGCTACCACTACCGCCGTCGATCGGCCCCGACGTGATCGGGATTCAGTGGCGCAGCGACAGGCGAAGCTGGCGCAGCCGGAGCTGGGCCAACAGCTCCACATAGGGCTCTCGCCTCTCGCGATGGGCGGTCTCGATCTTCTTCCTGATGGAACTCTTCAGCTCCTGGTCGGTCAGGTTCCTCTCGACCTTGTCCAGTTCGACTTCATGTTCAAAGTCGATGTTGCCGAGCATGTGCAGCACCTCCCGCATCATGGAATCGACACTGGGAGAGGTTTCGCAATCTTTACGATGGAGTTCGTTGTATTTGTTGTGTTTCAGATGAACCATGTTTCCTCCGCTGATGGATGGCGCATCCCCTACCGGAGCAGTGGAGAATATTTCTGCGGCCAAGACCAGCCCGTAATTTCCCTAAGGGAAGAACTGCTTCGTCTGTTGGATAACAAAGATTTCAGGATGCCCGGCTTTTCCCCTTCCAACCGGCCCCCATTCTCCCTACATAGAGAAGGCGGGGCTGCGGGGCGCGTTAGGAGTTCATATTCCCCGGGGCCTTATCGATCCTGAAGGGAGCTGTCCCTGACCCGGTCCCTGGACCGGGATATACGGCGCCCACCTACTTTGTAGGTTCCCGGGATCGCTTCTCCGACGGCTACTGTGGCTCCGCACCTTATGCAATCTCCTCCCCCTCCCGTATTGAAAGAGCGCCTACGCGGCGAGGTTTTCGCGCGTCGTGACGCCCTCGACGGCTCTTTTCGCGAGGACGCCGCGCACCGCATTGCCAGGCGCGCCCTCGACCTTTCCGAATTTCGCGACATCACGCCGGTCGGGGCCTATTGGCCGATCCGCAGCGAGGTCGATCCGCGTCCGCTCATGGAGGGGCTGATCGCGCGCGGACAGGATGTCGCCCTCTCCCAGATCCTCCATCCTCACTTGAGCTGGCGCCTGTGGCAGCCCGGCGACGTGCTGATCAAGGGCGGCTTCGGCGTGCGCGAGCCCGGCCCGGACGCACCGGAGGTCTTCCCCAAGGCGCTGCTCGTTCCCCTGGTGGCCTTCGACCGCCGGGGTGGGCGCATCGGCTACGGCAAGGGGCACTTCGACCGGGCCATCGCGGCGCTGGAAGCGCAGCACCCGGTCTTGACCATCGGGCTCGCCTATGCGGTTCAGGAGATCGACGAAGTGCCGGTCGAGCCCCATGATCGGCTCCTCGATGTTATCATCACCGAAGCCGAACTCGTTCGGACGACTTCCTAGTTAAGGACCCATCATGCGTCTTCTCTTTCTCGGCGACATCGTCGGGCGCCCCGGCCGTAGCGCCGTGATCGAGCGCCTGCCCGGGCTTCGCGACCGCTGGCAGCTCGACTGCGTGGTCATCAACGGCGAGAATTCCGCCGGCGGCTTCGGGATCACCGAGGCGATCTGCGACGAGATCCTCAATGCGGGCGCCGATGCCATCACGCTCGGCAATCATTCCTGGGACCAACGCGAGACCCTCGTGTTCATCGAGCGTCAGCCGCGGCTGCTTCGCCCCGTGAACTACCCGGCGGGAACGCCGGGACGCGGCGCGAACCTCATCGACACCCGGTCCGGCCACAGGGTTCTCGTCGTCAACGTCATGGGCCGCCTCTACATGGACCCGCTCGACGATCCCTTCGCGGCCGTCGACCGGGAGCTCGAAACCTGTCCCCTGGGTCAGGTCGCAGACGCGATCATCGTCGACGTCCATGCCGAGGCGACGAGCGAGAAGGAGGCCATGGGCCATCATCTCGACGGGCGCGCGAGCCTCGTCGTCGGCACCCACACCCATGTGCCCACCGCCGATCACCGGGTGCTGCCGGGCGGCACGGCCTACATGTCGGATGCGGGCATGTGCGGCGATTACGATTCCGTGCTCGGCATGCAGAAGGAGGAGTCGATCCGCCGCTTTCTTCAGAAAACCCCGGGCACCCGTTTGGAGCCGGGCCTGGGCGAAGGCACGCTCTCCGGCATTGCCGTCGAGGCCGACGACCGTACCGGGCTCGCCAAACGGGTGGCTGCCGTACGGCTCGGTCCCAATCTGGAAGAAACCTGGCCCCGTTTCTGGGATTGAGCCGCGCCCTCCGACGTCATGGCCGGGCTCGTCCCGGCCATCCCGATATGGTGAGGCGCAGCGCTTTTCGGACTGAGATCACCGGCACAAGGCCGGTGATGACGTGGGGATGGGTGGAAGGGACGCCCTTGATTGCGCACGACTCTCTTGGCGTGGAGCGTCGCCGTTCCCATCTCTCCCGTCACGGAGGAGATCGGTGGACGCCAAGACAGACACGACCGGCGCGAGGAAAAGCCCCTATCGCGAGGAGAGCGAGTTCCATCGGGCGCACCAGCACCAGAGCGCCTCCGCGGTTCTGCGCGCCGTGATCGATGAGGCCGAGGGCGAGACGATCTCCATCGGGGCGATCATCGAAGCCTTCGGCGAGCGCGCCTTCGGGTTCGTGCTGATCCTGTTCTCCCTGCCCAATTGCGTTCCGGCCCCTCCCGGCATCGCCGGCATTGTGGGGACGCCGGTCCTGATCTTCGGCATCCAGATGATGCTCGGGCATACCCGGCCCTGGCTGCCCGGCTTTATCCTGCGGCGCACGGTTTCGCTGTCGAAGTTCAAGCGCCTCATCGATATCGCGGAGCCCAAGCTCCAGAAACTCGAGAGCTACTGCAAGCCCCGTCTGCTCCAGCTCTTCGGCCCCTTCGGGGATCGTGTGGCCGGGTTCTTCGCCTTCCTGGTCGCCGTCTCTGTCCTGATTCCGTTCCCCGGCACCAACTTCCCGCCCTCCATCGCCCTGGTCATTGCCTCCATCGCCATCATGGAGGAGGACGGGTATCTCCTGATCGTCGGCTACCTCATCGGCCTGGCGGGTCTCGCCTATACGGTCACGGTGCTGGGCGCCTCCTATCACCTCATCCTGGCGGCCATTCACAACCTGCCGTCCTGGTTCGGGTTTTAAGGGCTTTGCCTGAAGCCCTTCGCCGCCTTATAAGCCTGCCATCGTCAACTTTTCCGGCCTGACGGGCGCTTGAAATGCAAGCTGCCCTCGGCCGAACTTTCCGGAGGCCCCCATGGCCGGGCATTCACAGTTCAAGAATATCATGCACCGCAAGGGCAAGGTGGACGCGGTGCGGTCCAAGGTGTTTTCCAAGCTCGCCCGAGAAATCACGGTGGCGGCCAAGATGGGCATGCCCGATCCCAACATGAACCCGCGCCTGCGTGCCGCGATCCTCGCCGCCCGCGCCGAGAACATGCCCAAGGACAACATCCAGCGCGCCATCAACAAGGCCTCCGGCGGCGACGCGGAGAACTACGACGAGATCCGCTACGAGGGTTACGGCCCCGGTGGCGCCGCCATCATCGTCGAGGCCATGACCGACAACCGCAACCGCACCGCCTCCGACATCCGCTCCTACTTCACCAAGAGCGGCGGCAACCTCGCCGAAACCGGCGCCGTCTCCTTCATGTTCGACCGGGTCGGTTATATCGAGTTCGGCCCTGAGGCGGCGGATGCCGACGCCGTGCTGGAGGCTGCCATCGATGCCGGTGCGGACGACGTGGTCTCCTCCGAGAACGGTCACGAGATCTATTGCGACCAGGGCTCCCTCAACGAGGTGACCAAGGCGCTCGAGGACAAGTTCGGCGAGCCGAAGGCCTCGAAGCTCGTCTGGAAGCCCCAGACCCCGGTCGCCGTCGACGACGAGACCGGCGAGAAGCTCATGAAGCTGATGGAGTCGCTGGAGGAGCACGACGACGTCCAGAGCGTCTACGGCAACTTCGAGCTCTCGGAGGCCCTTATGCAGAAGATGGCCGAGTAATAAACCGTTCGTCATGGCCGGACTTGATCCGGCCATCCACGCCCTTGCATGGTAAGAAGACAGGGATGCCCGGGGCAAGCCCGGGCATGACTGTGGAGAATAGTCTTTGAGCGAACGCGTCCGGATCCTCGGCCTCGACCCTGGCCTGCGCAACACGGGCTGGGGCGTCATCACCATCGAGGGGACGAAGCTCTCGTTCGTGGCTTGCGGGGTCGTGACCTCGGACGGGGACCTCGACCTGGCCTTGCGGCTCAAGCAACTCCACGATCGCATCACGGACGTGATCAGGACCTGGACGCCCGACGAAGTGTCCGTCGAGGAGACTTTCGTCAACAAGGACGCCCAGGCGACCCTGAAGCTCGGCCAAGCCCGCGCCATGTCCCTGCTGGTCCCGGCCCTCCACGGCCTGCCGGTGGCGGAATACGGCGCCAACCAGGTCAAGAAGACCGTGGTGGGCGTGGGACACGCCGACAAGGATCAGGTTCAGGCCATGGTGAAGATCCTGCTGCCCAAAGCCGACTTCAAGAAAGCCGACGCGGCCGATGCCCTCGCCATCGCCATCGCCCACGCTCATCACCGCAAGGCCCGCGCTTTGGCAGCGAGCTACTAATTTGTTACAGAAATACCTATGTCATTCCGGGGCGGCGGAGCCGAGCCCGGAGCCCATGAACATTGGCGTGGCAGAATGAAGAGCCGTCAGCGGTTATGGATCCCGCCTTCGCGGGGATGACGGTGGAGGGGGTAAGAAACGTGATCGGCAAACTCAAAGGCGTGGTGGATTCCTACGGCGAGGATTTCGTGATCCTCGACGTGCACGGGGTCGGCTATGTGGTCCATTGTTCCTCCCGCACGCTCCAGAACCTGCCGCCCACCGGCGAGGCGGCGACCCTGTCCATCGAGACCCACGTGCGCGAGGACATGATCCGCCTGTTCGGCTTCCGCTCGGATTCGGAGCGCGAGTGGTTCCGCCTGCTCCAGTCGGTGCAGGGTGTGGGCTCCAAGGTGGCGCTCGGCATCCTCTCGGTGCTCGATCCCGGCAGCCTCGCCACGGCGATTGCCACCGGCGACAAGGCTTCCGTCGCGCGGGGCCCCGGCGTCGGGCCCAAGCTCGCCCAGCGCATCGTTTCCGAACTCAAGGACAAGGCACCGGCGTTCGCGGCCGTCGATCCGGCCCTCATCCGCCTTACCGGCGCGGTGGAGGACAGGAGCGCGCCTGCGCCGGTGACGGACGCCATCTCGGCCCTGGTCAATCTTGGCTATCCCCAGGTCCAGGCCTCTGCCGCCGTGGCCGCCGCCATGAAGCAGGCCGGTGACGAGGCGGAGGCTAAGACGCTCATCCGGCTGGGCCTGCGGGAGTTGGCGCGGTAAGCGTTACGCAGCGCACACGTTCCTGTTTTGATCTTGTTAAGAATGGCGTAATAGAGCCTGATCGCTTATATGAAGCCTCTGGAAGGTAAGCCTCTTTGACCGATTCCCGCCGCCTGCTCAGCCCTGAAAAGCGCGAGGACGATGCTGATGCGTCGATCCGGCCGCTCTCGCTCGAAGATTTCACGGGTCAGAAGGCCGCGCGGGCCAATCTCCAGGTCTTCATCGATGCGGCGAAGGCGCGCGGCGACGCCTTGGATCACGTGCTCTTCGTCGGCCCTCCCGGCCTCGGCAAGACGACGCTCGCCCAGATCGTCGCGCGCGAACTCGGCGTCAATTTCCGCTCGACCTCCGGCCCTGTGATCGCGAAAGCCGGCGACCTCGCGGCCCAGCTCACCAATTTGGAAGAGCGCGACGTGCTCTTCATCGACGAGATCCACCGCCTCAACCCGGCCGTGGAGGAAATCCTCTATCCGGCCATGGAGGATTACCAGCTCGATCTGATCATTGGCGAAGGCCCGGCCGCGCGTTCGGTGAAGATCGAGTTACCGAAATTCACCCTGGTGGGCGCCACCACCCGTGCAGGCCTGCTTACGACCCCGTTGCGCGACCGCTTCGGCATTCCGATCCGCCTCGAATTCTACACCGTCGACGAGCTGGAGCTGATCGTGCGCCGCGGCGCCCGCGTGCTCGGCCTCGGCATGAGCGAGGAGGGGGCCAACGAGATCGCCCGCCGCTCCCGCGGCACACCCCGCATTGCCGGGCGTCTTCTGCGCCGGGTGCGCGATTTCGCCATCGTCGATGGCGTCCAGACGGTGTCCCGCGACCTCGCCGACCGGTCGCTTCGCCTCCTCGACGTCGACCCCATCGGCCTCGACCTCATGGATCGCAAGTACCTGACCATGATCGCCAATTCCTTCGGCGGCGGCCCTGTCGGCATCGAGACGATCGCGGCGGCGCTCTCCGAGCCGCGCGACGCCATCGAGGACATCATCGAGCCGTATCTCATCCAGAAAGGCTTCGTGCAGCGCACCCCGCGTGGGCGCATTCTCACCCCGCACGCCTTCAAGCACCTGGGCATTCCCGAGCCGACCCGCGAGACCGCGGCGCAGTTCGGGCTGTTCAACGGGGACGGGGATGAGTGAGGCCAACCTCTCTGGTTATATGAAAGACGGCGCGCATCATCTTCCCCTTCGCGTCTACTACGAGGACACGGATTTTTCGGCCCGCGTCTATCACGCGAGCTATCTCCGCTTCATGGAGCGCGGACGCACGGAACTCCTGCGGGCGGTCGAGGTGGCGCAGTCGGATCTGCATGCCGATATGAATGGGCTCGCCTTCGTGGTCCGCAAAATGAATATCGATTTCCTCGGCGGGGCCGTCATGGACGACGTGCTCACCATCGTGACACGGCCGAAAGAGATGCGCGGTGCCTCAATGACGCTCGCCCAGGAGGTCCGGCGCGGCGACGAGGTGCTGGTGACGGCCGACGCGATGGTAGCGGCCGTCCGGGGAGGGCGGGCCGTGCGGATCCCGGACGAGCTTCGGGCAGCACTGACGGTCAACCCATAAGCTTAGGCCGTGCCGTATGGGCAGGGCGCGCATGAGCCCTGCCTCAAGTGCATGCCAGCCAGAATTTCATATTAATTTCAGGGGATTCCGCCCTTCGTGGTCCTTCGGCGGTCCTCCTTAAACCAGACCTTAACCTTACTCTGTGCCTAACAGGTAACGGTCTGAGACGATCTCGCGTCTTGTTACCCTGTGCCCTTACTTTCGACAGATTCAGGGGCGAACGAGCAGTAATACAAGAACAGATTTTCCTAGACCATTCTGCGGTGGGCCTTGGACCGCTTCCCAAGGCTGCTCGAAGAGCGAGGACGAGAATTATGAACCCGGCTGATGTGGCCCAGGCCGCTCCTGTGGCCCACGACCTGTCCTTCTTTGGCCTGTTCTGGCAGGCCCATTTCATCGTCAAGCTCGTGATGCTGGGTCTGCTCGCGGCCTCCGTCTGGTGCTGGGCCATTATCATCGACAAGACCCTGCTCTACGCCCGCACCAAGCGCGCCATGGACCGCTTCGAGGACGTGTTCTGGTCTGGCCAGTCGCTCGAGGAGCTGTTCCGGTCCCTCCAGAGCCGCCCGGCCACCGGGCTCGCGGCCGTGTTCGTGGCCGCCATGCGCGAGTGGAAGCGCTCCTTCGAGGGCTCGGGCCGCTCGTTCCAGAGCCTGCCCCAGCGCATCGACAAGGTGCTCGACGTGACCATCCAGCGCGAGGTGGAGCGGCTCAATTCCCGCCTGACGGTCCTGGCCTCCATCGGCTCGGCTGGCCCCTATATCGGCCTCTTCGGCACGGTCGTGGGCATCATGAATTCGTTCACGTCCATCGCGGCCTCCAAGAACACGAGCCTTGCGGTCGTGGCGCCCGGCATCGCGGAGGCGCTGTTCGCCACCGCGATCGGCCTGTTCGCGGCGATCCCGGCGGTGCTCGCCTACAACAAGCTGCAATCGGAAGTCGGCAAGCTGCAGACGCGGCTCGAAGGCTTCGCCGACGAGTTCTCTGCCATCCTGTCGCGCCAGATCGACGAGCGCATCGGCCATGCGGGTCACCACCCCGCCAATGCGGCGTAAGGGGAGCTCGGCATGGCCATGATGGCAGGGGCAGCAGGAGGCGGGGGACGCCGCCGCAGGCGCTTCCGGACACCGGGCGCGATCAACGAGATCAACATGACGCCGTTCATCGACGTCATGCTGGTGCTGCTCATCATCTTCATGGTGGCGGCACCCATGATGACGGCCGGCGTGCCGCTCGACCTGCCGCAGACCAAGGCCGCGCCGCTGAATTCCGATGCGACGCCGGTGACGCTCTCCATCAAGGCGACGGGCCAGGTGTTCCTCGGCGAGACCGAGCTTACGGACGAGGCCATCGTCGGCAAGCTCTCGGAAGCGGCGAAATCGGGCTTCGACGAGCGCATTTTCGTGCGTGGGGACAAGAAAGTGGATTACGGCCGCGTCGCGCAGGTGATGTCGATCGTGACCACGGCGGGCTACAAGCGCGTCGCCCTCGTGACCGAGGTCGATCAGCGCTGAGTGGAATGAGGACAAGGGGCAAACAGACGTGGCGTTGAAGCTGAAATTCAACACCTCCGAGCCGGGCCTTTGGGTCTCGGGCGTCACGCATGTGTCGCTGCTGGCGGCCGCCTTGATCGGCCTGTCGGTCGGTGTCGAATTCCCCGAGGCCCAGGAAGGCATCCCGGTCGAGATCATCACCGACAACCAGCTCTCGCAGATCACCAAGGGCGAGACGAACGCCAAGTCCGTGCAGCAAAAGCCCCGCGCCGAGCGTGTCGCCGACAAGACCGAGCTGAAGGATCCGGGCGAGGACAAGCGCGATGCGCCGGCTCCTCCCAAGCGTCCGGCCGAGATGAAGGTCGCCGAAAAGGAAGAGCCGGTGGCCGCCCAGCCTCCGCCGCCCGCGCCGCCGACCCGCTCGCAGGAAGAGAAGGCTGCCGCCGAGGCCAAGGCCGAGGAAGAAAAGAAGCTGGTCGAGAAGGCTGAAGCCGAGGCCATCGAGAAGGCGAAGGCAGCCGAGCAGGCTAAGATCGAGGCCGAAGCCAAGGCGAAGGCGGAAGCGCAGGCCAAAGCCAAGGCTGAAGCCGAAGCGAAAAAGATCGCCGAGGCCAAAGCGAAGGCCGAGGCGGAAGCCAAGGCGAAAGCGGACGCCGAGAAGAAGCTTGCCGAAGCGAAGGCCAAGGAAGAAGCCGAGGCCAAGGCGCGCAAGGAAGCCCAGATCGCCAAGAAGCTCGACATGGGCGACCTGAAGCAGTTCCTCGACAGCAAGGAAAAGAACCAGTCCACTGGGGCGACCGGGGCGGAGGTCCAGAGGACTGCCGCGCTCGGCACCGCGACGGGATCGGCGGCGAAGCTCTCCCCGAGCCTGCGCGATGCGCTCATCGGTCTCTTGGTCTCGCAGATCGAGCGATGCTACAGCGCTCCGATTGCGGCTTCGGGCGGCCAAGTCACGGCTCCCATTCTCGATATCCGTCTGAACCAGGACGGGTCGCTCAGCACTGAGCCCAGGATTCTCCAATCGGGGAGCAGCTCGACCGATCGTGCGGTTGCCGATGCGGCTGTTCGAGCCATTCGCAAGTGCCGCCAGTTCGAGATCCCTGCGAAGTTCGTCCCGTATTACGCGGACTGGAAAGTATTGAACGTCCAGTTCGATCCTCCTCTCTCTTAAAGCCATCAAGCTTGAGACATCACCTCATGATCACTCGCTTCGTTTCCCGTCTTCTCGTCGCGCTGGCCGTTGTCCTGCCCATCGTGGCGCTGGCACCTGCAGCCCAGGCGCAGCTCTCGTTCCGCGTCGGACCGGGCGGACAGTTCCAACCCATGCCGATCGCTATTGCCGATTTCTCCGGCGAGGGCGATCTCGGGCAGCGCGTGTCCGGCATCATCACCAACAACCTGCAGCGCTCGGGCTATTTCGCGCCGCTCGACAAGTCGCGTTTCCCGGAGCGCCCGTCCTTCGACGCCGCGCCGCGTTTCGACGCCTGGAAGATGGCGGGCGCCCAGGCACTCGTGACGGGCCGCGTCTCGCGCGATCCGTCGGGCCGTCTTCGCGCGGAGTTCCGCCTGTGGGACATCGAGTCGGGCCAGCAGCTCACCGGCCAGCAATATGTTACCGACGCCAATTTCTGGCGCCGCGTCGGCCACATCATTTCTGACGCGGTCTACACGAAGGTGACCGGCTTCGGCGGCTTCTTCGACACGCGCATCGTGTTCGTCGATGAATCGGGACCGAAGGAGAACCGCCGCAAGAAGCTCGCGATCATGGATCAGGATGGTGCGAATGTGCGCTACCTGACGCAAGGCGACACGTCCGTCGTGACGCCGCGCTATTCGCCCGCGACGCAGGACATCACCTACTCGGCTCAGGTCGAAGGCCAGCAGCCGCGCGTCCAGGTGATCAACCTGGAGACCGGCTCGCGCCAGGTCCTCGGCAACTTCCCCGACATGGCCTCCTCGCCGCGCTTCGCGCCGGACGGGCAGCGCATCGTCCTGAGCCTGCAGCAGGGCGGCAACGCCAACATCTTCATGATGGATCTGGGCTCGCGCGCTACCACGCGCCTGACCTCGACTGCCGCCATCGACACCTCGCCGTCGTTCTCGCCGGACGGCAGCCAGATCGTGTTCGAGAGCGATCGCGGCGGCAAGCAGCAGATCTACGCCATGAACGCGGACGGCTCGAACCAGCGCCGCATCTCCTTCGGCGACGGCTCCTACTCGCAGCCGGCCTGGTCGCCGCGCGGCGACTACATCGCCTTCACGAAGCAGCGCGCGGGCGGCTTCGCCATCGGCATCATGAAGCCAGACGGGTCGGGCGAGCGCATCCTGACGGAAGGCTTTCACAACGAGAGCCCGACCTGGGCGCCCAACGGCCAATACATCCTGTTCTTCCGCGATCCGGGCGGACAGGCCGGCGGCAAGCTCTACATGGTCGACATCACCGGCCGCGTGGAACAGCCCGTGCCGACCCCGTCCTTCGCGTCCGACCCCACCTGGTCGCCGCTGTTGAGCGAGGCGCGGTAGCACGCATCGTATCCCGATCAGGATAGGCGCGCCGCTTCATTCCATCGGGATCACCGGCACAAGGCCGGTGACGACGTTGCGGGTGCAGGCACGCCAACCAAAGCCGCCCGGAATGACAAAGGGCGCTTCAGGCGCCCTTTTCTTTGATCAGGCCCTCATCGGCGCTGCGCTGCCGGTTTCGTCCTTGTGGCCCTTCAGCTTGAAGGCGAGCACCAGAAGGGAGATGCCGAAGACGAGCGCATAGGCGCCCAGCCACCACGTCAGCACCACGGCGCCGACGAGCGGGGCAAGCAGGAGCGCGACACCGAACAGCACCGAGACGATTCCGCTGAAGATCAGCCAGCCGCGGCCGTAGGTCGGATTCAGCTTGAAGGCGGCGACGATCATCAGGACCCCGGTGATCAGCGACCACACGGCCATCAGGGTGACGAAGAACAGAACCGTCAATCCCGGCATCAGGAAGGCGATGATGCCGACCAGGATGTTCAGGATGCCTTCGAGAATCAGAAGGCCCCAGCGCTGGTTGTTGGAGGCAGCCCTGATGCCTGAGACGATGCCGAACACGCCGTCGACCAGCATGTAGGCCGCAAAGACCCAGACCAGGGACAGGAGCGTGGCTCCGGGCGAGAAGAAGGCGATGAGCGCGAAGATGATCGCGAAGGCGCCGCGGAGCGCCAGGGCCCACCAGTTCTGCGCCAGAAGCTGGCTCATGGCGTGGGTGCGATCAAGGGTGTCGAAAGATCCGGTTGTGCCTGTAGCCATAGGAGCCCTCCTCGAAAAGGGACGCACTGCCTCGCTCGAGGTCAACGCCAAGCTTGACCGTTGGTTTCCTTTTATTCTTCGCGGGTCCTACTCTCCTGGCGAAGCCTCGCTCTCCTTGATCTTGGTCAGCCTGCGCCGCAGGGCAAGCTTTCGCCGTCTCAGACGCACACGCCGCTTGAGGCGGAAGGCGCGGATGAGGAGTGCGATGCCGAGCCAGGCAAGGGCGATGACGATCGGCGATACGATCAGAACCGGGAAGAACGTGATCAGCGCGGCAAGGGCCAGGACCGCGAAGCCGATAATGGCGATGCTGCTGGCCTCCGTCGCCGTCAGCGAGCGGGAGCCGACCGCCTTGCCGACCGTGCTCGACAGCGCCAGGGCGCCGGCCGCGAGCCTGCGGACGCCGCCCTTCGCGAAGCGGTGGCCGCGGCGCGAGCGCATGTTTCTGGCCTGACGGCGCCGGGATTGCCAGCCGGGAACGATCTCGGTCGCGTTGGCGAGATCCTCCAGATACATCGCCTCCATGGCCTCGGCGAAGCCCGTATCCTCGACCACCACGTCGAGCTCCCAATTGGTCGCCCAGCTCGCGATATTGAGATTGGTGGAGCCGACCCGGGCCCAGCGTCCGTCCGCCACGGCAGTCTTGGCGTGGAGCATCGAGCCGTTCCACTCATAGACCCTGATGCCGGCCTCGATCAGCGAGCGGTAGCCGGCCCGCACCACCGGCTGCAGCGCAGGCACGTCGCTCGACCCTGGAACGAGGATGCGCACGTCCACCCCGTCACGCGCCGCTTCGCCCAAGGCCTGCACATAGGAGGTGGTGGCGACGAAATAGGCGTCGGTGAGCCAGAGATTGCGCTGGGCCGTCGCGGCGATGAACTGGTCGACCCGGTAGGTGCGGAACATGCCGGGCTCGCCGCTGATGACCCGCGCCGGTACAGAGCCGGCATGTGGGATCAGGTCGGCGTTGGGCAGCTCGGATTTCGGGATCGCCTTCATGCCCGCGAGCACCCAGCTTTCCGCAAAGGTGGCATCGAGATCGGCGACGACCGGTCCTTGCAGGGACAGGCCAGTGTCCCGCCACGGCTCCGTGCCGTTCTTGCCCACCCAGCTGTCGGAGATGCAAAGTCCGGACACGAAGGCGATGCGTCCATCGACGGTGATCAGCTTGCGATGGTTGCGGCGAACCCAAAATGGATCCGTGAGCCGGGGCGGATTGAAGACCCGGGCCTCGACACCCGCCTCGCGCAGCCGCCTCCAGTAATGGGGCAGGGCGCGCATGGACGAGCCGAGCCAGTCGTAGAGCACCCGCACCCGCACACCGGCGCGCGCCCGCTCCATCAGGGCTTCCGCGAATTGGCGGCCCGTGTCGTCATCGGCAATGATGAAATTCTCGAAATGGACGACGGTTTGCGCCGACCGGATCGCCTCCAGCCAGGCCGGGTAGTTTTCCCGCGAGTCCCGCAGCAGGGCAACGGCGTTGCCGTGGCGCAGGTCGCTGTCGGCGATGCGTGCGAAACCCCTCTCCAGGCGGAGATCGTCCAGGGCTTTGCGATAGGGATGTCCGAGGCTTCCGGGCTGGGTCGTCACGATATTCATGACCTCTCAACGCTTGAAACCGACAATCGGCAGCAGCCCAGCTTCATTTGCATTCCCTTGCGGTAGGAATATACGACGCAGCACGATGCCGTTTACTGCCGGTTAACCGTAATCCCAACTTCCTCAACTTGGCCATAATTCACCTTAATCCCGCGTGTGTCCTCACGGTTGACGGAACCCTCCTTTAACCATCCTCCCGATATGAAAGACACAACGTTCGGCAAACGTATGTGTAAGGAGTACTGCCAATGATGACGCTGCGCGCCGTCAAGTTCGCCGCTGCTATTGTCCTCGCCCTCGGGGCGGCGGCGTGTTCTTCCAACAAAGATGGTATGGCCGATGGGGCCGGAGGCTTCGGAGCCGGGGGTGCAGCAACCCCGGGCAGCGCCCAGGATTTCGTCGTCAATGTGGGCGACCGTGTGTTCTTCGAAACCGATTCGACCGACCTGACCCCCACGGCCGCTGCGACCCTCGACAAGCAGGCGCAGTGGCTGCAGCGTTACCCGCAATACACCTTCATCCTCGAAGGCCATGCGGACGAGCGCGGCACCCGCGAGTACAACTACTCGCTCTCCGCCCGTCGCGCGCAGATCGTCCGAGATTACCTGATCTCCCGCGGCATCCCGGGCAACCGCTTCCGCACCGTGTCCTACGGCAAGGAACGTCCGGTTGCGGTCTGCAACGACATCTCCTGCTGGTCGCAGAACCGCCGTGCGGTCACCGTGCTCGGCGGCGGCGCCGGGGCATAAAGCCTCACCTAGCCCGTCGTGAGGAAAAGTGGATCCGGTTTTCCGCCCGAACGATGCGCCAGCCAAGAGGGAGAGCATCGGATTTGCCCCCAGAAGTGGGTCCACTTTGGGTCCGATGCTCGAGCTCAAGCCCTCGTGAAATCGCAAAGCGCCGCCACATTCTCGCCGTGGCGGCGCTTTTGTGTTATCGGCCTCCTCATTCGAGGACCTTCACGGTATCCCAGCATGTTTCGACGCCTGTTTGTCTTTTTCGCCTTTGCCCTGGCTCTGGCTGCATCTCTGGCTGCCCCTGCCGCCGCGCAGGATGCCGCCGATGCGATCGTGCGCCTGAACCGGCTCGAGAGCCAGTTTCGGCAGATCTCCGGCCAGATGGAGCAGCTTCAGTATGAGAACCGCCAGCTCAAGGAGCAGCTTCGCAAGTTCCAGGAGGACGTGGAGTTCCGCTTCCAGGAGGGCCGCGGGGGCTCCCGGCCGTCGTCGCCCACGACCACGCCCTCGCGCCCCGCGCAGCCGCCGGCCCAGTCCGCGCCGGCCCAGCCGCAGCGCCGCAGCGACCTCTTCGACCCCTCCGAAGCGCCGGATGCTCCCGGCGCTCCTCGGCCGCTCGGCACCACGGCGCCGTCGGCACCTCTGGCGGCGGACGCGAACCGTCCCATGCCGCTGCCCGGCGGGCAGCTCGCGGGGATCGGTGATCTGATCGAGCAGGATGAGCAGGACGACCTCGACGGTGCTCCGATGGATGGTGGCGGGCATGATCGCATGGCTGCTCTGCCGCAAGGCGCCATGGCCGAGCGCCCGGGCCCGAGCGTCGCGGCGACGAGCGTCGGCAATCCCCGGTCCGATTTCGACGCCGCCTATGCCTCTTTCAGCCAGAAGCAGTACGATCAGGCCGAGATGGGCTTTCGCCGCTTCCTCCAGTCCAATCCCCGCGACAAGCTGGTGCCCGAGGCGACCTTCTGGCTGGGCGAGACCTATCTCCAGCGCAGCCGCTATCGCGAGGCCGCGGAGCAGTTCCTGAACGTCTCGGCCGAGCATCCCGATACCGCCAAGGCGCCCGATGCCCTGCTGCGGCTCGGTATCTCGCTGAACGGTCTCGGCGCCAAGGATCGCGCCTGCGCGGTCCTTGCCGAACTCGACCGCAAGTATCCCCAGGCCTCGGCCCCCGTTCGCCAGGCATCCGACCGCGAGCAGAAGCGCATCAAGTGCAGCTGAGCTGCTGACGAATTTTATAAAGAGCCAAGCAATGGCCACCCCTCCGCCTCCCGACGATGTGCTCTCGGATGAAAGGCTGGGGCACCTTTTCGAAACCTTGAACCAAGCCTCGGGCATCGTCGCCGCCGTCTCGGGCGGGCCGGATTCGATGGCCCTGATGCATCTCCTCGCCCGCTGGCGCGCCGTCGGGTCGCGACCTCCCGTTCATATTGCCACCGTTGACCATGGCCTGCGGCCCGAAGCCGCCGAGGAGGCCGCCCTCGTCGCGCGGGAGGCCGCCGCTCTCGGCCTGCCGCATCGGATTCTGGCCTGGACGGGGGACAAGCCACGAACCGGCATCCAGGAGGCCGCGCGCGAGGCGCGCTACCGGCTTCTCGTCGATTATGCCGGCAACGCAGGCGCGTCGCATTTGGTCACCGCCCATACCCTCGACGATCAGGCCGAGACGGTGATGATGCGCCTTGCCCGGGGCTCGGGCCTCTCCGGGCTCGCAGGCATGCGCCGGGAGGCGGACAAGCGCGGCATCCTGCATGCGAGGCCGCTGCTCGATCGGCCGAAGTCGATTCTTCTCGATCTGTGCCAGGGTCAGGGCTGGCGCTTCGTCAGCGATCCGTCCAACAGCGACGAAGCCTATGCCCGCGTCCGCTGGCGCAAGCTCATGCCGCTCCTGGCCGCGGAAGGGCTCGATGCCGAGCGCCTGGCGCGCTTCGCCGAGCGTGCCGCCCAGGCCGACGAGGCCCTCGACCACAAGGCGCGGGAAGCGCTGGAACGTGCCGAACCCGTTCTCGAGGGCGGCAATCTCTCGTTCCAGGCCGGCATCCTTGCAAACGAGCCTTTCGAAATTGCCCTGCGGGTGCTGGAGCAGGCCGTGGCCAGGACAGGGCTCGAAAACAGCCGCCTCCGACGTCTCGAAGCCTGCACGGAGCGCCTGCGGGAGGCCGCCAGGGCAGGCGAGGCGTTACGCCTCACCATCGCCGGTGCGCTCGTCCGGCTGGAGCGCTCCGGACGAGTATCCGTTGGCCCGGAACCGCCACGCCGCCGGGGCCGTTAGCCAAATCTCTTAGCCAACGTTATTGGATCGCGCCGCATGGGCGCCGCATTCCCTTGGCAAGGCGGGACGGTGTGCCTACATTGAGTTTAACCGCACGGGGAGATCTCCTCGCGCTTCATCTCCCTTTGGGGCAGAACCTGATCCGATGAATTCAAATTTCCGCAACTTCGCCTTGTGGGTCGTCATCTTCCTCCTGGTGCTGGCGCTCGTGACCCTTTTCCAGAGCCCAGGCCAACGGGGCGGCGGCAGCGATATCGCTTACAGCCAGCTCCTCAGCGAGGCCGATGCCGGGCGCATCACCAGCGTGGTCATCTCCGGACCGGAGATCAGCGGCACCTATACGGACGGTCGCACCTTCACGACCTATTCGCCGAGCGATCCCATGCTGGTCACGAAGCTGCAGCAGAAGGGCGTGCAGATCACGGCCCGTCCGCAGTCGGATTCGACCCCCTGGTTCATCGCGGTCCTCATGAACATCCTGCCCATCGCGCTCTTCATCGGCGCCTGGGTGTTTCTGTCGCGCCAGATGCAGAGCGGCGCCGGCCGGGCCATGGGCTTTGGCAAATCCAAGGCGAAGCTGCTGACGGAGGCGCATGGCCGTGTCACCTTCGACGACGTGGCCGGCATCGACGAGGCCAAGGAAGACCTGCAGGAGGTGGTGGAGTTCCTGCGCGACCCGCAGAAGTTCCAGCGCCTGGGCGGCCGCATTCCCCGCGGCGTGCTGCTCGTCGGCCCTCCCGGCA
>NZ_VOSK01000329.1 GCF_009296175.1 Microvirga tunisiensis | reverse complement strand
CCCAACAGCTCCAGCACCAACCGCTTCAGATCGGCGTTCGACAGGCCATCAAGATCCGGGGCCGGTGACATGCAGGGGATTGAATCAGAATTGTCGCTGCGCCGGAACCCCGACCCGCCAGCTCAGCCCGGACTTTTGCCAATGTTACGGCTAAACTGCCAAAGTCCTTGTTTTTAAGCCATTTTAGCAGGCCTGAGGGAAGCCCTCCCCTCCCCTGCTGGTTAACGAAATAGCTTGAGAGACGTCTTCAAACGATCAGTTGAATGCAGTACCCATCTTTGTACGGCTCGCCGGACATGATTGACATCACTGCGGTGCCCTCCTTTTGGTGCCTCCCGTTGGATTGGTGAGCACTTGCTGGTGCTCGGATCTGTTCCACAATTCTGATAAATCAGCGCATTTCGCAATGAAAGAATGACGTTTGAGGACGGGCGCAACGCAGAGGGGGCAGAACCTAGGTCCTGCCCCACGGCATCACTGCTTGTTAGCTTTGTAAGTTGCGTAGAGGTCGTCCAGCTTTGAGAAGACGAATGAACCAAACTCCGGATCGATGCTTTTATCGATCTGCAGCGTGTACTTCGTCTCTGTATCATTGACTTTTGCGAGACGACGCCCGTCCGGGTCTTTCCAGAAGCTGAACTCCGAGGCCAAATTCTCCGGAGCTACCCGCTCCCTCTTTGACAGCTTTGTAAATAGTGTCTGGAATCTTTCGTCGGATTCGAGTTTCACAAAGTCCGGTTTCTTGATGATTTCACGGGCTCGGCCGACGCCATTAGCCTCGAGAACAAGCGCAAGGAAGTCCAACCACCTCGGTCGTCCAATGCTTGGTGCTCGCCCGATCGCACTAATGATATCTGCGGGGATCTTGGTTGCGATAGAAATGAGTGAAGATAGATCACCCTTTCTAACTGAAAGAGCTGCCATAATCGTCGCGCGTGTGAATTTGCGCTCTTCGAGTGTCGCCGCAAACCGTGCCCGCTCGATGTAGGACAGATCTAGACGCTCGTTGTTCTCCTGTCCTTGGGCGATAACCAGATCTTCATCGCTCAAATCTTTAATGACGGCTCTGACTTTGATGCCCAAGGCTGCCGCGGCGGCAACGCGGCGATGACCGAATGCAATCTGGTATCGCCCCGCGATCTCTGGGTGAGGTCGCACAAGGATGGGGACAATCTGGCCCTGGTTCTTGATTTGCTCTTTCAGACTAGCCAGGGCGTCATCGGATCCGTCCATTCGGTCAGTTACAAAGGATCTGTCGATTTTGTCAGTTTCGATCTCAACAACGGTGTGGCCAGATTCGATCTGAGCTTTGAGAGCTGAAATCTCGGCCTCTGATTGCCCCTTCATGTTCTCAAGGGCAACTCCCATCGCTCCCACAGGAGCGCGGCCTTCAGACATCATAGCAGCGAACCTGGAACGCTTGTCGTCAACGTTCGGCTGCGGTTGCTTTGGCATTTGGACGATTGTCTTGGGGGTTTCCACCTCGTCAGTTTGTTCGAGGTTGGCTTTCAAAATCGCCTGCAAGTCACGTGCCATTAGATCCTCCCCCAAGCCTGTTTGATTAGTGCTTCAATCTCGCTGTTCACATTGTTCATCGCATCGATTGCGCGATCGAACGTAGATTTCGTGAACTGTTCTCGTGACACCTCATAGATGGTCTGCTTCGTCAGACCAGCGTCGGAAATCGCGGTGCTCTTTAGCATAGCGTTCGTCAGAACGTGCTGTCCGAACATCGTACGCATAAAATCGACCATTTGGCTCTGAGGCCCGTCGCCTGGCTCGAAACGAGTGATCAGGTAGCGGGTAAAATCGTACTTCATGCTGCCGCCGTTTTCCCGGACGACGCGAAGCATTTCGGAGGCCATCGTGAGGAATTGGCACATCGACATGACGTCGAGCATCTGGGGATGAACAGTAACGACCATCGACGTGGAGGCGCTGAGCGCCGCAAGCGTGAGGAACCCAAGTTGCGGTGGGCAATCGATCACGACGACGTCATAGTTCTCCTCCACGGCCTTGAGGCTCATTCCGATGCGCTTGAAGAAGGGCGTTGAAGGATTTTGCCGGTCCATTAACGCCTTAGGCGTCTCGTGCTCGAACTCCATGAGCTCAAGATTAGCCGGGATAATATCGAGGCCAGGGAAGTAGGTTTTCCGGATGATCTCCTCCGGATGTCGCTGTTCCCCATCGTAGCGGATCGATCCGTAAAGGGTATGATTTGGATCCACGTCGAATTCTGGCTGAATGCCATGGAGTGCCGAGAGGCTTGCCTGAGGGTCGAGATCGATAGCCAAAACCCGATAACCCTGCAGGGCAAGATATTGAGCAAGATGAGCAGAGGTGGTGGTCTTTCCGCTTCCACCCTTGAAATTTACGCAGGAAATGACCTGCAGATGCTCTCTCCCGGTTCGGTGCTTCATATAACGCCGGTCGGACTTGCCCGTCTCATCAAGGTACTGCCGAAGTGCGTGGAGGTCTTCCAAGCTATACTGCCTCCTTCCATTCGGCAGCATCTCGGTTTGGGGTCCCTTCCCTTCCAGGGAGAGCTGACGCAGGTAAGCATCCGCAACACCGAGGATCTTGGCAGCCTCACCAGATGTGAACTTGCGAAGTGTTTTACGAGCGAGCGGCGGATAGAGAGCTAGGCGTTGGGACTGCAGTTGTTTGGAGAGATCCCTCGCATGAATACCAATCAGTTCATCCACCCATTGGGACTCGTCGACGGGTACCTCGGTTTTCTGTTGCGCCAGAGCCATGGCATTCCTCACGGATACGGAAACGGGCCAAAAAGTTGGCTGTTTCCGTAGTTGGCCCTGAAATCCTTTCCGATTTGTTAACATTAGCGGGCTGGCTGAGGATTTTTTATCTTTGGGTCATTCCATGCCAGGGTTGTTGACGAATAGGCGGTTTGTAGCTGCAAACAAATTTTTCTCGGCTAGCCGAGAGGGTTGCAGCTTAGGCACTCTCCGAGCGGCCAACAGATGAAATGTCATTAGCGGGCTGGATATCGATCAGCGCGACGAATGTCGCGACTTTGTTGCTTGACGACGAGGGGTGGACTTACAGCAGGTGGCACTTGGTTTGCAGCTACAAACCAGTGAGTGCTTGACCTCTAGGAACCACCCTCCCCGCTCAATCGACGTATGATCGGTGCCCCTGTTGCCGGTTTGCAGCTACAAACTTGGAACTGCGCTAGGCCAAAGCTGTCCGGACTCTTCGGGGGCTTGCCCCTCATTGCGGCTTCGCTGGCACTTACCTCCGCGCTATTAGATCTCGTTTGCAGCTACAAACTTGGCTCTCTATTGATTGAGACCAGCTTTCCGACAGATAACGATCACTTCTGGCAGATTTGCTTTGAGCATGCCCCTGCTCATCGTAGTAGCCGGTTGCCTGCTGAATCGATTTGTGAACTGATTGGCATAGGGTCCAGCCGCGGAATCCCGTTCCGTCCGGCTTTAGTTCTAAAGCAGATCTCAGCCCCTGGGCGCTGAGATCTGCGGGAGCGAGCACGCCATCCGGCAGCGCTTCTCCACCATGAGATTGACCAATTGCGGGGTGAGAGCGTTCGCCTCAACGGAGCCGACCTCACGGACGTCGTGGAAGATCGGCCCTGAGGTGATCTCAGGAAATACTTCCACGCGTGCTGGTCCATATCTGCCTGCCCCGCCGCGAAGGCAAAGCGACCCTGCCCTTTCGTAGCCGGCTTTAGGCGCAGGTTTGATTGAAAAAGTCGGAGATCATCTGAAATGTAGATCGATTGGCTATAAGCGCTCGACAGATCCAGATGTGCGCTTCCACGAATACTCAGTTGTCTCTCGCCCTTGTCTTAGGTTTAAGGCGGCGCATTTCCAGACGGGGCCCCATTTCTCGCCGAACATCTATCACCGTCCTGAAGCTGTTCTTCGTTGATCGATTCTCTATTTTAAATTGGCTGTCATCGCGCACAGACGCGGCACTGGAGCATGCCTAACGACAAGATCCGATATCTGGTGCTTAACCGCGTCGACCCGAATGCCAAAATAGCTTGGTCTTACGTCCTATCAATTGACGCGAGCCTATTCGGTGA
Source organism: Microvirga tunisiensis (assembly GCF_009296175.1). Classification (GTDB taxonomy): domain Bacteria; phylum Pseudomonadota; class Alphaproteobacteria; order Rhizobiales; family Beijerinckiaceae; genus Microvirga; species Microvirga tunisiensis. The sequence continues at coordinate 2,567 of NZ_VOSK01000329.1, read as the reverse complement.
TGTGGCCCTGATCCGTGAGTGGGAGCGCATCGGTACTGCACGACAACGCAAGATCGAACTCTACGAGAGCGAGAGCAGAGCGGTCGAGGTTCTTGAGGCTTGGCTGCACCGGAAGCAAAGACGGGCTACCTCAAGCGGCATCGTTTTCCCTAGGCAGACCTCCACACGGCACAAATGCTGTCCTCAAGCGTTGGAGTGTTTGACAACACCTCTTCGTGTTGGCATAAACTCCAACATGAAGGCCGAACTCCTGCTCCGTGAGCGCCACCAGACTGCGGACGACGCATTCGTCGAGCTTCGGGTCTGGCGGGTCCCGCATCCGGTGCGTGGGTCGGAGCACGAGTATAAGTACGCGCTAGCCTATGTCGTGAAGGGCACCTGCGTGCTCCGCTACGATAATGAGGCCGGGAAGGGCGATCACAAGCACGTTGGTACGATCGAGACGGGCTACCGCTTCACGAATCCGGCCCAGCTGCTCGCGGACTTCTGGCGCGATGTCGACCAATGGAGGCCTGAATGACCACAGTGACCCTTTCTGTCGCATCCCGTGAGGACGTGACCCAGCGCGCGCTAGCCGCCTTCGGGGGCGAGGCCCAGGGCGCGCATATCTCGTTCGCTTCCGTCGAACTCCTCTGGCAGACGCTGACGAAGAAGCGCTGGGAAATCCTCAAGATCATGACAGGGCAGGGCCCCCTGACAATCCGCGAGATTGCCCGCCGCGTCGACCGTGACGTGAAGGCCGTGCACGGGGATGTTCATGCGCTTCTGGAGGCCGGCGTCATCGATCGAACGGACGAAGGGCTCGTCGTCTTCCCCTACGACGCTGTTCACGTCGACTTCATGCTAAAGGCCGCTTAAGTCTAAAGGCCGCTTAAGTGAGGACTGGCGACGCCGGCACGATCGGGGCTCGCGGAGCCTCCTGGATCGGCCGGCGTCGAGGCCTCGAGATCGCGGCAGTCCAGCGGACGAAACCGGGAGAGACCGACGATCACGTTACGCCAATGAGGTCCAAGGAAAACCCCTCCAGAAGAGTGAAGGGGTTTAACTATTTATCCCTTCGACCGCGCAGCCTTGGCCATCTTCGCCTACCCAATGACCGCCATCGCAACAGGCTGACTTAATCGGCTGATGCAGATCCATGGCGTCTTGGAAGATGTCAGCGCTCGTCGTGAGCGTCTGGCGGGAGCGCAAGGCCGTGCTTCTTCGCCAGTTCAAGTTGCTTTTTCACTGACGAAGCTGACCATTTCAGGGCGCCGCGAGGGGTCCGCTCCCGCATGCGTTTGAGCTGTGCTCCGATCTCCCGCAATGAGAGGCTTGGGTCGGTCATGGCGATGCCGGCAATCAGCGTCATGAGCCGATCCTCCGGGTTCTTGCGTGGAGCAGGCTGGAGGAGGGCAGGATCCGTCATGTGCTGCGCCACAAGCTTGCCGACCGCGCGCCGCAGCCGGGCCACGGTCCACGTTTGCCCGCTGTTGCCGAGTACGCGAACAACGTCTTCCCAAGGATGCTGCGGACGCATGCGGCGAACTGTCGGCATCCAGCGATCTGCGCTGGCAATCAGCTCATCGAGATAGACCTTCTCGCGGGCGAGGGCGATCTTGCGGATGGCCTCTGGCCGACGCTCGCGCATCCCCGGATTGCCCGGCTTCTTGCCTCGCGCCTTTGCCGCCTTGATGCCGGCCCGCGTCCGCTCCGAGATGAGGGAGCGCTCAAGCTGAGCGACAGCGCCGAGCACCTGCAAGGAAAATATACCTTGTGGGGTCGAAGTGTCGATGGGGTCGCGCAGGGACCGGAAATGCGCGTTCCTGGCCTCTAAGGTTTCGATCACCTCAAGAAGATGGCTCACTGAACGCGCCAGGCGGTCCAGACGTACCACGACCAGGACCTCACCCGGCTTGATCTCCCGGATGAGCCGCGTCAGCACCGGCCGGGCCCGACTTGCGCCGGATCCGTGCTCCTGGTGGATCTCGGCGCAGCCGGCAGCGCGCAGTTCATCGAGCTGAGCATCGTGCGCCTGATCCTCAGTAGACACGCGGGCGTAGCCAATGAGGCGAGCTTTCGAGAGGGGAGGGGCCATTAAGATTTTCCGAGACGGCTTTCATGCCCTTTGTACACTTTCGCTTGTTGCGAGCAACTGATCGTTTGCAAACGTATCTCAAGCCATTTTGTTAACCAGCCGGGAAAGGAAGGACTTCCCACAGGCCTGCCAAAATGGCCTAAAACAAGGGCTTCTGGAGCCCTTCAGTGCTATCAAGGCCCGTGGAAGCGACCCCAGAACGGCTCACTCGACACACCGTTCTTGATCTGAGCGGATGCCGCTTTGCAGAGTGCCGCTATGCCTCACCCTTCGTCGTAGCCAAACCTTGCTTCGCTTCTCTCGGCTAAGCTATAGCTTCTTAGATCAACAAGTTAGCTTGGGGGCGCAGACGTGGCTTTCGGGGTAACTGGGGCATTTTAGGGGGCGAGGGATTCCTCCCTTCGGGCATTCATGATTCAATCCCGGCATGACCTCGCCTGATCGTTCCAACAAGCCGCTGTCCTCGACAGCCCTGCGCGAGCTGGTCTCG
>NZ_VOSK01000328.1 GCF_009296175.1 Microvirga tunisiensis | reverse complement strand
GAGAGAAAAGAGAAAACCCGGCCCATGAGACACCTGTCGCAGACGATGAGGTGCTCGATAAGGAATCACGACGGGTGTCGGTCAGGCAAGCGCGGCCGATCAGCCCAAAAATGTGGGTAATTGAAAGGCGGATCGAAGCGCCTGGTTGCACAAGAACGACCTCGAATTCCAGCTTTGCGCGGCGTGCCTTTTCCTTGAAGTACGAAAGTTTCTTCATGTCACCCTTCAGGAAACGTGACTTGCCGTCGCGAACCCAAGACTCCTGACGCCGTTTGAGGTCTTGGTACAAGGTCGGCAACCCCACGTGCTTGGCCGTGATGCTCTTCTGGGCCTGCCCACAGACTGTATAGAAATTCCTTATGTCCTGGGAGATCCGGCCCTCGTGCGCTCCCTTGCAGTGGACGAGGCACAACCGGATGGTTTCGTCATCCTGATCCTTCAGGCAAATGAGATCGGCCGCCTCGCCGCATCCGTCATCGTTGAACACAACATCGTACCCCGCCTCCAAATGTTCATAGGTGCGATACTGGATGGTGGCCTTGTCCTGTGACTTGTGCATCGATTCTTTGTTGAGTGGCACGCCGTTCCAGTTCCAGGATTCGAGCTTCTCCCTCTCATAGCGCCCGGCGTTAAGGTTAGCCGGGATGTGATAGCAGTTGTATGAGTAGGTGCCGTCTGCATAACGGATGATAAAGGGATCCTTCTGGAGATATTCTTCCAGAGGAACCGCGGGGTCATTGCCTTTTCTGAAGCTGACCGCCGGCCCCGACACGCGCTCATGGCGATATCCCCCGGGCAGGCTCTCGGAAATCGAAAGTCGGTATTCGGAGGACGGGCCGTCGCTGACGATCTTGATGACAATCGAGTCATTGGGCTCAACCCCGGCAACATCAAGGTTGACGGCGAACAGCGGCACCTCCTGATCGCCGAAGATGACAAATTGCCGGTCGTTGAACCGCATCTGAGCTTGCTCACCCCATTGAGCGGAGATTGGATGGGAGACATGTGGCCGCGAGATCCTCTCCGGTCGAAGAAAGCCCCTTGTGATGTTGCTCTCAAGCTCGTCTTCCGAGCACACCTTCGCCCAAGTTGCGGAGGTCCAGTTTATCCAGTCCGCAACGGTCCCGGACTTCTGCTGCCAAACTTTGCCACGGCGTTGCGTGCCGCCCCAGAGGACACGTTCGCCGCCTTCATACCCAAGGCACGCGATGTTGTTCAGGGATGACTCCGCTTTTTCGATGCTTGCAAGCCCCTCCGTCACATTGGGTCCGAAGTACGAAGTGAAGCTGATCGCACCGATCCTCGACGAGCCTAGGCTCTTGACCAAAGGCAGTTCCACGTTGTTGAGGATGTTGAAGATCGGCATCCCTGACACGAGCTCAGTCGCCTCGTCAGTGACCGCCCGGGCCATTCGCTCCGACCGAAGGGCATTGTAGTCGCTCGCATACAGCCAGAGCGCACCAGCGGCCTTGTCCCACCGGATGATGAGCAGATCGTAAATGGTATCAAGGACGTTCTGGTAATTGCCCCAATTCACCTCCTCGGATCGGCATACTACAGCCACGAGGACGTTGTCCTTTTCGTCGTAAGCAAACCAGCTCTCAGCGCCAGTGGGTAATACTGACTGATATTCGAGTGGAGACCAGTCCTGGCATGTTGTCCGAAAGATCTGAGCTGACAATGCCGGGCGCAGGTTCCAAAGCGAGAGCTGCGCGTGCAGATCTCCGGCGGCCTTCAAGCCAAAGACGACGTCCTGAAGCCTTAACTCCCTGTCGACTTGCTCTTCACTGAGGCGTTTGATGAGTTGATCCCAATCTGCGCCTTCCGCGTAAAGGCTGGCCAGCTTCGCCTCCGCATCCGGATCAGCGACGTTGGTGACCACCGTCGCCTCGCCAATAGTGCCGGTAGCACCCTTGCGGGTGAAGCGGCCGATAAACTGGAGCGTGACCGCAAGGGATTTATGGGTATCATGAAGCGCGGCCACCTTGAGGTTCGGCAGGTCGTATCCTTCGCCCAGCATGTCAACGCAGACGACAATGCGAGATCCATCCGGGCCCCGGTCAAGAAGCCGAGCAAGGGCCTCCTTGTTGGCCAGCGCCCGACCAGGCCCCGAGTAGACCAGGACTGGCCTTAGTTCGGGAGACAATCGGGCGTAGATGGCGGCAACTCTTTCGGCACGCTCCTTGGTTCGCGTTCGAGCCATCAGCAGGTGATCCAGGCCTAATTCATCCCGGTCGTGTTTGAGTGCCGCGATTGCTTCCGCGGCGATGGCGTGGTCACGAACGTCCTGGTCGCCGTACTCTTCGACGGTCCGCAAGTTGATCGGGCGGTAGTAATCCGCCGCTTGTGCGTCGCCCAGCTTGTAGTTGAAGATTATCTTGCCGTCGATGCGCTTGCCATCCCTCCGGAAGGGCGTTGCCGTAAACTGGATGATGCGCTTGCTCGCAAAGCGCTCACGGACCGCAGACCACGTTGCAGCCGTGATATGATGGGCTTCGTCGACGATGAGATCAGAGCATGCATCCGCGAGGCAGGTGACGGCAGCCTCGTCCGAAGCTTGCAGGGCGTTGGGAAGCGCGATGATGACGTTTGCGCTCTCGATTAGCTCTTGCGCCTCGTCGGCGGTTTTGATCCCACCGGTAATAACCGCCACGCGCGGACGAGCAATCTCCTTTGGCACCACCCCAGCTGCCGGCAGCACTCCAAGGGAGATGAACTTCCCTGCGATCTGGCTACGCAGCGTGTCGCTTGGTACCAGCACGAGAGTCCGCGGCAGCCGCCTGTAGACCTGCGTCGCGAGCATGGTCTCGGTCTTGCCGGTTCCCGTTGGAAGAACCACGGTGGCTGCCTCAAACGCCGAGCCGACTGCGAAATGGGCGGAGATGGCGTGCAGTGCGCCGATCTGGGGGGCCCGAAGGCCCGGCAACCCGGCTGCATCGTCTTCCGTACGGAAGTCGAATTTGTTTGTCCATGCCTGGAGGACTGCCTCCGGACTGTCCGCATATGCCTGGAGGTGGCCCAACGCGTCCCATTCCAAGGAGAACCGCTCCGGTATGGCTTCGAAGTCTTCGATGTCCGGCGAAACGACGACCGGCATTGACGCCGCGACGCGGCGTGCGCCTTTCCGCCTCAGCAAGATCTCGGAGTATGGCGCCGCAAGGTCCGTCGTGACGAGATCATGCCCTGGAAGTTGGGAGTCAGCGATTTTCGCTTTGCAGGTCGCGCCGCCAAAGACCCGTTGGATGACTATATTGCTCCCGATCCGTTTTTTCCGCTCGGGAAGCGGCGGCAGTTCAAGCACGCCGCGCCATTTCGGAAATAGACTCAATCACGCCTCCGGACGCACCTCAGTCCTCTGCACTTTCGACCAGAATCTTCATTGAAGCAAATTTTCCCAACACCGCGAAAGCCTCAAAGCACAATTTTCCGTTCGGCTTCTGAAGGTCATCCGCTTCGGAAGGGGCCCTAGCCTCTTGTTTGATGAATCTCAATCCGCTGGCGACCGCGCTGACCAATCCGCCCCATTCGGGTTCAGGCCATCCCATAGCGGGCGTCTCCCCTTGGTCGGCTCCTACGAGCGCAACAGTCTGAACTGGGATAGGCTCTAGCAGCCGATTTCGCTTTTGATCCTCTCGACCTCCGAGCGTGAACTACAGACGTTCTCGCAAGGGATCCCGTCACTGTCGCCATCAGCTCGGCGGTAGCCACCGCACCACATCTGAACAGCTTCTCGGCATGTGCTGGCTGCCTTGCAGGATCTGGCTTGGGCGACTTGGAAGGGTCGCAGGTTCCCCAGCCTGTCGAGAAGAGGCGACGAGCCAGGTTGATCGAAGGCGAGAGCGGATCCGAGTTGGCTTCCTGCCAACACCAGCCCAAAGACAAGTGATCTCAGCATTGAATTCTCCCCTACCCTCTTGGTGCCCGCCAGCCGGCGGCTTTTGCCTCGTCCTCAGAGCAGAACCAGCGCTCGCCCTTGGATTCATCGATGGTCGTACGGGCGTAGTTGCGGCTGCCGGGCAGATGGTAGATCCGCTCCGCGCCGGAGATGTTGCCTTTGATGGCGCACTTGCGGTCCGAACCTGTTGAGGCCTCGTTGGGCAGCCTTTCGCCACGGCGCCACTCCCACGGCTTGACGAAGGTGCCCGCCCATAGACCGCGCTTGGCGCGTTGGGCTTCCTCCTCCTCGTCGGAATAGCGGCCGTCGGAATACTGAGTGTATTCGACCGCCCAGCCCTGTCGGATCAGCTCACCGGCGATATCTCGTCCATTGGCCTCGCAGGTGACGACGATGCGGCCGTAACGATCCCGGTCCTGCTCCTTGCAACTCACCCGTCCGTTTCGCCCGATGATCGACGCAAGCGCATCGGCTGCTTTTGAGCCGCAGAGATACCGAGCTCCAGAAGCGTCATTGCAGGTCTGCTGGCTTTCCGGGCCGTCAACGCCATAAAGGCGGATGCGGGTTTTCTCGCCTCGGATGGCAATGGTGTCCACGTCGATAACATCGGCTTGGCCCGAGAGGGACTGAGCCATCACCGGCGATGTCAAAATGATCAAGGCAAGAGCAACTATAGCGGAACGCAAGCTGATTTCTCCGGATGGCATCTTTGAATTGTCACGAGTGGATCAGCTGATCCTCTGCCCCGATCATTCGCACCGTATTAGCACACTCACCTGCTTGGCCTGATCGGCGAGATCGGCTGGGGCCATGACCTGGCTCGCTGCACCCTGCTCAATGGCGACCTGATTGCTCTCCAGGAAGCTGACTGCCAATGATCCCTTGATGGCGAAGTTGACGTTCTGAGGAATGTCGCCGTTCGTTGCGACCATCACATTGAGCGCGTTGAGTTTGGCCGAGACGACACCCACAACATTGCCGTTCTGATCAAAGAGCGGACCACCCGAGTTCCCTGGCTGCACCGGGGCGGAGACCTGGAGGTATCGGCTGTCATCCTTGAGCCCGGAAAGCGCCGTGACATTGCCAAGAGTGAAGTTGCCCGAACTGGACAGAAGAGTGGTCAGGGGAAAGCCAAATGCGGCTACTCCTTCGCCGAGCCGGATACCCAACCGAATACCTGCTATCTTGCTGGGCCTTAAAGACGTTCTAAGGAGAGCGAGGTCATTTGTAGTATCCTTGGCCAGTACTCTCCCGGAGACTACATCACCGTTATCAGCCTTCACATCGATGGATGAGCAGCGATCCACGACATGGGCATTCGTCAGCACATACCCCTCTCGGGACACGAAGAAGCCGGTACCGGAAGATGGACCCTTTTCGTCAGGTTCCGACTTCGGAGTTGGCTCAGGAGCTTTGGACTCTGGCGGACGAGCGACCGCGACCGTCTCCTGAGGTGGGGTCATTGTCGGAGCCTCGGTGAAGGGAGCCCCCGTCATGGTTGCCCAGAAAGACCCGGAGATAAGGGTTGCCACCCGCTCCATATGAAGTTGGGTTTCACTGCCCTTCCAGAACAGGAAGAAGCCCAGCACCCCACGGCCATCCTCATGAAACCGGATATAGGAGTCGACGCCATTGGCCGTCGACATCGAGACAACGAAGAAGTCCGACTTCAGGATCTTGTAGTGAACCCTGCCGCCCTCGGATAGAACCTTTTCGAGGACGCTCTGGTAGTTCGCGACGAGCGTCGTGCCGCCGAAATACGAATAGGCCAGGGATGCCCTGCCCTGGGGGTCTGACCAGGCAATGCCGTTCTCGTCTCTCTTGGCAACCAGTCCGAGCCCAAGCGGCACCCAGATCGGATGGCCACGGCTGGGATGGGGGATGGCGCGGAAATTCCACGTCTGCAAAAGAGGCATCGCGCTATTGAGCACCTGCCCGAACAGGTCCGCATCAACGGCCCCGTTCGGGATACGCCCGTAATCCCGCTGGTAGTTCGCAATGGCCTCGAAGAGCCGGTTGCTGAAGTTCACGTTCGGAACGGCCGGCCAGTAGCCGTTGGCCGTCAGCAGGACCTGAAGCTTGATCCGCTCATCAACGGTCAGCAGCGAGAAGCTCTGCTCGGCTTGCTGGTATCCAGGAGGGCGGCGCTGGGCAACCGCCGGTTCCGCCATGGTGAAGAAGGCGATCACCAGAAGAACCCAACGCATCATGAAACTTCCTTGTCCGGCGGAACTTGCCACCAGATTGCCATATTTCAACCCTGAGGCGCTATAGCTTTGGTAGCACAGTCAGTTGTTAGCACGCAGTCAGAGCCCGATTTGGAGACTCCTGGTTAACTCAGGCACCGCAGCAGTTGAAACTGTACTCGCCGAAGTCACGGCACCACCTCTTTAAGGTACATTGTTTCGATAGGTGCTTTCAGCTTAATTCAGCTCCGAGCCGATCATCAATCGGGTTGCGCTCATTGAACTGGAGCATCGAGAACCTAAGAAGACGGTATTCACCTGCGAGGGAGGTGCCTCAATGAGCAAGGACAACCCGCTGAGGCCGCGTTCACGCCGGAGCCCTGAGCGGATTCTCAGCGACGCTGAGTTGCAGCGCTATGGGCTTCGCCGGCTTTCAATTACCCACATTTTTGGGCTGATCGGCCGCGCTTGCCTGACCGACACCCGTCGTGATTCCTTATCGAGCACCTCATCGTCTGCGACAGGTGTCTCATGGGCCGGGTTTTCTCTTTTCTCTC
>NZ_VOSK01000327.1 GCF_009296175.1 Microvirga tunisiensis | reverse complement strand
TCAGTCTGGGCGACCCGATGGTGCTGTTGCAGAGCCCGATCTCGGCAACGCTGCTTGGCATCGCGGTGATCGCCCTGATCCTGCCCTTCTTCCTGAAAGGCCTGGGACGCTTCAAGGCGGTCGAGGACTGACCCTCAAAAAGAAAGGCCCGGGAAACCGGGCCTTTTTCATGTCGGAAGAACGATTGATCTCAGTTCAGCTGGTGCCCGCGCTTGCTCATTTCCTGGCGGGCGCGGTCCATGATGAACTCCGAGGTCCGCTGCGACCAGATGGAGAGATCGCGGACCACGTCGTCGAGGACACCGGGCTGGATCAGCACGTATTTCTGGCCGACCGGAGACTTGTAGAAGGCCGCAACCTCCTTCAGCTCGGCCTCGGTCATCCGCGTCGTGAAGATCCGAGCGGTGCTGTCGATCATCTCCTGCTTCTTCTGGTCGACCTCGGGCCGGAGGATGGCCACGACCTGATCCAGATCCTGCCGGATCTCCGGTCGGGTCACGTTCATCTGCTGAAGCTGGTTGAGCAGCGGGCCGGTCATGGCATCGAAGGCGCCCGTCATCCCGGAGCTGATGGCGACGTCGCGGCCAGCGGCAAGGTGGCTGGCGCTGGGCTGCTGCGCCTGCTGGGCGAAAGCCGGGCTCGCGAGCATGAACAATGCGACCGAGGTCGCGGCCAGGCGGGAGGCGTTGCGGATCATAGAAGTGGCTCCAATCGTCATAGCTTTAAGGTCAGAGCTGACCGAGTTCGACAAGCCTGTCGCCCGTTGCGAGAATCGCCCCAGTGGCAAGGCCCATGAAGAGACCGTGCTCCACGACGCCGGGAATGTTGTTGAGCGTCGAGGCGAGCACGTTCGGCTTGTCGATGCGCCCGAGATGCGCATCGAGAATGAAATGGCCCCCGTCCGTGACGTAGGCCGCACCGTCGGGAGCATGCCGCAGATGGAGTTCGCCGCTCATGCCCAGGCTGTCCAGAAGCCTGGCAATGGCCCGCTCGGTGGCCGTGAGGCCGAAGGGCACGACCTCGATCGGGAGCGGAAAGCGGCCGAGCTTCGCGACATGCTTGGATCCGTCGGCAATGACGATCATCCGCTGGCTCGCGGAGGCGACGATCTTCTCGCGCAGGAGAGCGCCGCCGCCGCCCTTGATGAGGCGTAAATCGTCGTCGAGCTCGTCGGCTCCGTCGACCGTCAGGTCCAGGTCGCGGGTCTCGTCGAGGGTCGACAGGGGGATGCCCTCGCGCTGCGCCTGGTCGCGGGTCGCCTCGGAGGTGGGGACGCCCACCACCTTGAGCCCGTTCCGAACGCGCTCGCCGATGGCCGCAACGAAATGCGCCGCAGTCGAGCCGGTGCCCAAGCCCAGCCTCATGCCATCCGTGACGAGCTCGGCAGCCCTCTCGGCTGCAGCGCGCTTGAGATTGTCGCTCACTGAAATCCTCTAAGAATGCGTCCGCTCTGGTTTGCGAAAAGCTGTTCTGCTCGCCTCTAGCATGTCAGGACGGCTGGAAGAAAGAACGTTTCACCTTTGGTCGGTCGCAGAATTCCTCGCCGAGAGCATCGATCCCAAAAGCGCAAATCCACTTGGGATCGATTCGGCGCTCAATCCCTTATGCGGCGGATCTTTGATGCGCCAACGCCTCAGGGACGCTGCGGCGATGCCCCCATACCCGAGCTGACGCTCGGCGTGGCGGCCGTCGGTGCAGCCGTCGATGCGGCGGGCGACGGAGTCATCTGGGGGGTGCAGACCACCCGCTCGTCGAAAACGTAGCAGATGCTCATCTGTCCGGTCCGGTAATTGACCCGAAATACCCCCCCTTCCCGCTCGTGACGGGAGGCGACAAGCCCATATTCCCCCGGGGGCTGGGCTCCGGCGCCCTCGCCTGCACTGTAGCAGAGGGTGACCCCGACCGTGCCTTCCTGGAGACCATATTGGCAGGAGCTCACCTCGCCGGTGATCCGATCAATCCTATAAATCCTATTCAGGTCGGTCTGAGGCGCGGGCACGAAATCATAAGATGCGGCCAAGGCGGGGCCGGAGAGGCCTCCCAGCGCCAGGACTGCCAAAATCAACGCAGCGGAACCAAGGGGCCGCATTCACCACTCCATTCGGTAAGATCGAATCAACCATAGGCACCATATCATTCCAAGGCTTGATTCCCTTGCCTCCAGCAGGTAGCCGACCTTCATGGCCATTGATACCCCGCACATCGTCTCGCCCATCGCCGTCTTCGACCTCGATGGAACCCTGGCAGACACGGCCGGCGACCTCGTCGGGACTCTCAACGTGATCCTTGAGCGGGAGGGGCTCGCCCCCCTTCCGGTCGGCAAGGCGCGCGACATGATTGGCGCCGGTGCACGGGCTCTGATCGAGCGCGGCTTCGAGGCCGCCGGCAAGGAGCTGACGCCTGCCCGTCTCGACGAGCTGTTTCGTCAGTTCATGGTTCATTACGGCGAGAATATCTGCCTCCGGACGCAGCTCTATCCGGGCGTGGCCGCAGCCTTGGACCGGCTGGAAGAGGCAGGGTTCATCCTGGCGGTGTGCACGAACAAGGTCGAGGAGCATTCGGTCAAGCTGCTCGACGAGCTCGGCATCGGCCACCGCTTTGCGGCCAACTGCGGCCGCGACACGTTCCCCTATTTCAAGCCCGATCCACGCCACCTGACCCTGACCATCGAGCGTGCTGGCGGAAATCCCGGTCGGGCGGTGATGATCGGCGATTCCCGGACGGACATCGTGACGGCGCAGAATGCCGGCATCCCGGTGGTCGCGGTCCCGTTCGGCTACACCGACGTGCCGGTCCGTGAGCTGGGACCCGATCTGGTCATCGATCACTTCGACGATCTGTTCGGCGCCGTGAAGGCCGTCATGAGAGGCCGCTGGCGGCCTGACGCACAGAGGCTATCGTGCGTGCAATCGGTTGCACACGAAAAAGTGAAGCTTGGCTTGTCAGGAAGGAGAAGCTTGGCTTGTCAGGAAGGAATGGTGGGCGCGACAGGGATTGAACCTGTGACCCTTCGCGTGTGAAGCGAATGCTCTCCCGCTGAGCTACGCGCCCTGACAAGGGCCTTCTAAAGGCGCAGAACCCCTGGCGTCAAGCCAAAGAAGCGCAGCGTGAGCGAAGTATTTTGTTTCGCAAATTGTGGCACCGTGACTTTAACCAGTTGCTTACGATGTGTCGGGAATGAGGCACTTCTGCACTAGGATTTTATAGCAAAACCTTGATAGAGCTTGGATCCGAAGCGGGGCTGTTGCGTTGAGCAATTGCAGAACCTGCCATCAACCATGTTCTATCTGAGGCAATAATGGGACGCACTCGCGTTGCCCTCTCCGGGCTCGCCTGCGCCTTCGTCGCTCTCGCGACGCCGGCTGCGGCATTTACGGCAATCGATCCTCTCACCCGCCAGCCGCTCTACAGCGCTGAAGAGGCCCTGAAGGCCCAGGCCGCGCCGGTTCAGCGCGAGGTCGTCGCCTTCACCGGCCGCTACGCGCCCGGCACCATCGTCGTGTCGACCAGCGAGCGTCGTCTCTGGTTCGTGCTCGGTAACGGTCAGGCCATTCAGTATGGCGTCGGCGTAGGCCGACCGGGCTTCACCTGGGCCGGAAGCCATTCGGTCACGATGAAGCGCGAATGGCCGGATTGGCGTCCCCCGGCATCCATGCTCAAGCGCCGTCCCGACCTACCCCGCTATATGAAGGGTGGACCGGACAATCCGCTCGGCGCCCGCGCCCTCTACATCGGCAGCACGATCTATCGAATCCACGGCTCGAACGAACCGGAAACCATCGGCGAGGCCGTCTCTTCGGGCTGCATCCGCATGACCAATGAGGACGTGACCGACCTCTACAGCCGCGCCAGGGTGGGCGCGCGGGTCGTCGTTCAGCGCTGAGCCTGCATAACTCCACGCGTCATGGCCGGGCCCGTCCCGGCCATTTCTGCTTCTGAACCGTTCTTCACTGTCATTCCGGGGCCACGCAGCGGAGTGTGGGATGACAGTGGCGATGTCCGCTTCAGCGCAACCGATCCCGCGAGAGTCCCTTGGCGGCCAGTTCCTCGAGATAGGCCTGCCACTTCTCTCCCTGCTCGGCTCCGAGCCTGTAGAGATAGTCCCAGCCGTAGATCCCGCTGTCGTGCATGTCGTCGAAGACGAGCTTGACGGCATAATTGCCGACCGGCTCCACGCCGACAATCTCCACCTCGCGCTTGCCCGGCACAGTCTTGCGCTCGGCAGGGCTGTGACCCTGGACCTCGGCCGAAGGGCTCGTCACCCTCAAGTATTCGGCCGGCAGGTCGAAGGCGGTGCCGTCATCGAAGGCGATGCGCAGGCTGCGCCTGTCCTTGGCAAGGCGGAGTTCCGTCGGCCAGCGCTCAGATGTCATAGGCCCGAGCCCCTTTTCTGGTTTGCGATTTCACGCTAACTGCTTGATCATCAAGTTGAAGGCAAGTCTTCGCGCGAACAAGGATTTCTCCGCCATGGGAGCCCTGCCGGCTCATCTCGAGAATTCCGATACCGGCCGGTCCCTCCTGGACCCGTTTGGCCGGGCGATCACCTATCTTCGCGTGTCGGTGACGGATCGCTGCGATTTCCGCTGCGTCTATTGCATGTCCGAGGACATGGCCTTCCTGCCCAAGCGCGACCTGCTCACCCTGGAGGAGATCGACCGGATCTGCTCGGCCTTCGTCGACCGGGGTGTGCGCAAGCTGCGCATCACCGGCGGCGAGCCCCTGGTGCGACGGGACATCATGACCCTGTTCGGCTCCCTGTCCCGGCACCTGGATTCGGGTGTCCTGGACGAACTTACCGTCACCACCAACGGCTCGCAGCTCGCCCGCCACGCGAAGGAGCTCGCCGCCTGCGGCGTGAAGCGGATCAACGTGTCGATCGATACCCTCGATCCCGAGAAATTCCGCCGCATCACCCGCTGGGGCGATCTGACAAAAGTGCTTCAGGGGCTCGATGCCGCTCAGAATGCCGGCCTCAAGGTCAAGATCAACACCGTCGCCCTGAAGGGCGTCAACGAGGACGAGATCGAGGCCCTGCTCGAATGGGCCCATGGGCGCGGCATGGACCTCACCCTCATCGAAGTGATGCCCCTGGGCGAGATCGACGGGCAGCGCATCGATCAGTTCCTGCCCCTCTCGCTGGTGCGCGCCCGCCTCGCCGGGCGTTACACGCTGGAGGATCTGGCGGATCGCACCGGCGGGCCGGCGCGTTACGTGCGGGTGAAGGAGACCGGTGGGCGGTTGGGCTTCATCACACCGATGACGCACAATTTCTGCGAAAGCTGCAACCGAGTGCGCCTCACCTGCACTGGCCAGCTCTTCATGTGCCTCGGCCAGGAGGACGCCGCCGACCTGCGGGCACCGGTGCGCGCCTCCGAAAGCAACGAGCTTCTCGAACGGTCTATCGTCGATGCCATCGCCCGCAAGCCGAAGGGCCACGACTTCATCATCGACCGGCGCCACGCCCGCCCGGCGCTGAGCCGTCACATGAGCGTGACAGGGGGCTGAGCGCTTTTCGATGAGTATGAGAGTTTCGATGTTCGGCAAAAGGCTGGCGATCCTTGCGGGCCTGCTGATCGCGTTCGGGAGCCATGCGAGCCTTGCGCAGGATCCTGCTTCCGCACCGAAGCCCACGATCCGCATCGCCATCGAAGGCGCCTATCCGCCCTTCAACTTCATCGACGCCAACAATGAGCTGCAGGGCTTCGAGGTCGATCTTCTCAGGAGCCTCTGCGACGCGATGAAGGCGGCATGCGAACTGGTGCCCCATGCCTGGGACGGCATCATCAAGGGCCTCGCGAATCGCGAATACGACGCGGTCATGTCGTCGCTGGAAATCACGGAACGACGCCAGAAGCGGATCGCCTTCTCTGATCCATACTACCGCATCCCGGCGGTCTTCATCGGTTCCAAGGAGACGGATCCCGGCGAGGTCACGCCTGCCGCGATGGCCGGAAAAAAGATCGGCACCATCGAGCGCACCGATCACGAAAGCTATCTCAAGACCTTCTACAAGGATTCCGAGATCGTCCTCTTCGCCAAGGCTGAGGAGGCCAATCTCGATCTTCTCGTCGGGCGGATCGATGCCGTCTTCGCCGACGAACTGCTCCTTTCGAAATTCCTGGAAAGCCGCGAGGGGGCCTGCTGCCACATCCTCGGCGACGCGCCGGCAGAGCCCGCCTATAAGCGCGAGGCCTATGGCATCGGCCTGCGCAAGGAGGATGAAAGCCTGCGCGAGCAGTTCAACCGCGCCATCGCGCAGGTGAAGGCCGACGGCACCTATGATCGGATCCGCGCTAAATATTTTTCCTTCGACATCAAGTAAGGGCGTTGTTGCCCTCAGCCGTCATGGCCGGCACAAGGCCGGCCGTCTCGATCCGAAAAGCGCAGCGCTTGACACAATCGGGATCACCGGCACGAGGCCGGTGATGACGTGAGAGGGTGGCCTTGGCCTCTGTGTCATTCCCGAACCAAAGATCGTGAAAAACCGGGTCCACTTTTCCGCGCGATGCGCTAGAGCGCGTTGACATTCAGGCTTTCGACGGACTCGCAAATCTGATTCAAGCTCCTTTTGGGCGCGGAGGCTTGGGTGAGCGGAGTTCGTCTGATGTTGAAAGATCACCAGTGGGATCGGATGGAGCCGCATTTGCCGGGCAAACGCAT
>NZ_VOSK01000326.1 GCF_009296175.1 Microvirga tunisiensis | reverse complement strand
GGATCTGGCGGGTCTCCAGCAAGCGGCCGAGGCCGATGCCATCTACACCCGCATTGTTGGAGATGAAAGTCAGATCCTTCGCGCCCGAATCACGGATCGCCTCGATCAGCGTCTCCGGAATGCCGCACAGGCCGAAACCGCCGGCCATGATGGTCATGCCATCCTTGATAAGCTCGGTCGTGGCCGACCGTGCATCAACATATACCTTGTTCATAGGTGATCCTCTCCATGGATCCCTGCTTGACGCACAGGGTGACGATCGGCCGGCCAACAAACGAAAAGAGGGAAAATGAAACACCTTCAGGACGTGACAAAGACAATCTGCGACAAGTTTTCCCGGAGTCACGAGATGGAGAACGGCGAGGTTGACGGTCTCACTCTGGCTACGAGAGCAGTGGGTCAGCCGCGGCCCACGCGATTGCCCTTTGCACAGGCATGGACTCAAGCCCAAGCATCCGCGCCGCGTTGGACGACACCATCTTGCGGATCTGCATGTCGTCGTAGCCGAGATCGATGCAAAGCCTGATGCCCCGGCGCAATCCTTCGAGCGGACTAATCGTCCCGGTCTGGCCCAAATCCGAACACAGCACGGTCTGATCGACGCCGGCCGCGTCGATGTGCTGACGCAGGTCCTCGGCCGAGCATGTCTTGAACTTCGACCCCTCCACGAACATGCAGAGCGAGTGCTCGACAAAGGCGCCCATTGCGGCCATCCCCTTTACGTCATTCATCGAGGCGTCGACAATATCTTCAGGGTGGGTCAGCACGAGCCTGGTCACGCCACGCCGCCTGGCCTCCTCGAAGACCAGCCACGTCTCGCTCACGTGAAGATGGCCGCTCGCCAGCACCATGTCGTTTCTGGCGATGACATCCAGCACTTCCTTGACGTCATCCCGCACGGTCCCGTTGTTGTCGAGAACCGGGATGCCGACGGCGGGCCGCATTTTCTGGGTGGATGCCGGGTGAACCCAATTCGACGTCTTTTCCCAGCGCAGGTGGTTCTCCGCCGCCAGGGTCGGCATCCACACGACCTTGCCACCCATCGCTGCTGTGTGCTCGACGGCGTAGGGGTTGAATCCTCCCACCACATTGTTCAGCACGATGCTGGACAAGATCTTCGTACGCAGTTCAGGATGGTGCTTGGAGATGAGGGCAGCCGTCATCACGCCACTGTAATCATGATCCTTTGTCACGACGGCTGCGACGCCTGCGGCGGAGTACGCCTCGAGCAATTCCAGATGGTCGACGCCGCGGGGCGCAATCGATGGGCCACTGTGAACGTGCGGGTCGATCGCTCCCTGCACGAGGTCGGCGATACGCTCGTCAATCGACTTGGTTGTGCTGACAGCTTGCGTCATGGCTTTTCGGCTCCTTGATTGCGCGCTTTCCGGGCTTCTGTCGTAGGCCGTCGGCGTTATGCGGCCGAGGCTGACGGGGTCGGCATCGGGTAGTCGTCGGCGTTCAGCACCCAGCCGGGCTTGGCGGAGAAGTCGAGCCGCGGCGGTGAGAAGATGTCGACCAACTGGTTGATCCCCGCGTCCATGCCGCGCGACGTGTGGATCGCCGGGGGCGGGATCACCGTCAGCGACGGCGAGGCGAGGATGGCATGCTCGTCCTCGCGCCAATGGTTCATGTTGGGGGTCCAGGGCCAGCGCAGGTGATGGGTGAAGGCGCCGTGCAGCGCCAGCGAGCCCTGCTCGAAGTCGTCGTGGTGATGTGGGGACAACTTTGTCACGTCGCGCGGGCCCTCCTGCGGATCCAGCACGTTCACCATCAGCGTGGTACAGCGGAAGATGCGACCGAAGCGGCCGGGCTCGCCCGGCACGTCCAGGCTGTAGGAGCGGATGCGATAGCCACCAGGTGGCGCAGGCCACGCCTCGAAGGGCGGGATATTGGCCCGCGAATTGATGTAGGACGCCGCATTGGCGCATTTGGCCACAAGATCCGGCGAGCGTGTGGTGAACAGGCGCACGATCTCGCCGCCTTGCGGCATTGCAATCCGGCTTTCTCCCGGCGGCAGGATGATCAGGGAATGGCCCTTCACCGTCCTCGCCTCCGTACCGGCGCTCACCTCGACCGTCGTTTCGGCGCGCGGGATCAGCGCCATGTATTCGTCAGGCTGGCTCGGGCGGCCGAGGACGGCACCCGGTTGGGCCAGGGTGTAGGCGACGATGAAGTTCTGGCCGCGCAGATACCAGGTCTGTCCCTCCGGCGTGCTCTCCTGCGGCGCCTCGTCATAGAACCTGCCATATTCCGCCGCGGCGAATTCCCCCGGCAATGCAATCGGCGGGGACGATGAACTGAGGCTGGCGCGTGGATCGGTTGGATCGAACATGTCGCTTTCTCCGTGTGTGGTGGCTCGCCGTGCCGGCGAGTGCCTTGTCCCGGCTCGGCTCAGGCCGTCAGGGCCGCGAAATCGGTCAGCGCCTTGGCCGCCGCCTGGCGCAGGAAGCCCTGGTCGGAGGCGACGATGAAGGCGGTCACGCCCAGCGCCTGTAACGCCGCGGCGTCGGCGGTGCTGCCCGCCATGGCACAGATCGGCTTCCTCGCGGCCCGGGCCGCCTGCGTCACCCGTTCGATCGCCGCGCGCACCATCGGCGCATCCATTGCATCGGCACCAAGGGCGACCGTCAGGTCGCCGCGCCCGAGAAAAATCCCGTCGATCCCCTCGACGGCCAGGATCGCGTCGATGCCGTCGAGGGCCTCTGCGTCCTCGATCATGGCAATGACCGTCGTCGCGGCGTCGGCGGCGTCGACATGGGGCCACATCGACAGGGCACCATAGCCTCCGGCGCGTGGGGAGTTGGAGAAGCCGCGGCGGCCGCCGCGGTAACGGCATGCTGCCGCGATGTCTTTTGCCTTGGCCGGGGAGGAGACGTGGGGTACCAGCACCCCAGCCGCACCGCTGTCCAACACCGAAAGGATGTTGGCGGCCGTCGGCTGTGCCACGCGGACAAGGCCGGCCGTGCCCGCGGCACGAGCGGCCAGCAGTCCGATATCAATGGCGCTGCGGTCGAACGGGGCGTGCTCCTCATCGATCACGACGAAGTCGAAGCCGACACCACCAAGGATCTCGATCGAATGACAAGTAGGCGTTTTGATGAAAGTCCCGACCAAGTGCTCACCGCTGACAAGGCGGTGGCGGAACGTTTCAGGGGTAGATCTGGCCCGCGTCATCGGCTGTTCCATTCAAGATTGTTTCGTCTAAAGAAACATCGTATTGCATAACGCAACAGATAGACTAGTATTTTCGCAAGTCAAGCACTTTCATGCTTGACACCGGCTTCGCATCGGGCCCGCCCCCTGCGGATGTCATGTTCACCAGAATGGAGATCGAAGATGCCGCGTATCGGCGGAGAGGCTAATGGAGACGGCGTGCAGGCGGTCGTGCTGGCGTTGCGGATCCTTGAATATCTGGCGGAGCAGGGCAAAGCGGTCGGCGTGACCGCGTTGGCGCAGGCGCTGGGAACGACCAAGAGCCGCATCTATCGGCATCTGCGCACGCTCGTGCAGCAAGGCTACATCCAACAATCGGCCGACACGGACCGCTACCGTGTGGGACCGCGGCTGTTGACCCTGGGGGTCTCGGTTGCTGAGAACTTTGATCTGACCAAGGCAGCCCAGGGCATCCTTCGCGAGCTGCGCGACACTTTGGGGATTTCCTGCGTCGTCTCGCAGGTGGAAGCGGCGGGCGTCAGGGTGCTGGCCACCATTCCCGGCAAATCGGCTTTCGAAATCGGCGTCAAGCCGGGGTCGCTGCTGCATTTCCACAGCTCCGCCCAAGGCAAGATCGCGCTTGCGTTCGGCAGCGATCAGTTGCGTGCCGCGGCCATCAGGCCGAATCTGGAAAAGATGACGCCGGAAACTGTTGTCGATCCGGAGGTGTTGCAAAAGGAAATCCAGCAGGTGCGGACGCGAGGCTGGGCCGTTGCCCCGAACGAGGCCGTCACTGGCTTGAACGCGTTGGCGGCACCGATCTTCGATGCGTCGGGAGATCTGATCGGCACGATCAGTGTCGTCGACTCGATCCAGTTCGTCCCTGAGCACCCCTCGGACGAGCAGATCCGCCGCATCGTTGCCGCCGGGCAAGCCATCTCGCATGCGCTTGGCTATTCCGTTCACCGCTGACGCGCTGCCAGGCCCGAACTGCGCCAGCGCATGCGGCGCCGATTACGTGACCGCGATCAGGCATACGCCAAAACCATGACGGCAACGGCCAAAGCAACCCATCCCATCCACTCCGGCCAAGTGAGCGGCTTTTCCAGGTGCGGCCGGGGATAGTTGTCCGGGATGGCTCCGTAGTTTGCAAGCTGGCTGAACCGCAGGTCGTCAAGCACTTCGAGATCGCCGTTCGTCGCCACGCGGCCCGCCCTGTCCGGACGTTCGAGGGTCATGAAACGGACGGACAGCCGGCCAGTGGCCCTCAGGCTCTTCGACGCCTCGCCATCCGGTGAGGCATGGCAGGAATGGCCGCAGAGAGGGTGGGAGGATGTTGCTCTCATCATGGCTGAAGCTCTCAAATGAAGTGGCCAGCCGGAGGGGTCCGGCTGGCGTGATCGTTTTGGATGGTTCAGGCGGCGGCCGCCGGCGCGGCCACAACAGTGGCACTGCGCAATTTGGGCAGGAGCAGCATCAGGACCGCGCCGACGAGCATGGCTGCGGCCATGGTGTAGAGCCCGAACTCGAGGTGACCGGTCGCCTGCTTGACCAAGCCCAGCGTGATCGGCGCGATGTAGCCGCCGAAGTTGCCGACGGTCGCCATCAGGGCGATGCCGGCGGCGGCCGCGGCACCGGTGAGGATCGTCCCCGGCAGCGCCCACATGACGGCCAACCCGGCCAGCGCCCCTGTCATGGCAAGCGACAGGCCGAGCAACGAGATGATGGGCTGCTGCGCGAAGACGCCGCTCAACACCAATCCGATGGCTCCCAGAACCCCACAGGCCGCCGTGTGCCATTTGCGCTCGCCGGTGCGGTCCGAGTGCTTGCCGATAAGGATCATGCCGACACAGGCCACAGCATAGGGAATGGCGGTGACAATGCCGTTCATCAGTAAGTCTTGGACACCGAGATCCCTGATGATCTGCGGCATCCAGAAGGACACGCCGTAGACGCCGGAGAGCAGCGCGAAGTTGGCGAACGCTAAGAGCCAGACGTTCACGTCCTTGATGGCATGACTGAACTTGTGCCCGACGCCAGCGGCAAGCTTGCTCTGGTTCTCCTCTTCCAGCTCGCCGACGACCAGCGATTTTTCACCCGCCGTCAGCCACTTCGCTTGAGCCGGACTGTCATCGAGATAAAAATAGCTCACGACGCCGAAGATGATCGCCGGCGTACCTTCGAGCAGGAACAGCCACTGCCAACCGTGCAGGCCATAGAGGCCGGCGAACGTGTTCATGATCCAGCCGGACAGCGGGCCGCCGATGATCCCGGACAGCGCAATACCGAGGAAGAAGATGGCGCAGATCTGGGAACGCAATCGCGCCGGATACCAGTAGGTCAAATAGAGAATGATGCCGGGATAGAAGCCGGCCTCCGCGATGCCAAGCAGGAAGCGCATGCCGTAGAACTGCCATGGCGTGTGGACGAACAGCATCGCGGTCGAGATGATGCCCCAGACCACCATGATGCGGGCGATCCAGAATTTTGCGCCGAAGCGCTGCAAGAGCAGGTTGCTCGGGATCTCGCACAAGCAATAGCCGAGGAAGAAGATGCCGGCCCCGATCCCGTAGGCGGCGTCGCTCAAGCCGATATCGGTCGACATTTGCAATTTGGCAAAGCCGACATTGACCCGATCGAGAAAGGATATGATGTACAGGAGAAGCAAAAACGGCATCAGCCGCCAGGCAATCTTGTTGTAGACGCGCCATTGTTCTTTGTTAGCGAAGTTACTGAGCGGTAGAAAGCTCATGAATTCCTCCTTTTTAACTAGGGCCTATCGAGTAATTACGATTGCGGCACTTCGAACGCTGCCAGTCTTTGATCTTCGACTGGCGAAATCGCTTCGTTGAGTGCCTTTGACGCCCCTTGCCTGACCGCCGCGCGTCTCAGGTCGTTCTGTGGATGTTTCGTCTAGCAGAACATCGTCTTGTTATACGAAACGTTAATTTTAATTCATGTGCTTGTCAAGCGGGGACGGCTGCGTGTCGGGTGGATTGGTTTGGCAGAGCGGAATGGCCGTCAGCACGGCAGGCCTCTGTTCGAATTCAAGAGACCAAGGATCCCTATCGGGTCGCGTCAAAGCCGCTTGCGATTGCGGGGTTGCCTTGCTCGTGCGTTAGCACGGTGACGCCGCACTTGTGGGGGAGGCTCATGGTCGACCAGGCACGTTGTCCAGCCTCCATGACGGGTCTGCCATGGAACTAAGGAGCCCCCTCCCGAAACTGTCCGGGTCCTCCGCGCCGGAATGTGGAGATGCGCCGTCACTCTGGGGGCAGCGCAAGATGTGTTCCCGATTGAGCGCTATGACCCCACCTACAATGGTGCAAAACTCCTCTTTGATCTCACGGTGACGATCCCGTGGGATCGGCTGCGAACGCGGTATGGCAATGGTTTCCTGGGTGCGCCGTTGATGCTGTGTCGGCCGTCCAGGACGCGATGGCCCGATCACGGAGGCGCCGATGCCAAGGCGCAAGATAATACCCCCGATGCTCAAGGTCCGGGTGAGCCATGAGGTCA
>NZ_VOSK01000325.1 GCF_009296175.1 Microvirga tunisiensis | reverse complement strand
CAGGCGCCCACCGTCGAAAGCAGCGGTGATCTTCTTGCGGCCAACGGCTGGAAACGGGAAGGTGGCAGGTGTATCGTCCGGCATGGCGAGTGTGGCACAGGGCAATTGGTGGCAGGGATTAGTCTCAACAACCAAATCCTACGCTGCTTCAAGTGCTTAAGCTACACTCGCCAGCCTTCATCAACCTTCCCATGCATAAGAACGGCTAGCTCCTGTCCGTTTGTGCCGATCCTTCCCCAGTTGCGCACCAGGCGGATGGTCCCAAACAGATCCCGCTCGATCGTGAGCGAGTAGAAGCGCCGGATGCCCTGCTCCGGATCGAGCCGGTGCAGCACCAGGTGGTGCTTGATCGGAGAGCGGAGTTCGTCAGGCATTCGGAACCCGAGGAAGCGGCCTCCAGCCCCGAACATGCTGATCGAAGTAGGTCGATGGGCTACCGGCCGAGAACACGCGCCAGAAGCCGACTTCGAAGATGGTGTCCGTTTCCCAGAAGCCGACCGTCACCGGGAAATCTGGAGGAGCCTCATCGTCCTGGATCCAAAGGAGGATGGGAGAGCCATCGCGGGGTGTGGCGCTCACGTCGAGCCATCGGCCTGTTGTCATTCATTCGCCTCCAAATCGGTCACGAATGTGGCTCCGTCCTGCCCTCATCCGCCTCGGTCTTGCCGACTGCCTCCGCCTCTGTCTCCAGCGCGTGAACCCGGGCCTCGATCCACCCGCTCATCTTGTCGACGAACGCCATGGCGCAAGCCCTCAGCCCCTCATCAGCCTCATAGGTCTGCAGGAAGGCTTGCCGCACCTTCTCAACTTCATCCTGGATGTAGGCGGAGCGGTGATCAGGGGGCACGCTGACGGCCCGCTCGGCAATCGTGGTCACGATCTTCTCAACCCGCGCGGCTTGCTGTTCTCGATTCATCTTCGCCTCCCGTACTGGTGCTGCCGATCCTGCCAAGCGCCTCCGGCTTTGCCGACAGCCCTTTTCAGGTTCTCCAATGCTGCTTCAAGTTTTGGGTCTGGCACATAGGCCTTTGGCAGAAGGCCGCTTCCCTTTCTGATCTCCCCCATAAGCTCAGGGGATTCCGCTACGCCTGTGGCTTTGGGGGAGTTTAGCGGAGAGGCTCGAAAATTGATCGTGGTGGCCCTTTGAGGGGTCAAAGGCGCCAAGGCCCTTCTCTCACCAGAATATCTGCCACGGGCCGCTGCAGCCCGCCTATTCGCGGCTAAAGGCGGGGCGTAGTCGGCCCCAAGCCGGAAGAGGATCGGCTTGCGGTGCAGTTCGCCGTCACTGGTCGCTGAATGGTCCTCTCGATGGAGGCGCCAAAGTCGAGTCGATCCGCACTCTGCAGGCTGTCGTTGAGAAGGCCGGCGTCAGCTTCACCTAGTTGCAAGTGCGGCAAAGCCCGTTGCCCATGGTAGCGCGCCTGGCTGACTAAAGCTTGCACCAAGCCAGCGGCATGACCTACTCCCGAGACACCACCGCCATCTCTGAGCTCACCGGTCAACCCGAGCGCTGGGGAATGGCCCGCTATCTGCCGGCACCACTTCGGCCGGCATCCCCTCGATTGCCGGTACTCCCTTGATCTCCTGTTCGCGTGCCAGCGCCTTCCGAGAAGGCCCGGCACGCGCCGTTGACACGCTGCTCCCCCACCATGCATTGTCTTTCTTGAGGGCCAAGCTCCGCGAACGCAGGCCCGAGCCCGGCGAGCAAGGACCCAGCAAGTGCGATGCCGTATGCCTTGATCATCGGCCTCTCCTCTTAGATGTCGTGGGCCTGAAGGAAGGGCGATAGGCTGATAACGAGAACAGCCGAAAGCAGGGTAGATGTGGAAAGCATGTGACGCTCCGAACCCTGGCGGCGTGGGCGCTGTGTCGGAGCGCCTAGAGGCCATGGGATAGAGTCCCAACCACTCCAATACTCTGCTGTTGATCCAGAGATGGCTGTGTCTCAACGCACCTGCCGGCCAAGTGTGGCAGTTCCATACTGAGGCCTATGGGCAACGCGCCGCCCTTGCGTGACCTTTCCTGCCTCAAAGTTGTGCCTCAAGCGGACGAGGCATAAACTGAGTTCAACCGCGAAGACGCAACCCCTCTCACGTCCTTCAGGGCTCTCTAAGTCGAGGACCCTGGACCCCTTGGTGGTCAGGGTGCGTATAATGTCTCCGAAACAGATCTCGCTTGTCGGCGGTCTTCTGGTGATTTGGCCTGGGCCGATCCAGGCTCATGATATCTACACGGACCTGCTCACCCGATCAGGTCTGCCCTGCTGTCATGATGGCGACTGCCGCCCTGTGCCTTACCGTCTGGTACCTAAAGGGGTGCAGATGTTCGTTGACGAGCAGTGGCTCGATATCCCGAGGAGCAGCATCCAATACCGCACCCTCGCTGGTGACCGTGGCGAAACAGGGGGAGGTCATTGGTGCGGGTTGCGAGACGCCATGGGGTATTTTACCCGCTGTGCGATCTTGCCGCCCCAGTCCGCCGCCGCTCATTAGAACGCACTGTTCCATACTGCGCCTTATCGGAAATTTTGGTTGCAACGTTGCCACCCGGATTGCCGCCTGTGGAACGCAAAAGTCAGATTGCGCATGACGCTCTCCAAAGCGATCGGCACCTGGTTCTGTTGCAGCTTTGAGGCTTCGCCTACCCCAGCTATGAAGTGAGGGTGTAAAGAGGGGCTGGCGGTGAAGCAAGGAAGCAAGAATCCTTTCAAGGGTCGACAATTCACGGCGGAGATCATTCTGTGGGCGGTCCGCTGGTATCTGCAGTTCCCCATCAGCTATCGCGATCTCGAGCCCATGCTCGCCGATCGTGGCATCACGGTGGATCACACGACCCTCTTTCGTTGGATTCAGGCTTATGCACCCGAGCTGGACAAGCGCATCCGTCCGCATCTCCAGAGGACAAACGGATCCTGGAGGGTCGACGAGACATACATCCAGGTGAAAGGCAAATGGGTCTATCTGTACCGGGCCGTCGATGCCTTCGGGCAAACGATCGACTTTCTGCTCTCGCCCAAGCGGGATGCAGCTGCCGCCCGACGGTTCTTCCGCATACGGTCAATCCGCGGACCATCACGGTCGACAAGAATGCCGCCTTTCCAATCGCGGCTAAAGCTATGAAGCAGAGTGAAGAACTCTGGCGCTTTGCCAAACTCCGGCAGGTGAAAGTTCTGAATAACATCGTTGAACAGGATCACCGGCGCATCAAGCAGCTGGTCAGGCCCGGGCTGGGCTTCAAGAGCTTCATGACGGCCTCCCGAACAATTGCGGGCTACGAGATCATGGTGATGGTCCGCAAGGGTCAAGTGGCGAGGGTACCAGCGAACGACATGAGGGCCCAGAGCGACTTCATTGCTGCTGTGTTCAGCGCTGCTGCCTGATTTAAGGCATCATTCGGCCTTCGATCAACCTACCTCTCGGCGTGCAACAGAACCGTGCTGAAGGGCCAGCAGCAACGAAACGCAGGTCCATGCGGCGCCTTCGGGCATTGTTCCCGTTTCAAATCAAGTCGCTTTCTTATGGCGAGGATCGTACCTCACAAGCTCGCCTGTCAGCTTCTTTCCCTCGCTGATAAATCTCTTGGCCTTTTCGCGCAGCTTGTTCTTCTTTGCGTTGGTGCGATGCTTCTCACTGCCTTTGCCCATTGTTTGCCTCCCCTGATCTTGAAGTATCATTGAAATGGCGCCTTGCAGGCGCGGTTCCAATCTCCAGCCCGCTAAACAGATTTCTAGTTCTGGTACGAAGCTGCCATTTGCAACGCCCGTTCTGCGTTGGAGCTGGGTATCCCGGAATGGGTGCCAAGTGCTAGATTTTAATCACTAGATCCCGACCTTGTCGGCGCAAGCAACTGCGACGAGACGATTGCCTTCCGACGTTCCAGGCATGGTTGCCCAGCCATTCTTCATCACGATGTCGCCTCGCTCGTAGGAGGAAGCTGCTTTCAAGAGCACAACCCGCTCGGCAAGCTGTGGATCACGCTTAGATTGGTCGACGCAGATCGAAGTCAGTGCTGCAACCACATCGGTTCGCGATTGTTCTGTGGCCATCTGCCGGGCTGTGCCCCCTGTCACCCACCCGCCCCAGTTGAAGCCGATCACCGTCACGGCAATTGCGCCGCACGCCACGCCGTAAAGGCCTGGCTTCAACCATTCCGGGGTTTTCATGAGCTTATCTTTCGGATCAGGCAAGAAATTATCTTCTCACCAGAAACAAACAATAGCACGTAATACTGCTCTCGGTGTTAGCTTTATTTCCCCTATTAATCGCACGAAACTTCTCAATTCAGCTCTGAGACTATAAAGAAGCGGTCTCTTGTGCTGAAGATCGGTAAATAATGATCAGCGCCGTGATTTTCGGCATTCTCCGATGGTGGATTACGCACCCGCTGAGGCTGACAACGATCAGGGAGACTGGGCGTCAAGGAGGGCGATACGACCAAGCTCGACTCTGATCGCCAGGGCCGTCTTTGCCCCAATGCCGGGGAGCCGCTCGATCCGGTCCGCAATAGCGGTGAGCTGGGCAATCGTCGTAATGTTTTCTCGATCCAGCACATTCCAGGCGTTGAGCGGTAGACGCAGACCGCGAATGGGTCCCTCGCAGTCGTCAAAAAGACCCTTATGCATCTGCTTCTCTTCTCGGTCTGATGACTGGCTTGGTAGGGAGCGGGCAAGAACAGACCGGTTATGCTCCGCAACCCGCGCAACCCGCGCAACCCGTGCAGCCTGTGCTTCCTTGATCAGGATCACGGTGCTGGTCGGGAAATCAGGAAGGCGACGAGGCATAGCCGAACTCCGCAGCACAGGCGGGAGCGCACGTCTCCCTGGGTCACTGACGCCAGTCAGGCACAGGTCAGCGTTCAATCATAGATGCGCCGCTATGGAGCGCATTACCAGGACCTTTAGATAAAAATTAAAATTAAACATATTTCGGATCGTTTCCGTCAAGATGCCGCACAGTTTACCCATATGAACCAGAGACAGAGCAGGCTTTGTGTGAGCAGGTGATCTCTATCGGGTTTGTTTTTAATTGCCCCTACGGATCCGTAAACTTAAAGTGCCCGCTTCCGGCGGGCATTTTTTCTAGGATGGCAAAGCTAACTGGCAGGCCTGCTGTTCGAGAGCAGCCAGGTACGCGGCGGGATCATGCCGAAAGCGGGTGCGCAGCGTTCGCGCGACGCGTCGCTTTTCCAGCTATTGACGCAAGCTCCTCCAGTGCTCGCGGTTCGCCGCTCCCAAGTCAACAGCCATCCTTTGGCCAACAATGGAGCCACTCAGGATTTCCTTAAGCCGAGCTGAACGTTGCGTCACCCTTACGTAGTAATGAGTACCTCTTAGTGGGTAGCTCAGGCTGCCTGCTATTGATCATGCAGGGTTCTTCATCATTGATGAACGCGCAGTGTCTGCGGCGGACTAGACCAGGGGGCGGGAATGCTTGGCGATGAATACGGCTGCGCGGCCAGAGCTAACGAACAGGCAGATGGCTCGGGCAGACAGGTCGCAACGGCACTACTCTGCGGGAATGCGCTGGTTGAGGCTGGCCTGACGCATCTTCTGACTGGTACCCGCTTCGGTGTGGCCGACCGAGGGCGTATTGGAGATAGCTCATTATCAGGTCGGGCAGACCCAGAACCGGCTCTGTATATCGTCGATGCCAGCGGATCTCCCCAGCAAACAATCACGCTTGTTGAGGATGCTAAGAGACAACACCCCGCAGTCCGCATCGTGGCCATTGCTAATAGCTTTGACCTTAACTTGGTGCAGCTTGCGGTCACGGCCGGGGTTGATAGTTTCTGCCTCTCGACGGCCGGTCGTGAGGTGCTGATCAACATTCTTGAACTGACGATCCTCGGTGAGCAGGTCCTGCCTAGAAGCGTGATCCAGTCCCTTCTCAAGGAAGCATCAACGGTTCCCAGTTGCGCTCGCACTCCATCGACATCTGAGCACAGCGCTTCTGATCCGAGGGTAGAGAAACTGTCGCCCCGAGAGACGGTCATCTTGCAGTCTCTGATGGGTGGTGAGGCCAACAAGGTCATTGCCAGGAGGCTCGAGATCACGGAGGCGACGATCAAAGTTCACGTGAAATCTATCCTGCGCAAGATCGGTGCCGCCAATCGCACTCAAGCGGCCATGTGGGCCAACGAGAACCTGCGGCGCACAGAGAAATGCCCTCTCGTTAACTGATCAGGGAACTGCTCTGACAGGCTAATGTGGGTGCGAAGTCTTTCGTTGTCCCTCGCGTACTCCCTCTGCTTCTCCTGAAGTTTCGCATAGCGGATTACGAGTGACTACGGGATGTCGACCAACGTGGCGATCTCATCCTGGGTCAGATGGGGGAAGTGATCACGCATCCAGCAGACTTCCATCTGCGTGATCATCTCAGCTCGACAGCCTTCCTTGAAGCTTGCCCGCGCCTCTGAGGCTTCCCGCAGAATGGGCTTTGCCCTCTTCTCCTGTTGAAGATTAAATAGGGCCCGGACTTAGCCGTTCTTATGCATGGGAAGGTTGATGAAGGCTGGCGAGTGTAGCTTAAGCACTTGAAGCAGCGTAGGATTTGGTTGTTGAGACTAATCCCTGCCACCAATTGCCCTGTGCCACACTCGCCATGCCGGACGATACACCTGCCACCTTCCCGTTTCCAGCCGTTGGCCGCAAGAAGATCACCGCTGCTTTCGACGGTGGGCGCCTG
>NZ_VOSK01000324.1 GCF_009296175.1 Microvirga tunisiensis | reverse complement strand
GGCTGTCGTTCTTCGACTATCTTGGGGATCGCCTCGGGCTGAATGGGGATCAGCCGAAGATCCCACCGCTCGCAGTTCTTGTGACTCAAGCCTAAGGCGGGTTCGCCCCCCAAACTGCCCCGATTACCGCAGAGGGCTCGATCTCAACCCAGCTTGAGTCATTTGCGATTTCCATTCTCCGTTTTGACGCTCGATTGGAACGCGTTTGACCATGAGACGACCCACACGCCGGGCGATTGCCGCACAGGACAGCCAGATGCTGGACCGGCAGGCGCAGTTTCGTCTGGCCGCTGATGCCGTGACCGCAGCGCTCGTCGGGATCCCTGAGGTCGCGGCGGTGGCGTTGATCGGCTCGGTCGCCCGCCCGTTGTGGCGGGAGGTGCCGCGGTTTCAGCCGTTCCGATACTGGGACGTTCCGGTCTGGCACGAATGCAAGGATGTCGATCTGGCCGTGTGGCTCAATCGCCTGGACCGGCTCCAGACGCTCAATCGGGCCCGCAGCATGGCCCTCCACCGGCTGTTCGCGGAAAAGCAGATCGGGGTGGCTCACCATCAGGTCGAGATCTTCATTCTGCAAGGAGAGGCGAACGCCTATCGCGGCCGGCTCTGCTCCTTCTCGCAGTGTCCGAAGGGCAAGCGGGAATGCCTGGTCCCGGGGTGCGGACAGGATCTGTTCCTGCAGCAGCACGCCGGCTTTACCTTCTGGCCGGACGCGCTGGCACCGGATAGAATCCTGCACCTGTATGATCGGCGGCGCGGGATCCTGCGACGCGCTTCTGAGACACCCGCCGCAGGAGAGGACGATTAGCTTGCGACAGGGTGACGCCTCGTGGGACAGACGGAGAGCATGAGCATTCGTGGCGCATCCCAGTGACCCATGGTGCCATGCCCCTCTCATTGGAGCCTGATTAGGCGCAATGGCCGCGATCTGGACGAGATTGGCCAACTGTCCGACGCGGGCTCCAGTGCTCCTCGTGAAGGCTCTCAGCCGGGTTCAGAGGCTACTGCGGCTTCTGTAAAACGGGCAGCGCGGATTGAAACATTTCGGAGTGCCTGCAGCCACGATGCCCCGGATCCAGTTGCGTCTCACCCCGCGCGGGCACCTCCTGCTAGAGGAGGCAGTCGACGCGCCCTCCCTGGATGACAAAGTCGCGGCACGACTGGCCGAGGCGTTTGGCCGTGGCACCGGATATGGGTTGTTGCAGCTTGGCGCGGGCGAGATCGGCCAATCCTTGCCGCCTGCCTTCATCTGGTGGCGTGATTTCACCGTACGCTATGTGGAGGCGGTCTGTCTTCACGGATCAGGTGGGGGTGGAGAGGGGCCGTCCGCCGCTTTCCTGTCCGCCATGGCCCCGCCGGCCGAGGCCGAACTCGCCACATTCGTCCTGACCGCCCCGATGATGCCAGGGGCGGAATACCTGACCGCCGACATGCTGCGTGGGCTGTGGGTCAATCTCAGCACCGCGTTTACCGCCTCGGTCAGAGCAGCCGGCACTGACCTGCAAGCGTTCCTTCGGACGCTGAACCCGGCCTGGAACCTGATCGGCCGGGTCCACTTCAATCTGGCCGAGAACCGCCGCGACCCGGAATGGCCATTTGCCTTCCTGGCCACCTACACCACGCGCCTGTCGGCCCAGGCAAAGGCCCAGCATGTGCCGCTCGGTCAGGCCTTGCGCGAATACGCCGGCGCTGCCAATCGGGACAAGCTGTTGTCATTGCTGGTGCCGGTGCAGCGGGCGGCGGAGCACTTTGGCTGGCTCAAGGCCATGGTCGATGCCGGAGAGATCTTCCATCCCCTGCGCTGGAGTCCAGCGGAGGCCGCACGGCTCCTGAACAGCGTTCCCGACCTGGAAAGCGCCGGTGTGATCGTGCGCTTGCCCGCGTACTGGCGCGAAGGCCGCCCGTCGCGCCCGCAGGTCACCGCCACGGTTGGCGCCCGTCCGCCATCCGGGACAGGCCTTGACGCCCTGCTCGACTTCCACATGGACGTGACCCTGGAGGGTGAGGCGCTCACCGCAAAGGAGATGGCCACCTTGCTTGCCGGCACCGAGACCCTGGTGTTGCTGCGCGGCCAATGGGTCGAGATCGATCGTCCGCGTTTGGACCGCGCGATGCGCCGCTTCAAGGAGGTACAGGACCTAGCCGAGCAGGAGGGGCTCACCTTTGCTGAGGCCATGCGCCTGTTGGCCGGCACTGAGGCCACCGGGGACGAAGAGCCTGCCGCGGCGGCCGAGTGGTCGCAGATCACGGCCGGAGCGTGGCTGACCGAGACGCTGACGGCGCTGCGCAACCCTGACGGTGCCGGTGTTGATCCTGGCCCAGCCTTGAAGGGACGCTTGCGCCCGTACCAGAAGGCTGGTGTCGAATGGCTCCACCTCCTGAGTGGGCTTGGGCTTGGCGCCTGCCTGGCCGACGACATGGGGCTGGGCAAGACGATCCAGGTCCTGTCGCTACTGTTGATCCAGAAGCGAAAGGGAGCCGCGCGCAAGCCGAGCCTGCTGGTGGCTCCGGCATCGCTGCTGGCCAACTGGGCGGCGGAGATCGAGCGCTTCGCCCCCGGGCTGAACGCGAGGATCGTGCATCCCTCGGCGATGTCGGCTGAAGACCTCAATCAGATGGCAGCCGAGGGATTAGCAAATCTGGACCTGGTGATCACGAGCTATGGCTCGCTGCTGCGCCTGCCGGTGCTGGGCGCAACGTCCTGGCGCTTCGTGGTGCTCGACGAGGCGCAGGCGATCAAGAACCCCAACGCCAAGCAGACCCGCGCCGCCAAGGCCCTGCAGGCTGAATCCCGGATCGCCCTGACCGGAACGCCGGTGGAAAACCACCTCGGCGACCTGTGGTCGATCTTCGACTTCATCAATCCCGGCCTGCTTGGCAGCGCCAAGGAGTTCGGCCGCACCACCAAGGCTTTGGCCGAGCGACCGCACAACCCCTACGGCCCGCTTCGGGATCTGGTCCGGCCCTACATCCTGCGGCGAATGAAGACCGACAATACTGTCATCACCGACCTGCCGGACAAGACGGAGGTCAAGGCGCTGTGTCCATTAAGCCGCAAGCAAGCCGCCCTCTACGCCAAGACGGTGGCGGATCTGACTGAAGCCCTGCAGGATGCCGAGGGGATCCGGCGCAAGGGGATCGTGCTGGCGACACTGATGCGGCTGAAGCAGATCTGCAATCATCCCTCGCAGTGGCTGAACGATGGCAAGTGGGCCGAGGCGGACAGCGGCAAGTGGGCCCGCCTGCGCGAGATCGCCGAGGTGGTCGCCGCCCGCCAGGAGAAGATGCTGGTCTTCACCCAGTTCCGCGAGATGACGGCGCCACTGGCCGCGTATCTGGGCAGGATCTTCGGCCGACCCGGGCTGGTCCTGCATGGCGATACCCCAGTCAAGAACCGCCGGGCGCTGGTCCGAACCTTCCAGGAGGACGAGACCGTGCCGTTCTTCGTCCTGTCCTTGAAGGCAGGGGGCTCGGGGCTGACGCTGACCGCGGCGTCTCACGTCGTCCACTTCGATCGGTGGTGGAACCCGGCGGTGGAAAACCAGGCTACCGACCGCGCCTTCCGGATCGGTCAGATGAACAACGTGCTGGTCCACAAGTTCGTCTGCCAGGGTACAGTGGAGGAGAAGATCGACGCCCTAATCGAGGCGAAGAAGGGCCTGTCGGACGATCTGCTGGCTGGTGGAGACGAGATCAACCTCACCGAAATGAAAGACGAGGATCTGCTGCGGATGGTGACCCTTGATCTGAAGTCGGTCATGGCGGAGTAAGGCGGATGGCTCCTTGGTTCTATGAAGCATGGCCCCGCTACGTTCCGGTTGCGGAGCGTCGGAAGCAAGCCGCGCGCGAGGTAGAGAAGCTGCGCAAGAAGGGACACCCGGTCGCCCCTGTCGTCCTGGAGGGGCGCACCATCGCCCGGACCTTCTGGGGCAAGGCATGGTGCGACAACCTGGAGAACTATCAGGATTTCGACAACCGCCTGCCGCGTGGCCGCACCTATGTTCGTAATGGTGCGGTGATCGACCTTCAGATCTCGGCGTTGGAGATCAACGCGGTGGTGAGCGGATCATCGATCTACAGGGTCAGCGTCAGCATCACGGCGCTGGGGCCGACGCTGTGGCGGTCGATCTGTAGGGATTGCGCCGGTGGCATCGATTCCCTTATCGAACTGCTGCAAGGCCGGTTTTCCAAGGGCGTGATGGAGCGGATCTGCCGCCAGGACAGAGGCTTGTTCCCCAAGCCGACGGACATCCGGTTCTCGTGCACCTGCCCGGACGGGGCCTCGATGTGCAAGCACGTCGCTGCGGTGCTGTATGGCGTCGGCGCCCGGCTCGACGAGGCACCCGAGCTTCTGTTCCGGCTGCGTGCGGTGGACGAGAAGGACCTGGTGGCCGACCTTGACACGGCGCTGCCAATCGCAAGTCGGCCGGCCGATGCCGGCAAGGTCCTGGAGACGGACGACATCTCGGCTTTGTTTGGCTTGGACATGGCGGAACCCGGAGACGCGATCCCTGGCCATGGCACGACGCCTGCTACCCCCGAGCCAGTGGCCCGCGCTGGACAGAAGCAAACCGGCACAAAGGTGGCGGGACGCAAGGCGGTCGTTCCGTCCCGTCCGGCACCTGCTGCTCCAACAGCCAACACGCACGCCGCACCGCCGGCGCGGAAGATCCGTAAAACGGCTCGTGAGACGCCCGACTCCGCGGAGCCGATCGCCCAAACTCGGCCCCCGGATGATTCCACGATCCCAAAGGCGTCCAGGAGAATCCGAGATTCCAAGGCCGTGGAACGCAAGGGTCAGCGGACAATGCCGAAGCCGGAGATTGAACTAACCCCGGACGGGTACGTGAAATGGTGGAAATGACCCCGAACTACTGGAACCAGGAGCATTTGGAGCCTCTGTGCACGATGCGACGAACTCCCTCCAAGCTTGGATAAGGGCAACGGAATACCCATATAAATCCTATGCCGCACAAGGGATCTTCGCCTCGCACTCTCGACCTGTTCGAGGTCACACTCACCATACCGACGCCTTCGTCGCAACCGGCTGTTGCTCCGCTCGAATCGCCGGCGCTGGCCAGCTTGTCTGATGCACAACTGGCAAAGCATCTTGGCCAACTCGTGGATGAACTGCAGCGCCGGATGGAGACGGGCAGGGGGAGCCGGCCTGAGTTGAAGGCGGCGGTCAGAAATGCCAGCGTATTTCTTGAGCGCCTCAGTCCGCGCCCCTCGAAACCACGGGGCCAGTCCTCACGGCCCGGCAAGACCTCATCCACATTGCAGGAGGGGCAGCGTAAGGCGGTGCGGGCTGCCCTTCTGGCGGGTGTGGCTCCGAGCCAAGTCGCCAAGCATTTCGGCCTGCCACTGGCCACCATCCGCCAGGTACTTGCTGAGGTTGCCTAGCCGGCCGGGTGGCAGACCCTCCCGATGTCGATATCCTGCCTCCGGTTCGGACCAACGGGAGGACGCTTGTGGCGGACAGCTATGACGTGGTGATCATCGGAGCAGGGCATAACGGCCTCGTCTGTGCCTGCTACCTCGCCGCCGCCGGTCTGAGGGTAAAGGTGGTCGAGCAGCGCTCCGTCGTCGGAGGAGCCGCCGTAACAGAGGAGTTTCACCCCGGCTTCCGCAACTCGGTCGCGTCCTACACGGTCAGTCTGCTCAACCCCAAGATCATCCGCGACCTCGATCTGCCCCGCCACGGCCTGCGGATCGTTGAGCGCCGCCTGGCCAACTTCTTCCCGCTACCGGACGGGCAGTACCTCAAAACAGGCGAGGGCGTGACCCGCTCGGAGATTGCGCGCTTCAGTCCACGCGATGCTGAGCGCTACGAGGCCTATGCGGCCGAGATCGACGCGATTGCAGATGTGCTGCGCGACCTTACCCTGCAGCAGCCGCCCAACCTCGTTGACAGCGGCTGGCGTGGGGCCCTGTCAGAGGGCTGGAAGGCGCTGAGCACCGGCCATCGCCTGCGCCGGCTGTCCATGGCCCAGCGACGAGCCCTGCTTGACCTTTTCACCAAGTCGGCCGGCGATTACCTCGACGGCTGGTTCGATGCCGACTGCGTCAAGGCTGCCTTCGGCTTCGACTCCATCGTCGGCACCTTCGCCAGCCCCTACACGCCCAACACTGCCTATGTCCTGCTGCATCACGTCTTTGGTGAGGTGAATGGTAAGAAGGGCGCCTGGGGCCATGCCATTGGCGGCATGGGAGCGATTACCCAGGCCATGGCGAAAGCTGCCCGCGAGCGAGGGGTGGAGATCGAGGTCGATGCTCTCGTCCGGGAGGTGATCGTCGAGAAGGACAGAGCGGTAGGCGTCGTGCTCAAGGACGGCCGGTCCATCCGGGCCCGGGCCGTGGCCAGCAACGTGCATCCGCAGCTTCTGTTCGACAGACTGGTGCCTGAGCAGGCGCTGCCGCCGGACTTTCTTGCCCGCATCCGGCGCTGGAAGTCAGGCTCCGGCACCTTCCGTATGAACGTGGCTCTGTCGGAGCTGCCGAGCTTTACCGCGCTGCCCGGCCGGGAGCCTGCCGATCATCACACCGCTGGCATCATCCTGACCCCTCCTACAATGGTGCAAACTGCCGCTGTCTGAACCACCATAGCTCGGATCGGGCGGCGGAGCGACACGGAACACCACCGTGATGTCGCCGCGATCAATCTCAACGCGCTTGACCAGAAGGCGGATCAGA
>NZ_VOSK01000323.1 GCF_009296175.1 Microvirga tunisiensis | reverse complement strand
CTCCCCGCGCCGCCAATGCCTTGATAGTCATGCGAGCCTCCTGATCGAGCCGGCTCATGCGCTCCTCCGTGTCGTCCCGTGACACGGTAGGTCGACTTCAACCGGAGGCGACATCTCGTAAATCTGGCCGTCGCCTTACTCACACATTCGCGCGTCGCGCTACATGCTCCGCTGATTAGCTGCCATGGCCATCTTGGATTTTCAGAGCAGGCGGAGGCGCTTTTGACACACCGGAATTCCTTTGCCGCACCGCCACTCACAGTCAGCTTAGTCCGGAACATGCTGCGGAAATTTGCGTATGGCCCGATCATTGCGGAGGGACTGATCAAGGCGGGTGTGCCTGAGAGCTAAAGCGTCGGCTTCTGAACTCCATACATCAGACAAGTGGATTTCATCTCACTGGCTCGCGGCTCAAGTTCAACCGATACTAAGCCCTAACGGAACTGGAACTTGGGATGCTCAGCGGATCGCGCTTCATCACTGTTCTGATGCTGGCAGGCGCGACATGGCTCTCGACCGGAAAGCTCCTGGCCGGAACCGAGGCCGATCTCGCGCTGGTGCTGGCGGTCGATGTCTCCTTTTCCATGGAGCCGGATGAACAGGACCTTCAGCGGCAGGGCTTCGTCGAGGCGTTCCGATCCCCTGAAGTTCATCAGGCGATCCGCCAGGGCATGCTGGGGCGCATCGCCGTGATCTATGTGGAGTGGTCTGGAGCGTTCGATCAGCAGATCATCGTGCCATGGACGGTGATTGAACAGCCCACTGATGGCTTGGCTTTTGCCGAGCGGCTTTCGCAAAGCCCGATCCACCGCATGAGCTACACGTCACTGTCAGGCGCTATCGACTTCGGCATCCGGCAGCTTGATCAGAGTGGCTTACAGCCGGTTCGGCAGATCATCGACATCTCAGGGGATGGAGCCAACAACCAGGGCCGCACCGTGACCCTGGCCCGTGACGGGGCTCTGGCTCGCGGCATCACCATCAATGGCCTGCCGATCATGCTGAAGCGGCTCGATAGCCTCTGGGACATCGACAACCTCGACCTTTACTTCCGCGACTGTGTCATTGGAGGTCCAGGAGCGTTTCTGGTTCCGGTACGGGAGAAGACGCAGTTTGTCGAGGCAATCAGGGCCAAGATCATCCGAGAAATCACTGATCAGTCCCCACCTCACTCGCTCGTTCAGCCAGCCCAAGCTGCATCACCGACAGACTGTTTGGCTGGAGAAAGGCGCGCTCACCAGCCGACAGGGAAGTAACCGAATGAGAGCGTCCAGACCCCTCACCGCTGACGAGCTTCGTGCCGCCACCCGAACTTTCGTGCAGCGTCAGCCGGTGATGCCGAGGGCCACCACAACCAAGAAAAAGCGCCCAGTGAGGGCGCTTGAGGTTCCGGCTCGTAGGGGCAAACAAGCCGGTGGAACTGAAAAGCTGATCAACCTGCCGCCTGGAGGTCATCCGACACGGCTGACGAGAGGTGCTTCCGGAGTTCGGCAATCAGCGTCACGTAGGGCTGACGCCGCTCACGGTGCCTTCTCTGAAGGTTCTCCATGATCTGCTTCTTCAACATGGGATTAGTTCTGCCGCGCTCCACTCGCTGTATCTCGTGCTGATGCTCGAAGTCGAGGTTTGACAGGGTGCGCGACGTGTTCTGCCACAAGCCATACAAGTCAAAGCTTTGGTTCTCGCCGACGATCAGGCGATTCAGCGCAGAGGTTACATGCTGTTGGTTCTGCATTGCTGCCCCCGATGGGTCGTGCTGAGCCGCACCTTTGTTCAGGCGCTAAAGCTCAGCACGTGCCATTTTCAAGAAACGTTCACCCCTAAACTATCATACTTCGGCATACATCAGTTATGCTACAGCTACGGCTCACCTCTGTACAAGGATACAGGTGGGTGTCAGCCCGTGCCGAATGGATGGTTTGCTGAAGGCGCGCCAAGAATTACTGAAGAAGATTGTCGCTTGTCTGTTGGGTTTCCGACAGAAGACATAACTCTTTCGTATAGGTCAGTCTGCCGCAGCGGGATAAGTTCCCGTTCCAGAGATGATTGTGCAGTATGATCTTTGCTGTGCGACGTTTATGCTTGGACGAGGGAGGAAGTCATGCGTATCCAAGTCATTGTTTCAGCGATCTGCCTGTGCTTCTCGGCTCCCGCTATGGCGCAGGACAAAGCCACAATTCAGAGCCTGAACGACAAGTTTGCTCAAGCCTTCAACGCTGGTGATGCAGCAGCAGTCGCGGCTCTGTACACGGACGATGCCGTCATCCTGCCGCCTGGAGCCGAGATGATGAAGGGCAAGAATGCCATCCGGGCGTTCTGGAAAGGCGCTGCCGAGCAACTTGGCGATGGGAAGCTCACGACCGTCGATGTGAAGCCGCTCGGCAATGGGGCAGTGCGAGAGATCGGCACCTTCACGTTCCGGACCAAGGGCGCGCAGCCGCAGGACATCACCGGCAAGTATGTGGTAGTTTGGGAGAAGGTCGGGAGTGATTGGAGGCTCGCGACCGACATCTGGAACACCAACAAGTAAGCCGTCGCTGACAGCTTGCTGGCATCACACCGAGAGCCGTCAGAGGCTCTTGCGCGGAGGCGCAATGCTCAGCCGGAACCATTGTGTCTGGATCACGTTGGCTCCTGTTCTGCATGAACGGAGGACACCATGTGCCACTATCGAGGATCATATGTGTCCGAGGACAGGGCGAAGGCTGAGGCAGATCGCCAACGGGAGCTTGAGGCTAAACGCACCCAAGCTGTCGATAAGCTGAAGCAGGAGGCCGACACAGCGGCCCAGAGCGCAGCGTCTACTCCAGCAAAAGAGCCTGTTCCGGCGAAGTAGCTTGGCTCTACATCGGGTGGTCATTGCATTTACGATGCCCCGCCAAGGCGGGGCATTCCACACCCGAGGCGCGACATTGCCGCCGTCCCTGTGCAACAGCATAAGGGCAGAAAAGCCTTAACGAAAACTCGGCACCTCGCAGCACTGAGTTCAAGTCAATTGACCGGCGATGGCCGATCCTGATCATCGCAGGATCAGTTAATCAGCCTTTTTCGAGCGACGGCCCTTTGCAGGGGCGGCATCATTGGCAACAGCCTCTACCGGAGCCTTACCTTTCTTGCGCTGTTGGCCAAGTCCCATGGTCTTGGCAAGCTCGGAATGAGCCATGGCGTAGTTCGGCGCAACCATCGGGTAATCCGCTGGTAGGTTCCACTTGGCGCGGTACTGCTCGGGCGTCATGTCGTAGGTGGAGCGCAGATGGCGCTTGAGCGACTTGAACTTCTTCCCGTCCTCCAGGCAGATGATGTAGTCCGGAGTGACGGACTTCCTCACCGACACCGCAGGCACCAACTCAGCCTTGGGCTCCTCTTTCTGAACCTGCGTAGTCTTGGTCAGGGCAGCATAGACAGAGTTGAGCAGCGACGGTAGGTCTGCGGCGGGAACGGAGTTGTTGCTGACGTAAGCTGAGACGATGTCAGCACAGAGTTCGATGTAGTTTGGAGCGGATGTGCTCTCACCCATAGTTTTCGTGTCCTCGGCTGCACTGGGACTGTTTGGGAGGGTGATGAGAACAGACTTTGTTCTGGCCGGATCAGCAGGGAGGACCCATGCAGCACCTACGTTCATGTCCGATGCTCTAAAATGGGTTAGGGCGTAGCTGCGCTATCCTGACGCCTTTCGCGCGGAAAGAGCCACCTCTGGCTCAGACAGCGATCATCCCTGCCCTTACGGAACGTCCGCTGTTCCCAACCCAAACGAGCATCCATCTTTCTTCCGAGAGTGCCATTTCAAGACATTCGCTCGTAGACCAGAGGCGATTAGAACTGCTCTCCATCGAGCATGCGCCTCACCTTTGAGGCTAGTTCGGCATAGGTGAAGGGCTTCCCAATCAGATGCATCCCAGGGTCGAGACGACCGTGGTGGACAATGGCGTTCGAGGTGTAGCCCGTGGTGAACAGAACCGGCAGCCCTGGCCTGCGCCGGGACACCTCATCTGAGAGCGCACGTCCGTTCATCCCTCCGGTCAGGACAACATCGGTGAACAACAGTTCGATCTCCGGATGCTGCTCAAATATCTCCAGCGCCTCTCGAGCGTCGCCAGCCTCAACGACGCGGTATCCGAGATCCCGCAGGGCCTCGGTGGTGTACGTTCGTAGATCAGGCTCGTCTTCCACGACCAGAATGGTCTCGCCTGCGCCTCTCACCATTGCGGGACTCTTTGCCGGCATCTCGGCAGGCTCCTCGTCGGAGCCGATCAGGCGGGGCAGGTAGATCTTGATCGTTGTGCCCTCGCCGAGCTCGCTGTAGATCCTGACATGGCCGTTCGACTGCCGGACGAAGCCGTACACCTGGCTCAGGCCCAGTCCGGTCCCTTTACCCGCTTCCTTGGTGGTGAAGAACGGCTCGAACACCTTCTCCATCGTAGCCTTGTCCATTCCGGTTCCCGTGTCGGAAACGGCCACGAGCACGTACTGTCCCGCCGGGACTGGCTCGGCGAGAGCCTCGACATAGGCTTCGTCCAGGCGGGCATTGGCGGTCTCGATGGTGAGCTTGCCGCCGTCCGGCATGGCATCGCGGGCGTTCACCGCCAGATTGAGGATCGCATTTTCGAGCTGGTTCGGATCGGCCTGGGAACGCCAGAGGCCGCCGGCGAGCACCGTCTCCAGCACAACCACTTCACCGAGCGTCCGCCGCAGCAGGTCGGACATGCCGGCCACCAGCTTGTTGACGTCGATGGGCTTGGGATCGAGCGGCTGACGCCGGGAGAAAGCCAACAGCCGCTGGGTCAGGGTCGCCGCCCGTCGGGTTGCATCCATGGCATGATCGGCTGCCCGCTGGAGGCGGTCGGCATCCTCGGGCAGGCGGCGCTGGAGGAGTTCGATATTGCCGACGATGATGGTGAGCAGGTTGTTGAAGTCGTGGGCGATGCCGCCGGTGAGCTGGCCAATGGCCTCCATCT
Organism: Microvirga tunisiensis; assembly: GCF_009296175.1. GTDB lineage: Bacteria > Pseudomonadota > Alphaproteobacteria > Rhizobiales > Beijerinckiaceae > Microvirga > Microvirga tunisiensis. The sequence goes on along the minus strand of NZ_VOSK01000323.1, from coordinate 1,752 downwards.
TCTGGGCCTGTCGCAGAGCCTCCTCGGCTTTCAGGCGCTCGGCGACCTCATGCGCGACCCGCTCCTCAAGGGTTTCGTTCAGGCGCTTCAGCTCCTGAGTGGCCTGCTCCGCCTTCTGGCGGGCGAAGAGCAGTTCCCTCTCGTACTTGCGCCGGTCGGTGGCATTGAAGAGGGTAATACGATGAACCATCGGGCGGCCAGCCGCATCCTGCTTCTGGACCATGTTGGCCAGAACCGGCAGGGAGCGGCCATCGGCGCAGGTCAGGTCGAACGCAATCTCGCTGACGAAGCCCTGCATGTGCAGGAGCGGCGCAAGATGGGTGTCGTAGAAGATCTTAGCCCCGACGCTCAGAAGGTCCTGAAAGCACTTATGGCCGACGAGGTCCTGCCGCTCCATGCCGATCCAGGTGAGGAAGGTCTGGTTGGCCCTGATGATCGTGCCATCCGGCAGGGTCGAGAGATAGCCGCAGGGGGCGCTTTCATAGAGTTCCTCAGCCGTCTCGATCAGCGAACCCTGGTCCATCTTCACTAGGCGACGGCCTTGACCGGAGCGGGATCGCGCAGAAAGGCTTCCATGGCGGCAATCGTCTCCTCGGGCGCACTCAGGTTCGGGCAGTGTCCGGTCGCGCTGAGCTGAACGAACTCACTGCCCGGGAGATTTTGGTGCATGTAGCGCCCGACGGCCTCGGGAGCAATCGCGTCCTGCGAGCACTGGAGGATGAGAGCCTTCGTCCTCAGGGTGGGTAGGTCAGCCCGGTTGTCCGAGAGGAAGGTCACGCGAGCAAAGTGCTTGGCGATGTCCGGATTGGTGCGGCAGAAGCTGTTGGTGAGCTCTTCCCCGAGCTCGGGTCGGTCCGGGTTACCCATGATCACCGGGGCCATGGTACTCGACCAGCCGAGATGGTTGCTGTCGAGGAAGTCGAGCAGGCCCTCGACATCCTCCTGCTTGAGCCCGCCCACATAGTCACCATCGTTGATGTAGCGCGGCGAGGGACCGATCAGCACCAGGCGATCGAACCGCTCCGGCTCCCGAATGGCGGCGAGGACTCCGATCATGGCACTGACTGAGTGGCCGACGAAGATGATGTTCGTCAGGTCCAACTCCTGGCAGATCGCCAGCACATCGTCCGCATAGCCGTCGAGCGAGCCGTATCTCGTCGGGTCGAAAGCATCGGCATTGGAATGGCCGTGCCCGACATGATCAAAGAGGACGATCTTGTACCGGTCCTCGAAGGCCGGGGTGATGAAGCGCCACATGTTCTGATCGCAGCCATAGCCATGGGCGAAGAGCATCGGCTGCTCCCCTCGACCCATGACCTTGACATTGTTACGCTTGAGAACGGCAGACATGGGCGCTCCGTGCAATCCAAAGACCGATGGGTCGGCCGCTCGCCACGGTGATGCGTGTGAGCTTTGCAGTTCAGGGGCCTTATGTAGATGGGTGGGTTCTCATTTCAACGCGTGGACGTTGCACACCAGCCATTCCGGACCGTGCGAGGTCTCACACCCGGAGCCCGTGTTCGATGCTGAAGACAGTCTAAGAAGGTCCGCTGAGGCTCTTGGTTGTGTAAAAACGCTGACGTGTCGGTCGTCGGAGCAATTTTCTGTCTTGTGGGGCTGACAGTACCGGGGATTCCCCGGTGTACGGGCTTGATGTTGTACAAATAGTTCGTTGAGAGCTGAGGTGTTCGCGTTTTTACACAACCAGGGTCACGGACTGCCCTTCAGCTTGGCCGTGAGAAGGTCCGCTTT
>NZ_VOSK01000322.1 GCF_009296175.1 Microvirga tunisiensis | reverse complement strand
GCTGGCCATCCTGGGCGAGGGTGGCGGCCCAGCGCGAAACACTGGCCCGGCTGGCCCCCAGCTGTCGGGCGATCTCGGCTTGGGAGAGCCGCCCCTGCCGCAACAGCCGCGCGGCCTCCAGACGGCGTTCCTCCATTTGCCCCGGCGTCAGATGCGCCGGCCGCCACACATTGCCATCCATCGCGCACCTCCTCACGAGGACCGACACCGCCCGATGTTACACCACCTTCGTGAAGATCATTAGGCGGCGTGCGGGGCGGGCGCAGCCAATCCTTCGGCCAGTTCCTCCACCAGGCGAAACACACGCAAGGCCGCGCTCGCCTCCGTGCGAAGGATCCCGAGGGAGTTTGCCATCCGGAGCGAGAGCAACGACAGGACTTTCGGCAGTGGCTCGCGGTGCATCCCGAGAATGAACAGCGTGTCTCTGATCCCAAGTGTCAGCAGTTCCCGCTCCTGGTCCGTCGCCATGATACCATCGGAAGCGACACTGCGACGAGCCAAGGCTGACTCAAGAGCATCAATAGCTCCAAGGATATTGATCGCTGCAGTCGTGGTGTCGTTGATCGTGAACATGTCTCTCCAATGATCGGTTGGGGAATCTGCTGGAACGTTCCTCCTGGAACTGTGAACCGATGAGGGTTCCTGGTGTGCGAGGACGGTGACGTCAGAATGACAGGCGAACATAGCGAATCTGAGCCCCCAACGTTGTGCTTTATCTGACTTGAACCGGGCAATGTGGCTCGGCAGTGGCTGAACAAAAGCGAGCATCGGGCGCGAGCGCCTGACATTTTCTTAGACAATTTGAGTTAGCCTTCCGGCTCTCTCAGAAAGTGATGACAGCATCATGAAATGGACCGCTCAGTTGCGACCCGAAGCATGACACAGATGCGCGAGCATCCCGCGATGAGGCTCAACTCAACTGGCGGACATTAATGGTCTGGAGGAAGCATGGTTCCGCGCTCATCGCGGCTTCGTCAGACCTAGGAACTGATTGGGAAAACGTGATCAACGTCTGGGTAATGCGCTCCACTCGAAGCATGCAATAAGAGCGACCGAGCATGCGCCAGGTCGCATTGCCGATTGGTCCTCAGAGTGGCTTTGGCGAACTTCCGTGGCCGCGATCTGAAGGTGTGAAACTCAACTTGAGCAAGACCTCGTAAACAGAATGCGGGTCGCACTCGTTCTTGCGGGCTGCGCATTGGTCAAACGACCGGATGTAGTCATCGCATTGTGAGGGTCTGACAGCCCGCGGCGCTTCCGAGCATCTGGAATAGGCCTGCTGCACGATTGCGGCGACATCGGATGGAATGGACGCGTCCTGCGGCAATGTCTCCGTGATCTTCTGGTGCGCGAGAATGATAGAGGCCGGGCCTCCGAGGATGGCGATCGCTATGAAGCCATGATGGATCTTTCGCATCGGCATACCTCGGACCTTTATGGTTATGGCGAAGTTAACCGATGCTTCCTGAAATGGAAGCATGTAACGTCATAGCGCAAGTGGTGACTTTCATCCTGAGGAAACGAACATATGGCTAAACGCCCGGAGCAAGACGACGAACGCCCGGAAACCAATGGGGTGGCCAGTACGCCGCATCTCGATAGGCTTGAGAAGCTGGCTAACGCGGCGGCCACTGCCGCACAGGCCAAGCAGTGGCGGGCGCGTAAGAATGGCCTACAGCAGCAAGACGAACCGTCAGAGGTGCGCAATCTCTCTCACAACGCAGAGGCAAGGGCACGGTTTGAAGAAGCGATGCGGCAGTTGATGGCGAAGCCGGTAGGCAAACGGCGCGGCCGATGACAATCTGATATCAACCGATGGGCCTCGATTTTGGCAGATCGGCGCCAGAGCGAGGTTAAGGAACTGTTAGACGTTTGATCGTCATGGTCCCGCCACCTTGCCGATGCAGATGGCAGACTAGCGTTAGAACGGAGTGTCACAATGTCAGAAGCCAAAGCCGCCAAGAAGCCTAATCCGGCGCTGATGAAGCCGCTGCAGCCTTCGAATGAACTGGCGGCTGTTGTGGGATCATCTCCCCTGCCTCGCACTGAGGTGGTGAGCAAGGTGTGGGACTACATCAAGGCTAACAATCTGCAGAATCCCGAGAACAAGCGGAAGATTCTGGCCGATGCAAAACTCCAGGCCGTCTTCGGCGGCAAGAGCAAGGTGAGCATGTTCGAGATGAACAAGCACTTCGCTCAGCATCTCTCTTGAGGCGAGCACGGAACAACAGGCCTGCCCCGCCAGAGTTCCGGCGAGGTGGGCGAGCACTCAGCCGTCCTGCCTACAGCTCCTCATTAGACTGCTTCCTTGAGTTCCTTGGCGGGCCGGAAGGCGATCTTCTTGGACGCTTTGATCTTGATCGGCTCGCCAGTCTGTGGGTTGCGGCCCATGCGGGCGGCGCGCTTGCGCACCTGTAGGATGCCAAGGCCGCTCAGGCGGATCTTGTCGCCCTTCTTCAGGCTCTTGGCGATGAGCTCGATCACCTGCGTGAGGATCTCGTTCGCCTGACGCCTCGGGAGCTCGTGCATCTCGGAGAGCGTGTCGGCGATGGTGCGCAGGGTGAGAATGCCATTCGACGCAGCGGCACCCTTCACCGGCTTCTTGGCAGCCTTGGCCGCGGTCTTTGCCGTCGTCTTGCCGGCTGCAGCCTTAGCAGGGGTCTTCGCCGCCGCCTTCTTGGCCGGAGCCTTGGTTGCTGTGGCCTTGCGGGCTGGGGCTTTCTTCGTTGCTGCTTTTGCCACTGGAAACTCCTCGTCAGCCGCCACCAGCTTGTCGCATAGTAGCATCGGCATCAAGCTCAGATGTGGATTTCAACTCCACAGGCTACCGTTTCCACAGCATTCATGGGCGCTACGGCCGCAAGGCGCTCGCTCGCTTGAGTTCAGTGACAGTTGATGGCGGCCCCGAGCGATGGGGATGCTGCCCTTAGGCCGCATCTCTGACTGCGCATCAGCCCGACCCGTCAGCTGCTTCCGGTACACCGGCCACAGGACCTCGATGGGGATGCTACCCCAGCGCGGCTAGCTCGGTGGAGCAGCACAAGCCATGATGAGGTCTTCGTACCGGGCGCGAGCTTTCTCACGCACCCTCTCCTGCCGTTCCGGCGGAATGCCAACCAGCCTGGTTCGGGCCACGGCCTGCGTGCCATTCTCCAGCCAAGTCCGAAAGAACACCTCCCGCGGGATTCCCTCCTTCTTGGCCAGGGCCGCGATCGACCGCACAATGAACCCAAGGGCTTGGTTGGTCGTCAGGAGCTCCGCTGTCAGGTCTTCCTGCTCCTCATGGGTCGTGGCTGTCTCCGGTTGTTCGTGCACATGCAGCTTCTCTCAATCTCCGGCGGAGAGCGAGCTTGATCATGCAGCATCATCGGCGCGCGAGGCGCGGGCTCGCGATAAAGGCGACCGAGGCTTCGTTCGGAATCCAACAAAGCGTGGACACGCTGTTTCAGGAGTTTGGCCTCTGGGAAGCCCCCACCGCACTTGCGATCCCAGATGATCTCGTCCTCATATGTGAATTTAACGATCCCGCCCGTCCCGGGAACAAGGGCCACTTTACCGAGATCGGTTCCAATGCTCGAGAGCAGTTCCTGGGCAAGCCACGCCGCGCGCAAAAGCCACCGGCACTGCGTGCTGCAGGAAATAGAGACTCAGAGACGGGTCATAGCCATGGCGAAAACCAAGAAGCTCCCGGAGGGATCCCTCTCAAAGGCTCCCCATAAGCTCTCATACTTCCGATCAGAACCCTCTGAACAGATCATGTGTGCTCACTGCCTTGCTCTCCTCCAGGGAAGGAGGAATGGGCAGCAAAATATCTTCCTCCAGATCGCACCGGCCATGGCTCATGAGCACTCCGATAAATGATTTATGACACCAGCATGCATCGTGAGCATGCCTGCCTCTGTTTTAGCATCTCTGCTCATTTGTGCATCGCACAGGTATGTCTGTTGCACTGCACACGCAGAGCCAACAGCCCCTTCCTTACTCCAGCGAACGGACAGGAGGTCCAGATGTTCGTATCCCAGATCCTTGCTCAGATCCGTGCCTACGTCCGCTATCATGCGACCGTCAACGAGTTGTCCAGGCTCTCCGATCGGGAACTCGATGACCTCGGCATCAGACGTTTCCAGATCGACAGCATCGCTCGACGCAGATAACGGTCTCACCTCTTGCCGCTCGGCAACGCGCTTCGACCCCTGCTCGACGGCGTGCGGCACAGACGAACGCCTCCTCCTCTCGTCCCGAGGAGAACACTGATGCGCCGGTTCTGATAGTCGTCTGCTCGCAAGCCATTGTGCAACTCGACTTTCAAGTATTCCGCCGCTCGAGCCGAGGACGACATCGTCGCAGTGGCGGGTTGCTGATCAGGATGGTTTCACGTTCGACGTCCTGATCAGCTTCGCCGCGACCGAAACCTGCCATTGCTCGCGGAGCCAAGGGAGACTTCAGGCTGGGTGTCGAACATCGCCAGCACCAGCGGTTGAACAATCTCGCGGCGAGTTCTCGTCGGCCGACCCGCTGACGCGAGCGAATCATTAAGCGACCCCAATCAGTGGGGCAGGCTCCGCACTGCCTCCCGGTCACGATCCGGTGGCAAATCTCGTCCGCTGTCTTGCCGACGACGCCGATCATGTCCGAGCCCGAGTTCAGACCTTCATGGCTTGGACAGAGAGGAATGATGTCGTGGCTCGCGCCCGAACCACCGATCGGGTGGGCCTCTGCACGGAACTGGTGAACGCGAGGATGCGGAGACAACCACGTTCCGACCTTGAGCCTTGGCTCCGTACAGAGCGGTGTCTGCATGGCGCAGCAGGCCTTTGACGGTTGACGTTGTGCCGGTCGCGCAACCAACGCTGACGGTCACACGCACACGCTGGCCGAGAACAATCTTCGCAACGGATTCAAACGAATGCCGGATTTGCCCGGCCGGTCTCCCAGCGTCTTCCCCGGAGAGAGGGACGATCGCGCTGAACTCCTCTCCCCCAAGCGGCCGTAGACACTGCCTGGAAGGTGGTCGGACAAGATCCCGCCGAAGATTTCCAACACATAATCACCCACCTCATGGCCATAGGTATCGTTGATCTGCTTGAAGTCGTCCAAATCGAACAGCAAACAACTGTTGGGCGCCTTGCGCTGCTGTGAAATCAGCGCTGCGCCATCTTCGAGAAAGGCCCTGCGGTTTGGGATCTTTGTCAGCGGATCGATCAAAGCTGCCCGCTTGTGTTGATACTGCAGTTGTTCTTTCGCCCTCGATAGAAAGACAAACGCTATCGCCGGCATGAATTTCGCAATTCCGATTGCCATCGCACCGGACCATGGTGGGAAAGGGCCGGCTGACCAAAATGACTGCGCGAGTGAGAATCCAAGCAGTCCTCGCAGGATGTTAAAGCCAACCAGTCCAATCAGGAGAATGGTGGCAGCGACGTGCGACGCCAGCCAATGGCGTGCATGCCACCAGAACTCCCAGGCTGACATCAGCGCGTAACCAGCGCCGATTGCAGATGTAAGGACCAATCTCATGGTTGGGCTGTTAGCAATGAAAGGGAATGCCACCCACCACAGGACCACGCCGACCAAGAGCGGTGGCAGATTTATCGGTCGCGCATTGATCGCCTGGCAGCCTCTGTAGAGGACACTATAGGCGGCGATCAAGCGACTGTTCGCAATAAGCAGGATGGCGAGGGTCGGAGCCCCCTGTGCAACCACCATGAGGCCCATGCCCACGAGGATGAGAAGGAACGCAAGTCCCCATCAGGCAAGGGCCTTGACCTGTCGATTAAACGCCCAGGCGAAGAAAAGCAGTGCCGTGACAATTGCCGTGTTCAGAACGAACACGGCACCGAGAGTTGGAAAGTCGAGCTGCATTGATCGTCCGAAGCAGTTGACCGAATGTCAAAGTAGTAATGCAGCATGGAAGCAAACTCAGGTGTGCATAAAGAAAGGGACCGCCGGGGGCAGTGGCCCCAGGCGCGGAGCGGAATAGCTCTGGTATAGGGAACACCCAGACGCTCCCTGATCGTCAAACAGGGTCGTTGTACGACCGGCTAGGCTTGCAAGATCTTGTTGAACAGGTAATCGATTACGTGACAGTTATGGCGCGATGGGTCCTGCTGACGTTTGGGTAAGAACAGGCCGCTGTGTCCAGAGAACGAAAACCCAGGGAGGAAAACGCTCACCAAGGGTGAGGCGCTACTCAGCAGCGCGGTGAGATCCACGGATGTCCAATGCGAACCGCGCGCTCATTCGACCTATGATCGCAGCGGTGCTAGCGTCCGGCCTATCACCTACCTCAACGGGCGGCTCGTAGTTGGTGATGAGGGAGTGCGCGTCAGGATGGAAGGTCGGCCATGACCTTCAGCAGAACAATACCCTCAGGCGCGACGCTCACCGAACGCGATGCTTCGAGGAGTAGGCGCTCGCCTGCTTCCATCTGGCGACATCAGCATGTGAATGGCTGGGAGAAGTATCGAAATCGACAAGGCGGCAACAACAATCAGGAAAAGAATGAACTCCACTGGAGGACTCACTACTGACAACGCGCGGAGAGACATCCGCATAGTCAGTACCGTGGATGAATATAGTTACCAAAGAATTAGCCGCGCTGACCTAGAGCGCGTTGACATTCAGGCTTTCGACGGACTCGCAAATCTGATTCAAGCTCCTTTTGGGCGCGGAGGCTTGGGTGAGCGGAGTTCGTCTGATGTTGAAAGATCACCAGTGGGATCGGATGGAGCCGCATTTGCCGGGCAAACGCAT
>NZ_VOSK01000321.1 GCF_009296175.1 Microvirga tunisiensis | reverse complement strand
GGCGCTCAAGGAAGGTCCAGTCGATGCGCTGAGCCAGCAGCACCAGCGGATGCTTCAGGTCGATGATGCTGTCCAAGGCGGGGCGGAACAGATCCTTCTGGCGCTCGTCTTTCGGCGTCGACATGGCACACCTCCGGCCGGATGGAGTGCTCCTGATTGAATCAGATCCCGGGCTAAAGCGGCAACGGAAAACGCAGGAAATCCACCGCTTCCGGCCCGCAACCCTGCAAAATCGGCTCCAATGATGCGCCCGATATCCCAATCGTCTCAACGAGATCGGAATTCTTCACTGACGACGAATTTGTGCGCGCACTTGCATGATAATGCCTGAGTTGGATCTGACGTGGCATCACACATTGTTCCAACGGCCCTCAATGACCTGGATCCTGATCTCAATAAGATCCGCAAGAAGGCTGTCGGGCGTGAGAGCTCGAAGATCACTGGCGAGCTCTCTGAGTTCAGCGAGAGTCGCGCCTTCGATCAGGTTCCGTTCGGCCATGCGTAATGCCTCTGAGTAATCCATGGGTGAACGCTCCTGTTTCAGAATCAGTCAGGAGATAAGCGCCCGAATGCGGCATCGATGAGCCAGCACTTGAGCACTTCAGTGATGCTCGACACCACGAAAACACCCCCTCGCTCTGCTCGTTCGGGCATAGTGGCTGCTGCATCTGCCGCACCGTTTTTGACCCGAAATGCTGCCTGGATCATTGAGGATCAGGCGCGCACAACAATGCAATCCCGCACTGGACATTGACACGGTCATCTCAGTCGACCGCGTCGCCCCCGGGGCGCAGCACCTCTCGATCAGTTTGTCTTGCATTCGCACCAACGCGGCTTCAGGCCGCGATTCTGCAAGATACGACCACGGACGCCCCACCGCGATCCTACCGCAGCAGATCAGCTACGTCGCATTTCGTGATCACCGGGAGGGCGGACAGGACTAGCCGAGTGGATGGAACTCGCGTTTATGAGAAGGAGCCTCACGGCGGATGGGCTGCCTCGCCGTGCGGCGGGTGCTTCTGTAGCTCATATAGGATGATTTCCGGTTGCTCCGGTACGCACGCGTGCGGCGCTGGTCCGTGCTGGCACCGATCACGCCGCCGATCACACCGCCGACGGCTGCACCGATTGGGCCACCAACAACCGCACCTGCCACGGCACCAGTCCCAACGCCGACCGCGGTACGATTCTGGGCAGACGCGAGAGACGGAAACATCGTGAGCGCGGCCATTGACGCCAATGTGATCACAGTCTTACGCATGAGAGAACCCCTTGTTGTTTGCCCGGACCAACACAGGGCCTGGAGCATGGTTCCAGCACATAGGCCCATCATGGTGGGTGGTGGTGCTTACAACTATGCTCGATGATTAAGCTTCCCTCTCCGTACAGCTTCCGTTCAGGAACTCCGCACTACATCTACGGCCATCATAATGGACTATATTGGCCGATGCTGTTCTGGAGCACTCTTCTCACACTCTTGATGTCCGGGTTGATCCTCGGGCCATTTGGCAGCAGTGCATCCGAGTGGGCCAGTCAAACTGCGATCTTCGCAGCAGCCGTGGCCGTTTTTGTCCTCGTTTGCCTGGCTGAAACTTCGGGATCTCGATCCGACAAACCCAGCGGCTAACCAATCGCCTTCTTTATGGCACTTGCGGGCGGGTTTACGATTGAGCCCGGGCCCTGCCACTCAGTCAACTCCAAGTGGGTTTCATCTCTGCATTACAACCGACGCTGAACATATTCCCGATCATAAGAGCCACTTTATCTGCGGACTGTCTCCGGCTATGGCATCTGCCCCAAGCCGCAAGGGACTAGGCTAGCGCAGCGTGTGCCGGGAACGGCTGATCTCAGTGCTGGGTTGTGACAGATAGAGCAATAGGAAGCCAAGACGGGTGGAGACGACGGAGGCAGGAGCGGGCAACCCGGGCAAGGTCGACCCGCCCCGGGACATTCTCGAGCTGAGCGCGCCCACGCCCGCCCCTCCCGAGCGCCGAAAGGCGCTTCCCTCAACCCGGCTGGTTGTGGGCAGCATCCTAAAGAACGCAAAGCCCTTCCTTCGCGCTACCGTTGCACGGGCCCGAGCCACAACAAATCATGGCATCGAGCATGCCCGCGTCTGGACGGCTCGGGCTGGATCCATGACCGAACCATGGTGGCGAAAGGCTTCGGTTACGGGGCGGATGATCGGCAGGGCTTGCTTGAGCACCCTGCGGCGGATCCGGCTGCGCCACATCCTGATCGTCACCGGCAGCGTGGGCATTCTGCTCCTCCTGATAGGCGGATATAGCATCGCCACCCTGCCCTTGGAGGGCGGCCTTAAGGTCGACCCGACGCCGAGCGCCCTGGTGATCGAGGCCGACAACGGCGAGACCTTCGCCACCCGCGGCGTGTTCAAGGGCACCAAGCTGACAGCCACCGATCTGCCGGCTCACCTGACGCAAGCCATCCTCGCCATCGAGGACCGCCGCTTCTACAGCCACCTTGGCATTGATCCCTGGGGCATCCTGCGGGCCGTCTGGCGCAACTGGCAGGCTGGCGGAACACGGGAGGGCGGCAGCACCATCACCCAGCAGCTGGTGCGCCTTATGTTCCTCTCCCCCGAGCAGACCCTGCGCCGCAAGGTCCAGGAGGCGATCCTGTCTCTCTGGCTCGAACACCAGCTCAGCAAGGAGGAGATCCTCCTGCGCTACCTCAACACCGCCTATTTCGGGGCTGGAGCCTATGGCGTCGACGCCGCCGCCCAGCGTTACTTCGGTAAACCGACGAACGAGCTCTCGCTGGCCGAAGCCGCCATGCTGGCCGGTCTCGTCCGCGCCCCGTCGCAACTCGCGCCCACGCGCAATCTCGGGGGCGCCAAGGAGCGGGCCGATACCGTCCTGCAGGCGATGGTCGAGACCGGCGCCATCGCGGCGGAACAGGCGGAAGCGGCTCGCGCCGAGCCCGTGAACCTGCGCACCCCGCCTGAGACCCCGCCCGGCACCAACTACTTCGTCGACACCGCCGCCGCCGACGTACGGCGCCTGCTCGGTGGCGCCTCCGGCGACCTGACGCTGCACACCACCCTCGATCTGGAGCTCCAGCGTCTGGCGGAGGGCATCATCGAGCGGCGGCTGGAAGCCGACGGCCAGCAGAAGAATGTCTCGCAGGCGGCTCTGGTGGCCCTGACGCCCGACGGCGCGATCAAAGCCCTGGTGGGTGGACGCGACTACGAGGCGAGCCAGTTCAACCGGGCCACCCAGGCCCGTCGGCAGGCCGGGTCGTTGTTCAAGCTCTTCGTCTATCTCACAGCCCTGCAGAAGGGCTATGGCCCGCAATCCACCGTCGTTGATCGACCCACCCAGATCGGCGACTGGGAGCCGCAGAACGCGAATGGCCGCTTCCGGGGAGCGGTCACCCTGCGGACCGCCTTTGCCCAGTCGATCAACACCGTGGCAGCCCAGCTCGCGGATGAGGTCGGGATCCCGGCGCTGATCGAGACCGCCAAGCAGCTCGGGGTCCAGTCGGAGCTGCCGGCGGTGCCGAGCCTGGCCCTCGGATCGGCTGAGGTGACCCTGCTCGAGATGACCCGCGCCTACGCGGCGGTAGCGACCGGGAACGAGAGGATCGAACCGTATGCGGTGCGCTCGATCCAGGGCGGCAGCCAGAAGGCTCTCTCGGCCCGCCCTGCCCCCGGATCGAGCGCGGGCAGCCTGGGCGAGAGCCGGGCGGCGATGCTCGACCTGATGCAGGCGGTTGTGCGGGAGGGTACAGGCAAGACCGCCCGACTGCCGAACGTTCCGGTAGGAGGCAAGACCGGCACCACCCAAGAATACCGCGATGCCTGGTTCATCGGCTTTACACCGGATCTGATTGTCGGCGTGTGGGTCGGCAATGACGACAACGCGCCCATGAACAAGGTGGTCGGAGGCGATCTGCCGGCTCAGATCTGGCATGATTTCCTGACCCGCGCCGCCCCGCTCCTCGCCAAGGGCAAGTCCGCACCGGCTCCCGCTCAAGTCGCTCGCGAGCCTGATCCGAGCAGTCCCGCCCCGCCCCCTCCGGCAGCGGAGATCGTCCGCGGTGTCCCGGAGGTGCTGGACACAGGTACTTTGGCCATTCGCGGCACCTTGGTTCGCTTGGAAGGCATTCAGGGCGAGCGCGGGAATATGGCCCGGCAGCTCACCCGCTTCCTGCGATGGCGCGAGGTCGCGTGTGCTCCGAGCAGTATGCCGGGCGTGCAACGCTGTCAGATCGGGGGCTATAACCTGTCGGCGATCATCCTGGCCGCAGGCGGCGGCCGCGCGACGGCAGATGCGTCAGAGGAACTCCTGGCAGCGGAGGAGCAGGCCCGCTCGGCCCGCCTTGGCGTATGGAGGCGCGGGAGGTAAGGGCCCATCCGTCTACCGGACGGAGCGAACATCAGGGCTTCTTCGCGCGAGTGACCGCGTGATGTCCGGCTCCTCGCTCGACGAGTACCGCCGTTTCGGCAGATCCCTCATCCGAATGCCCTTGGAAGGGCATGGTGACCCACACCTGCGCCGCCTTCAGCTAAAAGAACTCAGCCGCATCCCGCACGCCCGGATCAGGGGAGAAGGCTTTCAGGCTCTGCAGCGCCAGCACCAGGCGTCGCCGGAAGGGCCACGGCAGGGCAGCCAACGTGTCATCTACGCTCAGACGTGCAGTTCCCTGCACGCCGGCCTGGTCGGCAATCTCATCGATCCGGCTCTGGACCGCACTCAGGCTTGCGGGAGGGCAAACAACACTCATTAGAAACACACACAGGTACGCGGCAATCTGCGTTCCAAACAGCTGGGAAAGGGTGTCCGTTCCTCACGTCCTCACCCCTTACGGCGACGGATGCCCTGAAGGCACGGCAAACCTGACTCGCCCAACACAGAAAGGACAACGCGGCCTCCTCGCACTGCCAAGCTAAGCTATAGAGAAGATTGGCTAATCCAGCCTCCAAGGCCCGACCTTAACCGGCTGTTAACCATGGTTTCTCCATCCTGATGCCTGATGAACTTCGGAGATGCCATGGTCGGCGATCAGCAGAACGCTAGAAGAGGACAACTCGACAGAGTGGCTCAGAGCCGGATCGGTCGGAGGCTGCGGTTGGCCTACCGCCATCTTGTGGGCGAGCCGATCCCGGACGACCACGTCGACCTTCTCCTGGCCCTCCGGTGGAAGGAGCGCGAGCAGGCTGGGTCTGCTTCCAAGGCCACCGAGGCACCGGAAGCTTGAGGGCTTGCCCCGCAAAACGCGGACGCTATGTCAGCTCGAGCGCGTGACCCTCTGGTTGCCCCCACCACATGGCGCGCGTGCCAGAAAGGCCCCTCTCGGGGCCTTTCTTTTTGAGCACTGTTTCTATTGCTGGATCACAGGATGGATGTCGCCTCTGGGGCTGCAACGAAAAGCCGGTCGAAATCAGCAGGCGCACGCTGCAGCCCGTTAGCATCGGTGATCAAGATATCTCTCAGGCCTTCAGCACCGAGAGCCCGAGCTTTCTCCACTGCTGCGGCCGCGGTCTCGCAGGTGACCGCCACTGCTCCTTGCTCTCCGTTGCCTGTCACGACAAAGAACATGCCGCCTCCTTCGGTTGCACCCTCATTGATGTTGTCTGCTGCCGCACCGTCAATCACAGCATTAATGACTCCGAACGATGAGGCTCCGCCTTATACGGAAGGCATGAGGTTGAAGCTTGTTCTCACAAAAGAGCTAGCACCTGCTGTCCCGTAGGGACTCCCTCTCGGTACGATCGAGCCGCTCGATCAAGGCGCTCAACCGCGCCGGCACATCCTCGTGCAGAATGTCATCATACCAAGCTCGAAGCGAATGCCCGATCGTCAAAAGCATATCGTCGTTGGAGACGTTGAGGCTGTTCTGGAGCACAGGGCTCCATGGCGCTCGTTTGCTGGATCTCATGAGAACTCTTCCCGATCTGCTCCTCGAAGCCTCTCATCTTCGTTGATTGGGCTTCCGTTCGGGTGGTGAACTCACACAAAAGCGGCCAAGTTTCAGCTCCGCATTGAGCCGACGACGATTAGGAGTTGGAAACTGATCGGGGCATCAAAGCCGTCCATCGACAGCCGTCGCAATTCTCTCCCGGCGTTCCGGCGATAGTCACTCCGCCGCGGATGCCGCCGCGTCGACGTCAAAAGCTTCGCCATCTGCAGATTGCACTGCCGCCATCAACACCTGGATCTTCTCTGCAAGATCTACGGCACGATACGGCTTGTAGAGAAGGTCAATGTCTTCAATCGTCTCGTCGCCGTCCACATGGCCGGTGGTCAGGAGCACCCGGATCTTAGGCATCTCACGCCTGATGAGGCGCGCAAGGCCGATGCCGGTAAGTTTGCCAGGCATGCGGATATCCGAGAACACAAGATCGACTTGTCTATTCGCCTTCAGAAGCCGGGCGGCTTCATCACCGGAGGCGGCCTCCATCACGTTGAAGCCGAGGGACTTGAGTGTCGAGACTGCCACCTGGCGGACGGCGGGATCATCCTCGACAACCAGAACCGTCTGCCCGGCACCAAACGAGCTCGGCACGGTGTCACGTGGCTCAGGTAATTGCTCAATGGCTGCTTCAACACGAGGCAGGAACATGCGGATGGTCGTGCCGGCGCCGGGCGCACTGTCGACCTCGACGTGGCCATGCGATTGCTGAAGGAAGCAGCCACAGACTACCCATTCCGAAGATCTTCCAACGTCCATAACCATCACTCGGGAGCGGCACGCATTCGAGGGCTGTCGCCTGACTGTCATCAGCCGTCTGAAGCGCCGCGGCATACTG
>NZ_VOSK01000320.1 GCF_009296175.1 Microvirga tunisiensis | reverse complement strand
CCATCGCATCCGGCATTATGGTCTCTTTGCCCATGGCGCACGCGCCGCCAACCTGACCCGAGCCCGCACGCTGCTTGGTGCGCGTGAGCCGCCCTGTGAGACGGTGACCGCCGACCCGGCCGGCGCCCCAGCCCCACCATGCCTGACGCAGCCCTGCCCCTGCTGCGGCGGGCGCATGCTCATCGTCGAGCGGTTCGCGCGCGGGTCTTCGCCAGCACACCGGCCATCGGCCCCGACGGCTGTGATCCGGATCGACACCTCATGAAACCGATGGCCCTCACGCGCTGCCGCCCTGTTGCTCGTCACCATGGCTGGTCCTGCGCCGGCCACGCTGGTGCCCGGTCAAATGGGGTGTGCACCCTGCGGGTGGAGCATCGATGGGCACCGTCGCGCCAACTCCGCCACGGCGATAACGCCCCGCTCCGGCCCATCGACGCCGCCACTCTGCCGGCTTGGGTGCATCGGCGTCGATCCCGCACCCGATCCGAAGTGCCCAAATCCCCATAGATGAGCGCGGCACGCACGGCGCCCAACCGTTCCGCGGGTTCCTTCCCTGGAGGCTTCCGGACGCCGGCCCCGGTGCACGTGGTTGCGTCTGCGACGGGCCGGCATCCGAAACCCTACACAGAAGCGGCCCGCCCGGGATGCCGTGCAATCTCGTAAAAAAGCCCATTTCATGTAACGGGATCGCGGCCGCTCACGCCTCGGGCCGCCGGAACACGCCCTGGATCACGTGCCCGCGCCCAACCAGTTCCGGCGGCGGGTTCTCCCAGTCCACTTCCTGCGGGGTGCGCCCGTGCCAATAGACCATCCAGCGGCCCTGGTCGTCCTGATACACGCCGTAGATCAGATGGCCGCGCCACGCGCCGCGCGAGACGCGGACGAGATCGCTCGACGACCGCAGCGCGTGCCCTGCGCGGCCGAGCCATTTCAGCGGCACGGTGGCTATTTCGGGAACAGAAGCTGGACCTGGGCCCGGACCTGCCAGTCGGCGGCCCCGCTGGGCCTTGCGACGTTGTAATAGGCCGCGAGCTGCGCATTGACCGCCTGCTTGTCGATCTTGAACACGCGCCCGAAGCCGCCGCCGACCGGCACGGTCCAGCGGTCGCCGTCACTGGCCTCCCAATCGGCCGTGATGATCGGCGATGACGTCAGGTACCAGCCGCCGGGCAGGTTGTAGTTCACGAAGGGCTGCAACAGCATCTGGTTGACGGGAGCACGGTTGCTCTTGCCCGCGAAGGACCACACGTTGTTGACGAGCACGCCGAGCACCCAGGGGCCCTGGATGGTCAGGGCGACGAAGGTCGGGCCGACCGAGTACTTGCCCTGCGTGAGGGTCTTGTCGGTGCCGGTCGGGAACACGAAGGTCGGGCCGATGCCCCAGATGATGCCGTGCGTCGGCTGCTTGGGCGAGAAGAAGAAGCTCGGGTTGATGTCGCCCAGGCCGAACTCGCGGTCGCCCGTCACCGTCAGGGGCGGTTGTGAGATCACCGGCGTGACCCAGCGCGTGATCAGGTTCCAGTCCCGGTCGAGGGTGATCGGGATGACGGGCTGGATGTTGAGGACGTCCTGAAGCTGCTCGTGCGGGCCGACATGGAAGTTGAAGTTGTTCTGGAACGGCACGCTGATCATGTCGGCGATCGGGTTCTGCGCCGCCTTGGCGAGATCGCTCGTGCTGGCCTCGTGCCCCTCCTGGGCGAAGGCGAACGAGCTTCCGAACCCCGTGACAAGGGCGAGTGCCAGCCCCCATCCTGACAGCCCGCAGGTCGTGCATCGTCCAGTCATGAGGTGCTCCGTCCGAACGCCCCAACCCGCCCACAGCCAGTCAAGCAGAGTTCTGGTGGGGGAGATACGCTAAAGGCGGCCGTGCCTGCGCAAAGTTGCGGCTTGTGGTCCATGGGTCACAGGACGGCACCGGGGCAGCCGCTGCTCGCGAGCCGCAGGCGGCGGATGGAAAGCCTCGTCACGTCATGCCCTGCCCGGACCAGAGCCGGGGATCGGCGCCGGTGATCTCGATGAGAAAAGCGCGGCGCTTCACGGGATCGGGATGGCCGGGACATGGCGAACTATTGCATCCGCCTTACGGCTGGCAGCCGATAGGAGCCATCGAGGACCGGCGTCTCCGGCCCGTAGAGGCGCATGGTGAGATTGAACGGCCGGACGGCGCAGGCAGCCAGTTCGATGTGTCGGCGGGACGGTCCTTCTGGATGAGGATCGTCAGCGACCCATCAGCGCCAGGCTTCAGCCCGTCCGTCGTGCTGCCGATGCTGTAGCGGTCGAACTCGTTCTCGACGAACAGCATGTCGGAGCCGTACATCGCCATGTTCCAGAACACGGAGACGGGCGGCAGCTTGCCGGCATCGAAGCGCAGGACGTACTTCCGTTCTCCCGTCAGACTCTCGCCTTTGTCGTCGACGGCCGTGTTGGGATAGAGCACCTGGTCGGAGAGCTGGGCCCCAAGCTCGTACTTGATGAGCGCTGCACGGAGGCCAGGATCATAGCCGGCGCGTCCGCCGGAAAAGGTGTACTTCCAGCCGTTGGCGATCTCGCCCGCCGCCTCCCACTTCCTGTCGACGATCTGCTCGCCTGCCTTCGCGGCGCGGGCCAGGCCGCGCCGGGTCGGCTGGTCAAGGCTCTGCCATTCGAAACCCTTGCCGACGCTCAGTCCGATCTGGCGGAACGAGGCGACGAGAGTGTCATCGGAGTCGGCCGAGGTCGGCAGCCTCTGGCTCATCGCATACCCGAGTTCGTCGAAGAAGCGGAGGTCCTGCGGGGCCTTGCTGTCGTTGGTCGCCATCAGGGGCCGCTCGGCCGGTGGCTTGTGGGCAAGCCCATCCCTCAGGTAAGCGGACAGCGGCATCAGGTGAAAACCCTCCTGGGCCTCCACGGCCTTGGGCAGATCGGCCGCGCCCTTGGCCAGGATACGCACTGCGGCCACGCCGATCTTGGTGCGCAGTCTCACCTCGGTCATGTCGCCGTGCACGGCCCCGGCAAAGTCCGGCCCGGTGATGACATAGACGCCCGGCTGCGGTCCCTTGATGCCGCCGATGTTGCGGACGACCTCGTCGAACGAGTCGCCGATCTGGACCAGATACCAGCGCGGCTCCGTCAGGGCGGGCACGAACACCACGACCGGTTCGGCCGTGAGATCCAGGGTCCCATAGGCATCGACCGTGACGTTGTTGGGCGTGACGACGAACCTGTCCTTGGCCGTCTTGAGTTCCGGGAACCGACGGAAGTCGTTGATGTAGGTGCCCCCGGCCACGATGCCCTTCGGAGTCGAGAGGCTGTAGTAGCGGAGCGGATAGCCCCACAGGAAGGCTTGCAGGCCGAGCGCGTAGGCATTCTCCTCGCGAGCCTGTTCAGCGGACAGCGTGGTGCTTGGCGAAGTCTGGGCGTGGACGGCTTGCGACATGACTGGAAACGCCAGCAGGAAGGTTGCCCCGATCGTCGCGATGGTCAGTTTGTGCATGACATGGTCTCCGATCATTGCGCCGCGACCTTCTCGATGTCCGGCAGCGTCCAGGTCTTCTCGAACAGCGGCTTCCCGGGGCCGTAGAAACGGACGAGCACCTCGAACCGTCCGGCCGGATCGGTCTCCACCCAGTTCGAGTCCTTGCCTGCCGGAGGCCTGGGGCCGAAATACAGATCGGTGGTCCCGTCCGCATTCTTCTGCAAGGCAGGATCCTGCGACGAGCGGCTCAGGCGAGAGGCGCCGCGGATCAGCGTATGGGTCTCACGGTTGTAGACCACCGCCGACCAGTATTGCGACGACGGCACATTCGCCGGGACGGCCGAGGCGGTAATGGCTGCCGCCCTCGAGCGGTTGCCCCTGCCGGTCCTTGCTGCCCATCAGGTAGAACTGGCCGGCACCAAGATGCTTGACGGTTGAGAACGCCCAGTAGTCCGTCAACGCGCGCGCATCGATGGGATAGCTGTCCGGCGTCTCGTAGAACGTCGCCGAGGTCTCAACGAGGCCGGGGGCGGCGGGAACCGCCCATCGGGCGCCTTCGAAATAGGGCACGAAGACGGTGTCGAAGCGCAGGTTGAGCCAGGCTTGCGCCTCCTTGGCGGCGGCTTCGAGCAGCGGTTTCGTCCTGTCGTCCGGATTGAACGGCTTGCCCTTCTCGATAGCAATCGACTTCAACATGTCGATCATGACCTTGTCGCGCTCCAGCCATGGCTCGGCCTGCACCATGCGGTCGAGCGACTGGAAGAAGCGCAGGTCGTAGGGGATCGTGGAATCGAACACGATGCCGGCAGCGTCGACGAACGTCGTCTTCGGCGGGTTGGCGGCCTGGGACAGCGGGTAGAGCTTGATCCGCCTGCCGTATGCGACCGCCTTGGCGACGTCCGCGTCGCTGTTGCTCTTCACGATGGACCGCAGCAGCGCGTAGCCCTGATACGTCATGGACGGCAGCGCGATGTAGCCAGCCGGCGCGTCGCCTTTGAAGTCGGGCGGCAGGATCAGGTACTTGCCGCCCTTGCCCTTGTCGACCCCCGCCGGGCCGACGTCTTCGAGCGCGGCCTGCCAGGAATCCATGATGGTGCCCGTGATCGAGCCGTCGTCGGCAGGCGGGATCTCCAGGACGATGGGCCCGACATCCTTGGTGTTGAAGAACGGCTTGAAGTAGATCGTGTCGGGATTGGGTGTCAGGGTCTGGTTCTTTGAATCGAGGAACCCCGACCAGTAGACGATCTGGTTGAAGTCGCCCTTGGCGTCGCGGATCATCGCCTGGACCATGCGGTCATAGTTGACCGCCGGGATGCCCCAGTTGACGGCCTCGACCGCTCGCCGCGCGATGGTGCGGTCGACCAGATCGGAGGCCGTCGATGGCGACTGCCCTTGTGCCACGGCCGAGAAGCTGACCATGGCTGCGAGGGCGGGTATTGCGAACTGGATCCGTGTCATCGTGACCTCCGAATTGTCTCCCGCGCAGGAGCATTCGCCAGATCACGACATGTAAGGAGACCAGTGTGCCTCGGTGCCCGGCTCAATCATTTTCAAGATAGGCGACTTGCTGAAGTCAGGTATCGGGTGAAACCCTGAGATCCGGACAGATTCGACCTGAAAGCTCATGTGTCCTGAAGGTCCGCCGCAGATCGAAAATGGAAGACGAATGAGGATGCGCGAATGTCCATCAACGTTTTTGTCTCAGGCGCTCAATTCTTTTCCTCCCCCCTCAAATCCCCCCGCCATCCTTGAACCACCATTCCCGCACGTCCCAGCCATAACCTTCCTCGCGGTTGATGCGCTCGAGATGGGCGACCAGCTCGTCGCGCAGCTCGTTGAGGCTGCGGCGGGGTTTGGGGGCGTCGACGGCGTCGTCGTGCGCGGCGAGAGGCGGGCGGATGTGCTTGTCCATCTCGCCGAGGGTCCGGGTGAGGCGGGCGAGCGGCTGGAGGGAGCGTTCGGCGCGCTCGATGGGCTGGATCTCCAGCACCTCGGCGTGGCGCTCGGCGAGGGTCCAGAGCCGGTCGACGATCTGCTCGCGCCGGTCGGCCGGCGGGGCGTCCCGGCGGGCGCTTCGCCCGGGCGGAGCGGGGCTCGAGGGCGCAGGGCTCGGGGTCTCGGGCCGGTCTGGAGCCGCAGAATCGGCCGGGCGGCGCCAGCCTTCCTGGCGCGCATAGCGCGACACGGTGGTGGCCGACAGGCCCAGCGCCTGGGCGATCTGCCGGAAGGAGAGGGCGGAGCCCTCCACCCGCGCGCGCATCTCGGCGACCTGTTCGGGCGTGAGCTTGTCCCGCTAATACGCGGAGATGGGCAGGACGGGCGGCATGGCTTTCGCCTCTTCGAACCAGAACAAAACAGGAACAATATAACGGTCGCACGGAAACCGTCAAGGTCGGAAAGGGCCGGGCAAGCGCAAGCGTTGCCGCGCCGGGCCCGGCGGCGTAGATTTTCCGCCAGGGAATCCTGCGAGCGATCTCATGAGATCGCTCATGAGGATCTCTTGAAGGCGCGGAGGATCTGTCGGATTCCTGTTCAGCCGGGTCTTTGGAGCGGAAGCGAGGCTTACGAACGCTATATGGGCCGCTGGAGCCGGCGGGTGGCCGCTCGCTTCGCCGACTGGATCGGGGCTCCGCCGCAATCCGCCATCGTCGACGTGGGGTGCGGGACGGGCGCTCTCGCGGCCGCGCTGCTCGGGGCCTGCGATCCGGCCCGCCTCGTCGGCATCGACAGCGCGCCGGCCTTTCTCGACGCGGCACGTGAGCAGGTGCGGGACCCGCGCGCCTCCTTCGCCCAGGGCGATGCCCAGGCGCTGCCCGGGGCGGACGGCGCCTTCGACGCGGCCGTCTCGGGGCTGGTGCTGAATTTCGTGCCTGACAAGGAGGCGATGATCCGGGAGATGGCCCGGGTGGTGCGGCCGGGCGGAACGGTGGCGCTCTATGTCTGGGACTATGCCGGGCACATGCAGATCATGCGGCACTTCTTCGATGCGGCCACGGCGCTCGACCCCGGGGCGCGGGAGTTCGACGACGGCGTGAAGGCGCCGGTCTGCCGGCCGGAGCCCCTGCGGCGGCTGCTCTCGGAAGCGGGCCTCGCGTCCGTGGAGGTGCGCGCAATCGACATCACGGCCGAGTTCGCGGATTTCGACGATTACTGGACGCCCTTCCTCGGCGGAACCGAATCGGCCCCGAATACTCTGATGTTCGTTGTCAATGAGCTTGGACGTGGGAGTGCGATCCCAGGGCGGGAGCCGGGTGTGGCAGGATGGAGCGATTGCGCAGGGCTGGCGGCAGAGCCGTCAAGACGACGGTTGAGCAAACTC
>NZ_VOSK01000031.1 GCF_009296175.1 Microvirga tunisiensis | reverse complement strand
ATGCGTTTGCCCGGCAAATGCGGCTCCATCCGATCCCACTGGTGATCTTTCAACATCAGACGAACTCCGCTCACCCAAGCCTCCGCGCCCAAAAGGAGCTTGAATCAGATTTGCGAGTCCGTCGAAAGCCTGAATGTCAACGCGCTCTAGGGGGGTACCAGGGGTGGAGCGTTACTGGCGCAGAATGCTGGGCAGCCGCAGCCGTGATAGCGGGCGCCTCAGCTGGAGCACTTTCAACCAGATCAAAGACCGGAGCCCGCTCCTGCGCCCCAAACTGCGGCTCCCCCATCGGGACCTGCAGGCCCTCGCGGTGCTGTGAACCAACTGCCGAAGAGCGTGGTGCGGTAGCTCCGCACGCCACGTTCTGTGGGAACCGGGGCGGGTGACCGCCTCCGGTGACCCGGTGCGGATAGAAAGGTACCGGCTACGGCAACTCGCTAAGTGGTGCATCCGGGAATTCATGCGACCCTCGGCAGCAGGGCGATACCAGGAGCGCGACGTGGCCGATGTCGGCGGCGTTGGCCCCAGACGAAGGGGTGGCGGTGTGCATTCCAGTAGACCGTGGAGCGGTGGATCGCATCGATGATCTCGTCCCAGGTCTCGAAGCGCCGACCCGCTAATGCGAGGGAACGCAGGATCTTCCACCAGGGCTCGATCAGGTTGAGGTAAGCGGCGTACTTGAGCTGGAACACCATCTCCCAGCGTGGATGCGCCAGCACAAACAGCAGCACGTCCGTCGTGCGATGGGAGCTCAGGTTATCCATGATGGCGTAGACCCACTCGGTCGTGCGCGGGATCCAGCTCTCAACGTGGTCGAGGAAGTCGACCCAAGGCGCACTGCCGCGTCCCGGGTACGGATGCGTGAAGGCTTCGCCGGTTGCCGGACAAAACGCGCCAAAGACATAGCCTTTGGCGCGGCGGCCATAATCGATCTCTTGTCGGGCTCGCTCGGGTACTGTCATATATGGACATCGGATAATCGCGGGTAGCGCGAGAGCTCCGGCGGAGACACGCCTAGGCAGCGGCGCGAGGGCTGTAGAAATTCGAGTAGCGCAGTCTCCGGCATGGGCAGGGTAACGGGTCAGGCGGCGAGGTCAATGGTCTCCTGACCCGATGAGAGTTTAGGAAGCGTCGTCCAGCCATCGACTTTGCGCATGGTGATCTGACCAGACGCCAGCAAGGCCCAGAACAGCATGGCGGCGGTTGCCGCCGAGGGTAGCACCGTCTGGGTCTTGATCCGCCGCTTGAACTCCTCATGCAGCCGTTCAATGGCGTTGGTGGTCCGTGCCGATTTCCATTGCGAGGGCGGCAGCGTCGTGAACGCAAACAGCGCCTCGCCCGCCTCCTCCAGGCTGTCGGCTACTGTGGGATGGCGCAGCCGCCACTTGCGCAGAAAGGCCGTGCGCCGCTCCGCGATCTCCTCGGCCGTGGAGGCATAGATCATGTCGGTGTAATCCGCCGTGATCTCATCATAAAGGCGCTTGGGCGCTTGGGCGCATGGGCGAGCAGGTTGCGGTGCTTGTGCACCGTGCAGCGCTGAAGCGGAACCCCGTCCCACACCGCTGCCAGCGCACTCTCCAGGCCCGGTGCTCCGTCCACGATCACAAAGGCTGGCCGACGCAGCTGGCGCCTGACGAGATCATCCAGCACCGCCCGCCAGGCGGCCTGCGTCTCGCCGCCCATGTTCTTGACCGCCAGCAGCACCTTCTGGCCGTCCTCACGGATGCCGATCACCACCAGCAGCGAGATCGAAGTAGCCTTCCTGTCGAGCCGGACGCGTACCACGGTGCCGTCGAGGATCAGCCGCACGATCGGCTCGTCGGCGAGCGAGCGCTGGTTCCAGGCCTGCCAGTCGGTCTGCACCTGGCGCCAGACCCGGCTGACCGTGTCCTTGCCGACCGCCCCGCCAAACAAGGCCGCCAGGGCTCGGCGCACCCGACGGGTGTTGGTGCCGGCCAGGTAGGCCGAGGCGATCAGGGCATCGGCCGCCTTGGTGCGGCGCTGATAAGCGCGGAGTGCCCCGCTGCGCCACTCAATGGTGGTGCCATCCTCAGCCTGCAGGCGCGCCCGCGGTACGGATATCTCGGTTGTGCCGAAGGTGCCGGTGAGCGCGCGCGACCGGCGGCCATGGCGATAGCCGCGGGTGCAGGCCGCTGGCTCGTGCGCGCCCTTGCGGCCATAGCGCGGCCGGCCGAGCGCAGCGTCGAGTTCGGCTTGGATGAGGGCTTCGATCCAGTCGCGGACCCGCTCGCGCACACCCGTCTCGATCGGGTCGATCCAATCGTCGAAAAGTCGGGCTTGCGGCTGGCTGGCCGGATGCGCTGCATCTGTCTTGCTGATAAGGTCCGTCATGGCGTGGTCTCCCGCGGGACCGGAGCGCTCCAACGCCCGAATCCCGCTGTGTGGGTTGCAACACCCGGAGACTACGCCACCCTTTCAAAAGTCTACCACCTCTCGGACGGCACCCTGGCGGGGACCGGCTCCCGCAGAAACGACCTCAAAGCCCCAGAGCCGGCGTCGTGCTCAGAAGCCGGTTATTGCCGAACCGCAAGCCGAGGCTGATCGGGCCTGATCTGCTCCCGCAGGCTCGGGCGGCGTATGATTTTGCTTTAGCGCTCCGGATCCTGGTAACGTCCGACCTGCTCATATCGAGCTCATGGACGTTGATCATCATCTTGATCTGCCGGTTCCCGCACTTCGAGCACGGAGCCGGAGCGCCGGTAGGAGGAGCACCCAAGCCAATACGAGAACTTGTCCTTCCCATTATCGAAAGAGACCACCAGCCATCTGACGGGCGCTTTCCTTCGGGGGTGCAGTTGAGCGAGCGATCAACCGCGAATTAAACATCCAGTTAGTGTGGCTTTGCCAACACAGCGACAGAATTCAGTTCAAAATTAAATTCCGTAAACGATTACATAAGCGACATGGGATTTCCGCTTGCTTCGCTCGGGGGTAATTGCCTTGCGGGGCCCGGGCCCCGCGGCCGCAACTCTGAGGAGTGTTCTTCCTCGCTCCAACTCGGACTGCTGGCAACGGCAGCCTTTTTCGAGCTGCCTGGAGTGTGTTGATGGAGCTCGAGGACGCGGCGGATCAGCAGCCGAACGCCACACCTGTGGATCATCAATGTTTTGAGATCACGAGCGACGCGCCATCCGATGCCTGATCCGACCCATTCGCAACAAACCGGTGTCCTCGAGCACCGGGGTTATCAGATCCGGCTGAGCCTCATCGGAGCAGAGTGGATGGCTTTCGTAGCACTGCCCAAGCAGCGCCCGACCCTGATGCTGGCTCCGGATCGTGAGGCTGTGATCGCTATGGCTCACGAGTGGATCGAGGTACAGGTCCGGTCCGCTGGGGAATCCACATGACCTATAGCCTTATCCAACTCGCACCCGGCGCCTATGACCTTCTCCTCAAGGGGGAGATCGTCGGGAGCGTTGTGCGCAGCGGGGCGCGCCGCAGCGATACGTGCTGGACGGCCGAACTGATTGAAGATCTGCCCGAGAGCAAGCGGCCTGCTCCTTTCGCCGAGATTGAGCATTCCTTTGGCACCCTTCAGGAGTTGTGCGAGTGGCTCGGCACCACAGAGGTCAAGAGCAACTTCGGGTTGAGCCCAGTAGCCCGAAGCTCCTGAGTTGCATGCGCTGGCCTACCCGTCCTCGGACCAAATGCTGATGGAATGGCTGCCGAACCCGGAGGCGACGAGGGCCCAACGGCGTGAGCCTGGAAGGGCCTTGCTCGTTTCGTCATGCAACAGCCACCCCATCTATGTTAGGGGCGCCTGATCGCCTTTCTTGCGGCAGGATACAGAAGCATGGTTATGGCATTCGGCAGTTCTCGGGGGGAGTGAGACCGTGGCGGACATAGGAGGTTACACGTTGTCCTCGGCGCCACCGGCGGCGCCGGTCGGGCCTTCGTGGCCGAGCTGGCACGCCAGGGCCATCGCGTGCGGGCGGTCAGCCGCAGCGGCTCTGACCTATGGTCCAAAGGCGTCGAGGCCGTCACGGCCGACATCCTGCGCCCCGACGAGGTTCGAAAGGCCTGCCGGGATGCGGCGGTTGTTTATCACGCAGCGAACGTGCCGTACGCGCAGTGGCAGCAGGTCCTGCCGGCGATGACCGAGAGCGTGATCGCCGCCGCCTCCGCCGCCGATGCCGTGCTCGTGGTGGCTGACAACCTCTACATGTACGGCCCCTCGAGCGGTCCGATGACCGAGGATAGCCCGCGCCGGGCGAGCGGTCCCAAGGGGCAATTGCGGGCCCGCCTGGAAGAGGCGTTTCTGGCCGCTCACAGGAGCGGCCAGGTCGGTGTTGCGATTGGCCGCGGCTCGGGCTTCTATGGCCCCCATGCCAACTCAGCCGCCAACCTGCTGGTGATCCAGCCGGCCCTGCGGGGCAAGACGGCCTCCTGGCTCGGCTCGCTGGATGCGCCGCACACCCTCAGCTACCTGCCGGACTTTGCCCGCGGTCTGATCACTCTCGGGACGAATGCCCGCGCCTGGGGTGAGGTCTGGCACATTCCGAGCGGCCCGCCAGCGACGGGTCGGACCTTCATCGCCGAGGTGTTCGACGCCCTCGGCCAGCCGCCCCGGATGCGGCGGCTCGGGCGGGGCATGCTGACGCTGGCCGGCCTGTTCAATCGTCAGATCCGCGAGGCCCGTGAGGTGCTCTATCAGTTCGAGCAGCCGTTCGTGATGGACATGTCCAAGTTCGAGCGCACGTTCGGCGGCTCGGTCACGCCGCTGCGGGAGGGCGTTCGACAGACCATCGCCGCCCTGCAATCCACCGTCTGAAAAGAGCATGAAGAGGTGTGGGGATTGGTTTTGCCCAGTAGGAAGAGGGGCGTTTCAGAGCGGACAGCGGTAGGCAGCCATGGCCAATCTCGTTTCCAGGTCTCGGCCGGCCGACCGACTACCCACGAGACCTCATGCTCCCCCAGTCCCGCGTGAACCCGATGCAGGCGCCCGCGGCTCGCCCTCATTGAGAGATCAAAGACATAGCCGAGGCCGTAGGGCAGACGTTTGTATTTCAGGTGGGATTTTGGAGTTTCATTTGAGGCGGCCAAACCGCTCCGGCGCCGTTCTACTGCGCTTGATGAAAGTCGCATCGCGGATCCGAAAGGCTCCGCTGGCATAGGGCAACTTCAGGGAAGTGCTTTCCAAATCGCCAAATCCCATCATGACGTGCAAATCGACAATTTGGCCAAACTAAGCACAATGAGTGATTGGAAGAGATGCAGACAGGAAGTATAAAATTAAAAGAGTTTGGGCCCGAACGCAGGCAGAGCGGATCAGGCGTAACAGGGGCAAAAAGTCGGGCCATCAGGCTGGGGAGCAGCGAGCCCTCACGAGGTCGGCAAGGCCCGGGACAGCGGGAGCATGGGCGACCCTGAGCCTGTCCCCGAGATAATCCCAGAACGAGAGCCCGAGCTTGCGGCAGGTCTTGGACAACCCGAGAAAAGCGTCTCGGCATGCTCGTCCCATATCGGAGCGCGTGCCGGCGCTGATCTTACGCCGGATCACCTGAGCCCGGATGTCGTTTTCAGACCCGTTGGTGTGCAGCGGGATCTCCGGGCGCTCGAGTACCCGCAGCAACTCCGTCTTGTTCGCCCGCAGGCGCCCGAGCAGGCGGTCGAGGGTGGCAAAGCCGGTCCGGTGCGCAAAGATCCGGTCAAAGCGTCTGCGCAACTCGCTTCGCCGGCGCCGCGACGGCTCATAGCGATAGAGCTTCAGATCCCGGTAGAACCACCACACCAGCCGCCGCATCCGTGTCTGGGCCGCGCGCTGATGATCCGTGAAGGTGTCGAGCTGATGGATCAGCCGCTCGGCATGCACCCAGCACAACGCGTGCTCGCCCACATCGAACTGACCGGCATCGTCGCTGAGGATCACCGTGTCCGGCAGAAAACCGTGCGCTTTGAGGCTGCCCCACACGGCTCCCTCCGTGGCCAGTCGCACCGGATCGAGCGTGCCGGGCCGGCTGGGCATCGCCACCTGCTCCAGATGCCGCTGCCAGGCCGGGGGATCGCTGAAGGTCGTCTCGGACGCTTGCGCCAGACGCGCGATCAGAGGCTGCGGCAAGGCCCGCTGGCGCATGTAGGCCAAGGCCTCGGCATTGACGACATAGTCCGTGTGGCCCGCTCGTAGAAGCTCGAGGAAGTTGAGCCGGCTCTTGGAGGTGGTGGTGCCAAACCAGGTGAAGTGATCGTTGCCGATCTGGGTGCAGGTGCCGTTGCGGCCCTGATGCCGTGCGCCGGTGTCATCGACACTGATCCAGCGCGCGGTCCTCAGGCCCGCCCGCAGCACCGCGGTGGCTTCCTGGCGAAACAGACCGTCCGCATCACCGAGCAGGCGCCCGACCTGACGCTTGGAAATCAGGACCCCCAGCAGGGTGAGATGTTCGACCAGGCGCGGGATGGTGAGTTGGCCCTGATGGTAGAGCGCCAGCACATAGCGGTGCAGGTCCGGTCCGAAATGCCCGACGATGCCGTCTGGCAGCGGCGCCACGATGGGATGGCCGTCCGGCGTCAGCCAGCGCTCGCGGCGGATACGGATCCCGTGGGATCGCACGACGAGGTCTTGAACCAAGAAGTCTTCATAGCCCTTGAAGCGCGACCCGGCCGGAACGGCGGCACGCATGACACGCTCCTCATGGATGGTGAGCTGTGAGGCTTTGGGGCCACGCCGCCCGGGCTTGCGGCCGGAGCGGGGCGAAGCTGTTTGGGTGTCCATGCCGCTGGGCGTGCGCGGCTTGATTGTGGGGCGCCCTTTGAGGTCCTTGAGCCGGGCGATCTCCTCACGCTGGGTGGCAACCAGGCGCTCCAGCTCGGCGACGCGGCCCAGCAGCTCCAGCACCAACTGCTTCAGATCGGCGTTCGACAGGCCATCAAGATCAGGGGCCGGTGACATGCAGGGGATTGAATCAGAATTGTCGCTGCGCCGGAACCCCGACCCGGCAGCTCAGCGTCTCACGCCAAAATGGCTATAGCGGCTCAAAAATCGGGAATCTCACACCAAAGTGCCTAGCGACACAGGGCCTCCTGCGCCAGGCAGCCGTAGACGCCCTCAATGACCCAGGCATCCGCGGCCGCAGCCTCGCGGACCATGGCGCCCGCCGCATTCTGGTCGCGACGCGCGGTGTCGCAGCCCGGCTCCCAATGGATCATGTCCAGATCGACTGCTTCGACGCCGAGGATCTTCGCCAGCCGCTGGGCGAGCCAGCTTTTGCCCGATCCGCCATTGCCGACGATCACGGTGCGGCGGAATTGGTCGCGGCTAACGTTGTCGCCCGGCAGCGGGGTCCCCTGATGGAGGGTCATGCGCCAGCCGACGGCTTCATGCCTCCAGATGGAGCTGCGGAGGAATCGTGCCTCTCCCGGCGTGTCTTTCCTGCGGCGTGTGACACGGTAGGTGACCGGCACGAGGTCCCCGGCCAGTGACCGGACAGTGAAGTCCGTAATCTCACGCTCGATAGGAGGTGGATTCGCCTGCTCCTCGGCAAGTGCCGCGAGCATGAGTGCCTTGTCATAAACCCGGCCAGACGCCCCGAACTCGACGAAGTCGTCGGCAAGCAGCGCGTCGGTCCTTTCGCGAGAGCTGCGAGTTTCCGGACGGAGAAGCTCCTCCTCGAGGTTCTGGAACAGCTTCTGGTCCAACATCACGATCTCCTCGGTTCGCCGGCACGTTGGCTCGACGGGCTGGTAGCTTCTTATTTCGCCTGTGAACACTGTCGCGTGCAACTGGACGGCGGTCGACGCGGATGCCACGCTCCGGAGTCACTCCCCACAAAGCGACAGAGAATGCAAGCCAGCCTGTTCCTCGGCGTCACAAGCCCGTCGACGAAGCGCAAAGCGTCGAAGCTGACTGCCAGCGTGCACCTGCAGGGCCATCCCGAGTATCGGCCGTACTTCGACCCAGACATGATCGCCCATCATGGCATGCCTGAGAGGGTGTCGACGGCGGCCGCATCGTCCTCTATCGCGGACGGAACGAGAGCATCCTCAAGGGCCTCGAGGACGAGGTCGCGATCGTCACCGATCCGCCCTATGGCATCGACTTCAAGGAGGGCGTGTCAGGCAGAGCTGCCGAGGGCTGCACGAGCCTGCGACGGCTGGCGACCCTCGGCAAGCCGATCATGGGCGATAACAAGCCGTTCGACCCTGCGCCGTTCAAACGCTTCGACTTCGTACTGCTCTTCGGCGCGAACCATTACATGGGCCGCCTGTGGGACGGCGGCAGCATGCACGCCTGGGACAAGACCGGTGGCGGCTACGGCCCGAAGGATTCGTTCTCCGACGTCGAGATGGTGTGGCTCAACCGCCCGATGAAGAAGAGCTACGTCTTCCATCATCTCTGGAAAGGCGTGTGTCAGCCCTCGTAGAAGGGCGAGCGCCGTTATCATCCCTGTCAGAAGCCGATCGCTGTTATGGAATGGTGTCTGTCGTTCGCGCCAGAGGGTCTGACCGTCGTCGATCCCTTCATTGGGTTGCCCGAGAGGCCGTGTGCCGATTGACAGGTGCCACCGGCTTATTATGGTATGATCGTTCCATAAGTTGCGCGTCGGGTGAGCGACCACCGCTCAACGTCGCATTCCACCTGAAAGGTTGTCTCCTTGTCCAAGCCGACCGTCCTGCTCGCCTGTGATTTCTCGGATCGATTCAAGCAACTGCTGACGGACCGATATAAGGTACTCGGACCCATGCCGCGGTCGGCGCCCGACGCTTTACCGGTGGGGGCTTCCGCTGCCCTGGCGCTGGTGACGAAAGGCGGGCTGCAAACGGATCGCGCTTTGATCGAAGCGCTTCCCGAACTCGGCCTCGTCTCCTATTTTGGGACCGGCTTCGAGGGCATTGATCTCCAGGCGGCATCAGAACACGGGTTGACTGTAACACATAGCCCCGGCGCTAACGCGTCGAGCGTGGCGGATTTCGCCATGGGTCTGGTACTAGCCTCGACGCGGCAGATTCTCGCCGCCGACCGCTTCGTGCGGGAGGGGCGCTGGACGGGGAATAGTCTCGTCAGCATGGCGGCCGTTCCCGGCCTGACCGGCGCGCGGCTCGGCATCTACGGCTTTGGCGCTGTCGGTCGTAAGCTCGCATCACGGGCTGCCGCCTTCGAGATGAAAATTGCCTATCACAGCCGAACGCCCAAATCAGACACCGCCTGTTCCTATAAAGCAAGCGTACGAGAACTGGCCGAATGGGCCGACATCCTCATCGTGGCGGTTCGCGCCGATCCTTCCAACTACCATATCGTTGACCGTTCGCTTTTGGCCGCGCTCGGTTTGAACGGTCATGTCGTTAACGTGGCCCGAGGCTCACTGATCGATGCGGATGCGCTTGCCGAAGCGCTGGAGCAGGGAATGATCGCCGGGGCGGCGCTCGACGTATTCGAGAATGAGCCTACTGTGCCAGACCGACTTCTCAACGCGCCGAACTTGATCCTCTCACCGCACATCGCCTTTGCCAGCACCGGCGCCCGGAACGCCCAGGAGGACATGGTGCTCGCTAATCTGGAGGCTTTCTTCGACAACCGTGCGGTGCCGAACCCGATCGACCCCTTCTAACAGCCGCTATTCGCCATCGTCCACCCCTAACTATCACCGGCACCGTCATGCTGCGGTCGCAGTTCAAAGCGCTGCATTGACAAGCCCGTCGATAGTGTTATGGTATGATCATTCAATAATAACAGTACCCCTTATGGCCCGCCCGCGAGAGTTTGACGAAGAGCGCGTTCTGGACGCGGTGATGGAAACCTTCTGGCGCAATGGCTACGAGGGCACCTCCGCACAGGATCTCGTCGACGCGACGGGCCTCGGTCGCGGGAGCCTGTACGCGGCCTATGCCAACAAGGATGGCCTCTTCGAGCAGGCGCTTCTTCACTACCGCAAGCGCTCCCGGGCCAATGTCGATCAACTCCGGCGGGAAGGCTCGCCCACGCAGCGGCTGCGCGAACTGATGGTGGATATTGTCAATGCCGATCGGGACGCGCGGGAGCAGCGCGGCTGTCTCGCCACCAACAGCGCGATCGAGATGGCCGGGCGCGATCCGCGGGTGGCTGACCTCGTGCGCCAGAACTTCGCCATCCTGACGCGCGGGATCGAGGAAACGGTCCGGCGCGGGCAGGCCACCGGAGAAATACGCCCCGACGCGGATGCCGCTGTCCTGGCGCTCTTTATCTTCAACGCGGTCCAGGGCCTGCGGGTGCTGGCCCAAACGACCCGTCCAAAGGACCGCAGAAAGCTCACCGCCATTATCGATCAAACCCTGGCCGCGCTGACGTGATCAGCCCTTTTTTGGTCAATTATGGAATGATCGTTACATAACATCCAACCTCATCGGGAGTCAATCATGACGGACAATCAACCCGCTCGCCCCGTCGCCGTTCTTGGCACCGGCCTGATCGGCGCAGCCGTCGCGCGCAATCTTGCACGCAAGGGCTTCGAGGTCCGCGCCTGGAACCGCTCGGCGGACAAGGCTCGGGCGCTTGCCGCCGATGGCGTCACACCGTTCGACCATGCCACCGACGCCGTGCGTGACGCCGGGATCGTCGTGACCGTGCTGAAGGACGGCCCGGCCGTGATCGAGGCGATCGCGGCGGCGCGGCCCGGCCTCGCCAAGGGCGCGATCTGGCTCCAGCTCAGCACCGTCGGCGCCGAGGCGATTGACACGCTTGCCGGTTTGGCGGCCGAGAACGGCCTCGTGTTCTATGACGCGCCGGTGCAGGGCACCCGCCAGCCGGCCGAGCAAGGCAAGCTGGTCATCCTCGCCTCCGGCCCGGACGGCGGGCGCGAAGCCGCTCAATCGATCTTCGACGCCATCGGGCAACGCACTCTCTGGGTTTCCGACACGCCCGGCGCCAGCAGCCGGCTCAAGCTCGCGCTCAACGCATTCGTCTTCGCGCTCACCCATGGCACGGCGGAGTCGCTGGCGATCGCCACAGCGCTCGGCGTCGATCCGGCGCTGGTGATCGGGGCCGTGACCGGCGGCCCGCTCGACAGCGGCTACTTCCAGGGCAAGGGCGCCGCGATGCTCAAGGGCGACCACGCCACCAGCTTCTCGGTCGAGAACGGGGTCAAGGACGCCAAGCTCGTCGTCGAAGCGCTCGCGGGAACAAACGTCCGTGCCGATCTGGCCGAGGCCGGTCTTGCCCGCTTTCAGCGCGCAGCCGATGCCGGCCACGGCGAACGGGACATTGCCGCCTCCTTTCTCGCCTGATGGATGATCCGATGACAATCTCCGAAAACAAAGGTCGCAGAGTTGTGTCGCCTGCCTCCTCCGAACCAGATGAGCGCCGCCGCAAGGTCGAAGCCGCTGATGCCCACCTGGCTCGCTATGAGAGGCTGAGCCGCATCGCCCTGCTTCTGGTCCTGCTCCTGTGTGCTGGTCTTTTGGTTCTAGTGCTGACGCATATCTGGGACCTTCCCAGGCCGGCATAGGCTCTCCAAACGCCGTTTGGTACTGCGGCTTCCGCAGATTACGCCACCGGAGAGACCAGCAGCCATGCTCCGTTGCTTGCTTTGACAGGATCAGCTCATCTTTGTGTGTTCACGTGACTGGCGAGGCAAGGTGGATCACCACCGGGGAGCGTGAACCGCAAGACGCTGCTCGCCTGGGCACCCGCGATAGCTCCCAGGAGAGTGCCCATGCACGTTGTCATGCTCGCCTATCCCCGGATGACCCAACTGGACCTGACCGGCTCCTTCGAGGTGTTCGCCCGCTTCAAGGAGCTGTCGCTTCACCTGGCCTGGAAATCCTCCGACCCGGTCGTCGACGGGAGTGGGCTACGCCTGATACCGACCACCACCTTTGCCAGTTGTCCGCAGGCAGATATCCTGTTCGTCCCTGGTGGGCCTGGGCAGATCGCCCTTATGGCTGGCAGTGAGATTCTCACCTTATCTCCAGGCGCAGGCTGAAAACGCCACTTACGTGACCTCTGTGTGTACCGGGTCATTGGTGCTGGCCGCCGCCGGTGTGCTGACCGGCTATCGCGCCACCTGCCACTGGTTGTCGCTCAACCAGCTCGCCTATTTCGGAGCCGAACCTGTCGCAGAACGGGTTGTGGTAGACCGCAACCGGGTGACAGGGGTGGGTGTCACCTTCGGGATCGATTTCGCTCTCGCCCTGGCGGCAAGCCTGTTCGGCGACGACCGGGCCCGGCGGGCGCAGCTATCCATGGAGTATGACCCTGAACCTCCGTTTCCTGGAGGATCTCCGAGCAGTTCTGACCCCGCTATCATCGCAGCGGTGCGGGACGGGTCAGCGGCCTTTCAGCGCCACCGAGAGGAGATCGCAAGGGAGGCGGCGGCAGCATTGCACCTATCCATGCTATAACCAGCTTCTGCGAATTACCAAGAGGTGCTTATCATCCCGCGGAATGGTTAGGAGACGTGGATTTGGACGACACTGCTGCTCATGAAATCTTTTGAAACGCGTCGTCCCATCTTGATCGGTGACGATGTAAACGTTCAGAGCCGCTCGTTTGACCTCAGAGGCGATATCCATCGCGTCAGGCGTTTGAGAGAGGCGGTTGAAGCTGACGTCCAGCGGTAACTCAGGAGCGTCCATCGGTCATCGCGATCCCATGACACCGATAACCATAACAGACCTGCTCACTCCATAATCGGACTTACAGGATTTGCGCTATCGATCTTTGATGCGTTCAGGACTACCAACAGTTCGCTCAGACTCTCATCAATCGTCTTGAACGAAGTGTCGATCACAACGTGTGACCGGTTCCACGGCTCGTATTCACGCGAAACAATATCATCCCATGTCGGGAGGATCAGCCCTTCGATGTCACTGATGCGTGTCCTGACGATACGCTGATGCTCGTCGCGGTCTGAACGGATAATCTCAACCTCCACAACACGAGATGAGGTGCGTTCGGCAACGGAGCGCCACGCATCTCAAGTCACCTTCAAAGGATTAACTGAGTCAGCGATGACCATTTTCCCGGCACGCAGGTTATCCTCTGCGACAGCATAGGCAACCATGTAGCCTGTGGGGCCCACCCCTGCCTTCAGCATACCCGAGGCCGTGATCGCCCGTTCAATAGAATCGATGCGGATATGGGTCGCATAGAGGTGCTGACTAAGAGCGCGAGCAAGAGTCGTCTTGCCCACTCCGGGCAGCCCACCAAGGACGATCAACATGCACCCCTCCGCCTCTTTTCGCGTGCCTCGTCCGACAAAGCATCTTCTGCAGATTTGGGCTTTCAGACATCGATTCTGTAGCCCGATCAATCTCGCTCGCCGGAGATCCTCTAAGGCCCCAGCACTGGGCCATGATCTGGCAGCCGCCCAAGCTAGAGGAGGACAGGAGAGATGCAAACGAAATCCTCGCCATTGTGAATACTGCAGAGCACCGCAGCAATGAGGGATGTTGCGTCACTCACACGGTCTGAAGCTCTCTGCGCTCCGTGCATCATGCCCTCGTCGAGTTCAGCACCATGCATCCAGAACCCACGGGGCTTTTCCCATCTCAGGACTGTGGCGCCGCCTGCTCGGCGCGACAGAGGTTACCTCGATACTCGCCGCCCGTTGATCGACTCTGATGTCGTTCGAGCGAGACCTTCTGGAAGAAACCAAGATGTATCGTTCGGATTGACAGGGGCGATGCCAAGGGATCACCATTCCGCATCCGGCGGAACAATTCTCCTCGCCAACCTGCCTTACTCCATCGCCATTATCGGTTAGGCAAGGTCAAAGAAATCACTTCACCTTATGAACCACGTCACTCAAGCAGCGCCTTCACTGAACGAAAATCCATGACCAACGGTTCTCGGTAAAAGAACTTTTTTGCTGATCAGTGGGATGTCGCAACAACGTTGTTCCATGCATGGAAGCTTTTCCTCGCCTTGGCCCATTCCAGAGTGCCAACCGTTCACTGTTTGGCGTTCTTTTAAAAGAACATCCTCGTTGACAGTGCGAGACAACAAACCCACCATAACCATGCTGATTTGGCGCATTCAACGCTTGATCGGCCGCGGTGATTTGACAGTGCGCAGCTTGCGCCGCGTGATCAAACGCTAAAGCGCCACGGAGCCTGTGCTGCCCCGTGGTCCTCAGCCCAACGCAAAGGATGTCCGGTCGTGCACGCCTCGTCCACCCGAAACCACCGTCTCTCCCGTCGTGGACGCCTGACCGCTTGTCGCGGCCGTTGAAGCCGATCTGACATTTTCTCGCCTAACCACGATCACGCTGGCCATCGCTGCCGGTGACAGGAGATCTTTGCCATGAGCACCACCACCAGCACAGCCCGGGTGATCGAGATCGGCAGTGTCACCGCGGGCGTTGCCGTTCCGGAGGAGAGTGGCTTTCGCTTCTTCTCCTCGCAGCACCCCTTCGACAGCCTCGAGGGGCGCCGGTTTCGCAATCTGAAACAGGTGATCGCTGCCGCTCACGATCAGTGGCGTCGTACAACTCCGCCGCCCAGGTCGAAGTCGTCTCGCACCACGCCCAAAGAGTCTTCCACCGATCTGCTGCTCGCCCTTCCAGGCCCCTTCCTGCTGGCCGTTTGACAAGGAGATTTCCCGTGAGCCGACCGCGCATTGTCGTCTTTTCCGGTAACACTCGCCGCCCCTCGCGCAGTCGTGCCCTGGCGGAGGCGCTCGGCGCCGAAGTTGGGCGCCGCGCGTCCATCGATCTGAAGATCTACAATGTTCTCGATGCGGGCCCAGGGCTCGGCTCCGCGCTGGCGCGCAACGATCTGCCGCTACCGGCCGCACGTATCGTCGATGAGATCGAGACAGCTGACGCGCTGATTGTCGGCACGCCGGTCTACAAGGGCGCTTATACTGGTCTCTTCAAGCACCTGATCGACTTCATCACGCCGGAACGATTGGCTGGCAAGCCGGTCGCGCTGACGGCGACGGGTGGAGGGCCGCGCCATGCGCTCGTGGTCGAGCACGCGCTCCGGCCGCTCTTCGGCTTCTTTGCCCTTTCAATTACCCACAAGCCTCATGCCGAGGGAGGCGCCGAGTTCGATATCGGTGAGGCGCGAGAGGCCGCGCCACATGACCATGTTGCCGGGCGGTGGATCCTTGGCGCGGGCGAGGTGGCCGCCGAGCCGGGCGATCTTGGTCAGATAGTGTGCCAGCGTTGGCGACGGTGACGACGTCTTGTTCTTGACCAGCTGATCGAGCAGG
Source organism: Microvirga tunisiensis (assembly GCF_009296175.1). Classification (GTDB taxonomy): domain Bacteria; phylum Pseudomonadota; class Alphaproteobacteria; order Rhizobiales; family Beijerinckiaceae; genus Microvirga; species Microvirga tunisiensis. The sequence goes on along the minus strand of NZ_VOSK01000031.1, from coordinate 29,572 downwards.
CGGATCTCGAGCGCGGTGAGGACCAGGCGTGGGGATGCTTGGGGTGCTGTCCGATTGAGCATCGTCAGCCAGAACACCCGCCACGCCAGGATGCAAAACAGCGCCAGCAGATTGACCAGCCGCTCGGCCGACCGAAGCTTCGCGTCCTCAGCCCGGCAGCCCGATTTCAGGATTTTGTGAAACAGCTCGATCTTCCAACGCAGAGCGTACCAGCCGATCTTCTCGATTGCCTCATCGACGCACGTGACGGGCAGATCAGTGATGAGGCGCCAGTGGATTGGCTGGCGGTTCTCGGGTGTTTCTTGTTCATCAGCGCAGATCACGGTGAGCGCGAGCGCGGGATAGCGCTTGCGCTTGGCAAGAGGCGGCAGCACCTGGAGGCGATGATACTTGATGGTGAGATGCGCTTGGCTCTCCTTGCCTTTGTCGTCACGCACCGCGATCCAGTGCTCGCCTTGGCCAGGCTGTTGGTCCATGGCTGCGATGATTGTCTGGGTGCCCTCATCCGCCCGCCGGTCGACACTGCTGCGGACGAGAAAGTGCGTGCCGAGCTCGTGCGCCGTGACGAACAGCTCATAGATGTCGCTCTCGCGATCACCGATGTGGATGCACCGCGCCGGATCAGCGACAAGCGCCGAGGACTGGCGCATGTTCTCGAGCCAACGGAGGCTCTCCTTGTCCTCGATTGGCACCCGCGTCGGGTTGATATGCCGCTTGAGCTCGGTTGTGCCCTTGAAGGTGGCGCGCGTCCAGAACTTGATCGCACACAGCCCCAGCGGCAGCCCATCCGGCGTGACGCCAAGGCTTGAGTGCATCAGAAGGCCGCAAACGGTATAGAGCTGGCGTCGATCATAACTGGTGTTGCGGCAGGGATATTGCCCGATCACGCCAACTGGCTCGGGCCGGACCCGGTGATAGGTGAACTCGGTGGTGTCGTGGAGGATGAGGATCGGCCCCTCGGTCGCGGCTAGGCGGCTGGCGGTTGCCGCGAAGTGGCCGGCCAGGATCTCCGCCTCGCTGACCCGATCATTGTCGAAGAAGCGATAAGCGGCCTTGGTGGCGGCCCAGTCCTGGCAGGCCAGCGGCACGCTCGCTCCCATCGCCCCGCCGAGCTGCTCCAAGAGCCGCCGCAGCCGCTGGCCCAGCCGTGCATCGGCAAAGGTTGATCCGGCCAATTCCTCATCGAGCCACGAGGCACCCTCGAGCATCGGATCCATGGCAGCACTCCATCCGAATGGGTGCCCAACAAGGAATCACGCCCGAGTCCCGCCTTGCAAGCTGAAGCGGCGCTCGCTCCGGAGATGTGGGTAATTGAAAGTTCTTTGCCGCCCTTACCATTCCGACAGCCGTCTATGCGTCCGACGGTGACTTCGCAGCAACCGACGACGGCGCAGGTTATGTCCTGACCGACACGGGTATCCGCACGCGATTGTCCGATGCGGCGAACGAGCTCGCGAGTCTCCTCTCGAAACATGCGGCCGAGACCAAACCCGTGCTTCGCGCTGCCCGCGCCGCAAAGTGACCAGCCGAACATCGAATGATCGTCACTTGAGCCCTGTGGTATCCGCCCGATGACTTATCGCCTCGGCCTGCTCGACAAGAGCCCTCTTGCCCCCGGCGACGTTGCCGAAATCGCGCTCGCGCGAACGGTGGACTTCGCGCGCAGTGCGGAAGCGCTCGGCTGTCACCGGTTCTCGGTCACGGAGCATCACGGTTTCTCAGGCCTCGGCAGTTCCAGGCCGGAGCTTCTCGCCGCCGACGCACCCGCAGCGGCCTGACCTCGCAAGGAGATCTCCATGTCCCGCAATCACATCAAACTCGGTATCATGCTACAGGGGCCGGGCGGTCACATGAACTCGTGGCGGCATCCGAGCGGCCCCGCCGACGCGAGCGTCAACTTCGGTTTTTACCGCACAACGGCCCTGACAGCAGAAGCGAACGGTATCGCTTTCGCGTTCGTTGCCGACGGGCTCTATATTAAGTAGGTCGCCAAAAGTTCTGCACCAGCTTTCTGAGCCAGAAGCGCTTGGACATCATGCCAGCCTTGCGACACGCCTGTTGCGGCGTCAGCGTCAGAACCCAAGCCGCGGCATCAGCGGCCAGAGCATCGATGGACGCAGCCTGCCGGTTGGCGGCGATGAGTCGCTTGAGCTCGCGCCAGAGCTGATCCATCGGGCTCAATTCGGGCGCCTGCCGAGGCAACCACACGAAGCGGATGCGCAGCCGCGTGGCCAGTGCCTGGGTTTGCGGGGCGGTGTGGGCGCTGGCCCGGTCGCTCAGCAGCCAGAGCCAGCCGGGGCCGCGGTAGCGGCGCCGCAACGCGCGCAGGAACGCCTGAGCGTCGGCCTGACCGGCGTGGTTGCGGACCAGCACCACGCGGCGCGCCGATCGCAGGTCGATGGCCCCAAACAGCACCCGTTTGGCATTGCGGCCGGTGATCGGAACAACCGCCTGCCTGCCCTTGAGCGCCCAGGTCGCGCGCAGCGGCGGAAACAGCCGCAACAACGACCAGTCGAGGCACAGCAGCCGATCGCCCCTGTGCCAGCCCGCCTTCAGACGCCGGATGACGCCCCCTTTTTCTGCGCCAGATGAGCCGCGCGCTCGACATAGACATAGCGCGGGCGCTTCCAGCGATAGCCTGCCTCGTGCAGCCGGCGCCGCAGCGTCCGGGGGCTGACCATGATCCCCTTCGCGGCCAGGTCGTGCGCCAGCAGCGGCACCGTCCAGCTCGTGGCCTGGTAGCCGCAGCGGCGCGGATCGCGTGCCAGGGCTGCGGCCAGCCGCCGTGGTGTGAGCGGGCGATGGAGGCGAGGACGCCCGCTGCGCGGCCGGTCGAGGAGCGTGGTGGCCTCATGCTCGGCCCTGTACTGCGCCAGCCAGCGGTGGACGCTGGAGCGGTTGACGCGGCAGCGGCGGGCCGCCTCGGCGACGGACTGCCTCTCGGCCACCAGCAGCAGCGCTTCGAGGCGGCGATACACACGGGCCTCACGGGCGCCAGCCAGCGCGGCGGCCAGCCGCTTGCGATCCGCCTCGTCGAGCCCCGTCCCGGGAGAGTGATCATGTCGTTGCATGCTCCCCAGAAAACACCCGCAGCTCTCGCGTTGCAAGACTTATGGCGACCTACTTAATGAGAAATCGATCCCGCACTTCCTCAACCGTTTCGAGCCGATCTCCGTGCTCTCGGCGCTGGCGGCGGTGACCTCCCAGGTCGGCCTCGTCGGCACGGTCTCCACCTCCTACAGCGATCCCTTCACCATTGCCCGGCAGTTTGCCTCGCTCGATCTCATCAGCGGGGGCCGTGCCGGCTGGAACGCGGTCACGTCGCCGCTGGAAGGCTCCGGCCTCAACTACAGCCGGCCACACCCTGAGCACGCCCTGCGCTATGAGATTGCCGACGAATACCTCAATGTCACCAAGGGCCTGTGGGACTCGTGGGACGACGATGCCTTCGTGCGGGATCGCGCCACGGGCGTGTTCTTTGACAAAACGAAGCTTCAAACGCTCGGCCACAAGGGCCGCTTCTTCTCGGTCGAAGGGCCGCTCAACATCGCTCGCTCGCCACAAGGACAGCCTGTGATCTTTCAGGCGGGATCGTCCGACGCAGGCATAAGCCTTGCCGGGCGGCATGCGGATGCCGTCTTCACGAACAATACGAACCTGGAAGAGGCAAAGTTGTTTCGGCGTCAGATGCGGGCAAGCGCTGTGGCGCATGGTCGGCAGGCGGATGACGTGCAGATTTTCCCCGGAATTGGACCGATCGTGGGCGCGACGCAAACCGAGGCCGAGGCGAAGTACCGCGCGATCCGGGATCTCGTCACGATCGATGAGGCCCTTCTTTATCTCGGCCGCTATTTCGACCATCACGATTTCAGTGTTTACCCGCTTGACGCGCCGTTCCCCGATCTCGGCGACATCGGCCGTAACAGCTTCCGCTCGACCACTGACCGTATCAAGGCGGAAGCCCGCGCAAACGGTTTCACCTTGCGGGAGGTCGCCCTGAATGCCGCGACACCTCGGACGGATTTCATCGGCACTCCGGATAAGATTGCGGACGAAATCATCCGAAGGGTCGACGAGAGGGCCGCCGACGGTTTCATCCTGGGCTTCCCCGTCATTGCGGAGGGGCTAGACGACTTTGTCCGCTATGTCATCCCAGTTCTTGAGGAGCGAGGCGTCTATGAGCGCACGCTCACAGGACAGACCTTGCGCGATCATCTCGGGTTGCCCTTCCGGGAGAGCCGCTATGCGGAGAGCGACGCCGCTCCGCACGAAGCGGTGGCCTCATGACCCTGCTGATTGATCCAGGCCCATCTTGGGGATCCCGTGGTGCTGCCGTTGCAGGAGAAGACGCAGAGCTTGACCCCTTCGTGGCCATCCGCCGCGATCTCCACCGCCACCCGGAACTGGCCTTCAAGGAGAAGCGCACGAGCGAGCTCGTCGCCGACCATCTCGCCTCCTGGGGCTACGAGGTGGCCCGAGGCTTCGCCGGCACTGGAGTCGTCGGGGCCCTCAGGCGGGGATCCGGCGAGAAGCGGCTTGGGATCCGGGCCGACATGGATGCCCTGCCAATCCAAGAGGCCACAGGGTTGTCTTACGCCAGCACTCATGAGGAAATCATGCATGCCTGCGGGCACGATGGCCATACCGCCATCCTGCTCGCGGCCGCGAAGGCCCTGGCAGACGATGTCGATTTCTCGGGCGAGCTCCATCTGATTTTCCAGCCTGCCGAGGAGATTGGTGCCGGTGCGCGGCGCATGATCACCGAGGGTCTGTTCGAGCGGTTCCCCTGCGATGCCGTGTTCGGCCTCCATAATTGGCCGGGCTTTGCTGCGGGGCAATTCGGGTTTGTCGAAGGACCGGCTATGGCCGCCGTCGATCAGGCTCGCATCGCCGTGATCGGGCAGGGTGGACATGGGGCCGCCCCGCACGAAACCATCGATCCGGTCGTCGCGACAGCATCCCTGATTACGGCGCTTCAGAGCATCGTATCGCGCGGCGTCGACCCGCTGGAGGCGGCGGTCGTCACCGTGGGATCGATTCATGGTGGCACGGCCTCGAATATCATCCCGGACAGCGTGGAAATGAAGCTGACCTTGCGCAGTTTCACGCCAGCAATCCGCAACCTCCTGGAGATCCGCGTCCCGGCGCTTGCGAGGGCGCAAGCGGAGAGTTTCGGTGCACGGGCCGAAGTCGATTACCGGCGCGGCTTTCCCCCCGTTATGAACCACCCGAGAGAGACCCAGTTCGCGCGTCGTGTCGCCCTCGGCCAGTTCGGGCCGGCCGGCATTGCCGAATTGTTCCAGCCCCGCACCGCAAGCGAGGACTTCGCTTTCTTTCTGGAAGCCAGACCCGGTGCCTTCGTGTTCGTGGGCAACGGCGACAGTGCCGCCCTCCACAGTCCCCGCTACGATTTCAACGACGCCATCCTGGCACCGGCAGCCGCCTTTTGGACTGGGCTTGCCGGCACCTTCCTCCAGTAACCCGAAGCGATCCCATGACGGGTACCTTTCTCTATACCTCGCCGGACGATGAGCGTTCACGTCCGCTGGTCGAGGCGCTCACGCACGAATATGCAACCCGTTACGGCACCTATTTCGGTGATGAGCCGGGTGCCGAGATGCGCCGGTATCCGGCTGCCTTGCTTGCCCCTCCGGAAGGGAACTTCGTCCTGCTTCTGCGCAACGGCATGGCTATCGCCGGCGGTGCGTTCAAACGCTACGACGAACATACCGCCGATCTGAAGCGCATCTGGACGCATGAGAATTATCGCCGACAGGGGCTCGCGCGCCGTGTGGTCCTGGAACTGGAAGCCCAGGCCCTGCGCCAGCACTACACCAGCATTTACCTGACCACGGGCTTCCGCCAACCTGAGGCGAAGGGCTTATATCTCAGCATGGGTTATACGCCGCTCTTCGATATGAACTTGGACCCTGAGATCTACAAGATCCTTCCTTTCAAAAAGGACCTTTTACCGAAAGTGGTCACTCTCGCCAGCAGGCGCGAACCTGCGCGTTCCGAGGCACCTCAGGGTGCAATCTGACTGTCCAATCACGTGCGGAGGCGCAAGCCATGACTCTGACGTCAGCCATCAGGCAAGTAGACGTTACTTCTTCCGAGCATTCTGCCATCGGGAGCAAGGCTCATTACCGGATCGTCCCTGCGAAATATCCCGCACGCACCATTGGGACCGTTTTCGCGCTCATCGTGATCTTCGCGATCCTGAACTCGGTGTTCTCCAATCCGCGCTGGGGCTGGGACGTCTTCGCGGAATGGTTCTTCGCCGAGCCGGTCCTGGTTGGCCTTGGCCGGACGCTGCTTCTTACCTTCCTGGGCGCGTTCTTGGGTTTTCTGCTCGGCACTGGTCTGGCGCTGGCGCGCGTTTCGCGCTCGCCGCTTTTGGTCGGGGTTTCCTGGACTTATGTCTGGATCTTTCGCTCGATCCCGCTGATCGTGCTGCTGCTGATCCTCAACAATTTTGGTTATCTTTATGAGACGGTCACGGTCGGCGTTCCCTATACGGGCATCAATTTCTTCAGTTGGAGCACGACGCAGCTCATCACGCCCTTCGCGGCGGCGGTGCTGGGACTGACGCTGAATGCGGCCGCCTTTTCCTCGGAGATCGTGCGAGGCGGGATTCTGTCGGTCGATCAGGGCCAATTGGAGGCCGCCGCCGCCTTGAGCCTGCCGCGCCGCCGCCAATTCTCGCGGATCGTCCTGCCGCAGGCGATGCGGACTATTCTCCCCAATGGCTTCAACGAGATCATCCTGCTGGCCAAGGGCACGTCGCAGGTCTATATCCTCGCACTGCCCGAGCTGTTCTATACGATCCAGATCATCTACCGCCGCAACCTGGAAGTGATTCCGCTTCTGATGGTCGCGACCGTCTGGTACCTGGTCATCCTGACGGTGCTCTCCCTCATTCAGCGCCATATCGAGCGGCATTATGCCAGAGGCGCATTGCGCAATCCGCCGCCTTCGTTGTTCACCAACGTCTTTCGCCGGTTTGCCGGGCCGGCTGCCGCACCCTCGCCGACGGCGGAAACGGCAGCCCGGCCAGTTGAGCGCCGCACCGCTATTGCGCCTCTGCGTTCGCGCGGCGGTGCGGTGACGATCCACGGCGTGTCGAAGAGCTTTGGGCACCTGAAGGTTCTGGACAATGTCACGCTCACCATTCCGGCCGGTAGCGTCACCACCATTCTCGGCCAGTCAGGTTCGGGCAAGTCGACGCTTCTTCGATCGATCAACCATTTGGAACGCGTGGATGACGGCTTTATCGCCATCGACGGCGAGCTGATCGGCTACCGGCAGCATGGCGAGACGCTCTATGAGCTTAAGGAGAAGGACATCCTGAAGCGCCGCGTCGAAGTCGGCATGGTGTTCCAGAACTTCAATCTCTTCCCGCATCTCACCGTGCTGGAAAACATCATTGAGGCGCCGGTAGCGGTGCGTCGCATTCCGCGTGAACAAGCGGATGCGGAAGCGCTCGGCCTTCTGGCCCGCATTGGCCTTTCCGACAAGGCGCATGCCTATCCGCGCCAGCTTTCCGGTGGCCAGCAGCAACGCGTCGCGATCGCGCGGGCCCTCGCGCTCAAACCCAAGGTTCTGCTGTTCGACGAGCCGACCTCGGCGCTGGACCCGGAACTGGTCAACGAAGTGCTCGATGTCATCAAGGAGCTCGCCCGCTCCGGCACGACGCTGATCATCGTCACCCACGAGATCGGCTTTGCACGCGAAGTGTCCGACCTGGTCGTCTTCATGGAGCAGGGCCGCATTCTCGAAACCGGTACGACGGAAAAAGTCTTCAGCAGGCCAGAACATCCGCGCACGGCCGGATTCCTCGCCAAAGTCCTCTGACACCATCCCATCACAAGGAAATACCCAGCATGTCCTCCCCGTCCAGGCTTCTTCGCATCGCAACCGGCGGCCTTCTGTTGCTTTCGGGGTTCTTCGGCGCCCTCGCCCATGCGCAGGAGGTCGATCTTGCGCCGGAACAGAAAAATCGCGTCCGAGCTGAAAAAGTTGAAGCCGCGATCAAGCTCATCCCGGCCGGCTACAAATTCGCGACGCCCGGCAAACTGACAGTCGCCACTGTCCCGGGGAATCTGCCATTTGCCGTGTATGCGACCGACACCAAAACGCCGGTCGGCAATGAGCCTGATGTCGCCCAGCTCGTGGCGGATAGTCTCGGCCTTCAGCTCGAACTCGTCCCGGTCGCCTGGGCTGACTGGCCGCTCGGCATTGCGTCGGGACGGTTCGATGCGGTGGTTCACAACGTTACCGTCACCGAGCAGCGTAAGGAAAAGCTCGACTTCTCGACCTATCGCAAGGATTTGCTGGGATTCTATGTCGCCAACGACAGCAAGATCCAGAGCATCAGCAAACCCGAGGATGTAGCAGGCCTCAAAGTCATTGTAGGCGCCAGCACAAACCAGGAGCAGATCCTGCTTCGCTGGAACGAGGCGAACATCGCCAAGGGACTGAAGCCGGCCGAAATCCAATACTACGACGATGTGGTGGTGCAGGATCTGGCGCTGCAGTCCGGTCGCGCCGACGCTTACCTGGGTCCAAACGCCATCTCCGCATTCAGGGCAGCGCAAGGCAACAAGACGCGCCTGGTTGGTACTTTCTCCGGCGGTTGGCCAGTCACTGCCGAGATTGCCGTAGCGACCAGGAAGGGTTCGGGCTTGGCAGATGCCATCACGGCGGCCATCAATGCTCAGATCAAGAGCGGGAACTACGGCAAGACTCTCGCGCGCTGGAACCTCACGGCTGAGGCGGTCACGGAATCACAGACCAATCCTCCCGGCCTGCCCAAGAAGTAGCCCGTTTTGCCCGTGCCGCTGCGCCCGCGTCCTTTTGTCAAACCCAGGATAACATCATGAGCATAGTCTCGAAAACCTTCAGCTTGCTGGCCGCGAGCCTCATGGCCTCTGCCATGGGTCTTTCGCATGCAAGTGCCGCCGGTGATATTTTTGATCTTTCACCCGACCAGCCGGGCCGCATCCGCGCGGAAAAGAACCCGGCGGCGGCCGCTGCAATCCCGAAGGATTTCAAGTTCGCCACCCCTGGCAAGTTCACGGTCGCAGTCTCTCCGGGCGGGCCGCCGCTCGCCACCTACGCCACCGATGCCAAGACCGTGGTCGGGGCCGATCCCGACTACGCGCTCGCCATCGCCGACAGCCTCGGCCTGGAGCTGGAGCTTGTTCCGGTCGCCTGGGCGGACTGGCCGCTCGGGTTGACCTCCGGCAAATACGATGCGGTGATTTCCAATGTCGGCGTCACCGAGCAGCGCAAGGAGAAGTTCGATTTCTCGACTTACCGGCAGGGCCTGCATGGCTTCTTTGTGAAGGCCGATAGTCCGATTAAAGAGATCAAGGAGCCAAAGGACGCGGCGGGTCTGCGCGTCACGGTCAGCGCCAGCACCAACCAGGAGCGCATCCTGCTCAAGTGGAGCGACGAGAACGTCAAGGCCGGCCTGAAGCCGATCGAGCTGCAGTATCACGATGATGAGGCCGCCCGACTCGTCGCCCTGCGCTCCGGTCGCGTCGATGTCATCGTCCAGCCGCATGCGCAGCTCGTCTACATCGCGGCCCGCGACAAGAACATCAAACGCGTTGGCACGCTGTCGGCCGGTTGGCCGGAACGCTCGGACGTAGCGATCACGACCCGTAAGGGTTCGGGCCTTGCAGATGCGCTGACGCTCGCGACCAACGACCTGATCAAACGCGGCCTGTACGCCAAGGTGCTCGCCCGCTGGCAGCTTTCAGAAGAGGCCTTGCCGGAATCGCAAACCAATCCGCCCGGCCTGCCCAAGAGCTGATCGTCCGTCCTCGGGCTGCGGCGCTGCTGCGACTCGGGTGTCTTTTCTCGTGATACTGCGAAACCATGACATCATCCTCGCTCAACATCAGCCAAATCGGCTTCCTCACTCCCGGAAACTACCCGAGCGATGACCCGCTGTACGGGCTGGAGCAGACGCTCCAGCTTCTTCAGTTCGGCGAGCGTTTGAGCTTCGACAGCGCCTGGGTCCGTCAACGGCATCTGGAGCCAGGAATCTCGTCCGCAAGCGCTTTCCTGGCGGCGGCGACACAGCGCACGTCTCACATACAACTTGGAAGCGCGGTCATTCCGATCGGCTTCGAGAGCCCCTTTAGGCTGGCCGAGGACCTGTCCACGGTTGACGTCCTGTCGCGCGGCCGCCTGAATATTGGCATCAGTGCTGGGCGGCCGCCGCATGCTGATCTGATGGCGCCTCTGGTTTTCGATGGCGACTGGAAAGCTTTTGATTTCTCCCATGCGCGGGTGAGCCGCTTCATCGCTAACCTGAGAGGTGAGCCTCTGGGCGATGAAGAGACGCATATCAAAACCCCGTTCGGGCCACAGCGTCCCCGCCTGCAGCCGCATGCCAAGGGGCTGATCAGCCGCATCTGGTATGGCGGCGGGTCGCAATCCTCGGCCGAATGGGCCGGACGCGCTGGCCTCAACCTTCTGACCGGCAATGTGATCTCCGGTGAGGGTACCGATGATTTCTTCGTGGCGCAGTCGCGCCTGATCGAGACATTCCGGCGGTCGTCGACCGGGGCGAGGCGGATTGCGCTTGGGCGCGTCATCGTCCCCACCGACAGTGCCGACCGGTCTACCCGCCAACGCTATGCGGAATACGCGGCCGGTCGCTACGAGCGCACCCTCTCGCCGCAAGGAGAACGGCGGACATTGTACGCGCGCGATCTGGTGGGGACCTCGGAAGAAATACTGGAACGGCTCTTCAACGACCCCATCCTGCCGCATGTCAGTGAGTTTCGCCTCGATCTGCCGTATGAGTTCGAGCAGGACGAATACCAGCAGATCCTGTCTGACTTTGTGACCCTGATCGCACCGGAACTCGGTTGGGCTCCAACGCCGGCTGCTCAGGCGACGTCAGCACAACACGCAATATCTTGAGCGATGCCAATCGAGGTTATCGCATCCTCTTAGTCAAAGGCTGTATCAGTGACAAAAGTCGTAGATTACTTCTTCTCGATCGGCTCCCCATGGGCCTTCATTGGCTTTGACGCCTTTCTCGACCTGGCACGTAGGTACGAGTTTGAGATCAAGCCGTACCTGACGACGGTGATTGAGGAAAACGGCGGGATCTTCTCGCGTAATCGGCCGGAAGCCCGCCGAGCCTACGGGGTGCGGGATCTCAAGCGCTGGGCCAAGGTGCGTGGGAAGTCATTGCTTCTGGATAACAGGCCTGTGCTTTCGGATCCGACGCCAGCCTCACTTGCGGTTATCGCGGCTTATCTTGACGGAGACGACTGGATTGCCCTGACGCGTGCGTTGCAGGAAGCGTTCTGGATCCGCGGCGAAGACATAGGTGTGCCGGAGGTCCGCCGCCGGATAGCGGACACCGTCGGCCTCGATGGTGCCGCCTTGCTGCGGCGTGAGCAGGATGAGGACGTAGGAGCGAAATGGGCATCGGGCCGCGCTCATGCGCGTCAAGCCGGCGTCTTCGGCTTTCCAACCTACGGCTATGATGGTGAAGTCTACTGGGGTCAGGACAATCTCCCCTTCCTTGAGCGTCATCTCGCCGGCGACCCGCTGTAGCGCGATCCCGGTCCGTTCATTCCTCAAGAGAAACACGGCAAGCAGCACAGATGACCGCAAACGACAGTCGCCCGACACGAGTGGGTTCGAATACGCAGCTCGTCGGTGCCGGACACAATCCTTTTGATTTCCACGGGTTCGTCAACCCGCCGACGGTCCGCGCCTCGACCGTTCTGTTTCCGGACGCTGGTACAATGGAGGCGCACGGGCAGAAATACACATATGGAACACGCGGAACACCAACGACAGATGCTCTCTGCACCGCAATCAACGAGCTTGAGGGAGCGGCGGGTACGATCCTTCTTCCGTCCGGTCTTGCTGCCGTCACAGTAACATTTCTGGCGTATCTCGCCGCCGGTGACCATGCGCTGATCGTTGATTCCGTTTACGGCAATGTCCGCCGTTTCTGCGACACCGTGCTGACCCGCTTCGGCATTGAGGTCGAGTACTACGATCCTTCACTTGGCGCCGAGATTGAGACGCTTTTCAAGCCGAATACCAGACTTGTGCATCTTGAGGCTCCAGGCTCAAACACGTTCGAAATGCAGGATATTCCGGCAATCGCGGCGGTGGCACACCGGCATGATGCCGTTGTGACGATGGACAACACTTGGGCGACGCCCCTCTATTTCCGGCCGCTCGACTTCGGTGTGGATGTGTCAATTCAGGCGTCAACGAAGTACCCAGCAGGTCACGCGGACATTCTGATGGGAACGGCGTCAGCCAACGCCAGACGCTGGAGGCGTCTGAAGCATGTGCATGGCGAACTCGGCATTTGTGGCGCTCCGGATGATGCTTATCAGGTTCTCCGTGGCCTGCGTACGATGGGGGTGCGCCTTGAGCGGCATCAAAAGAGCGCCCTGGCGATTGCCGAATGGCTGGAAGCGCGCGACGATGTCGCTCGTATTCTGTACCCGGCTCTGCCGAGCTTTCCGGATCACGACATCTGGAAGCGGGACTTCAAAGGTGCGAGCGGGGTGCTTTCCTTTGTTTTGGCTGTCGCGCCAGGTCGGGATTTCAAGGTGAGGGCGCAGGGCTTTCTGAACGGTCTTTCGCTGTTCGGGCTCGGGTACTCCTGGGGTGGGTTCCAGAGTTTAGCCCTCCATGTCGACCTGGATGATCGCCGCGTCTTACGGGCGCCAAACGAAGGACCCGTCATCCGTCTCCATATCGGTCTGGAGGATATCGATGATCTTAAGGCGGACCTTGCGAGGGGCTTCGATGCAGCGGGATGAATGTCTTCAATCGAGGATCCATCAGTTCCAATACTCTACTGGCCTCGAATTACCGGTCGCAGCGAGTTTCACAGAGGATGAGGCAGACACATGATCCCCAAAGCGGTCAGAACCATCCGCCCCAACACGGGCTCACCCACTTCAGGCCAACCAGGGTGCCCGCGTTCCGTCTTTAGTTGGCGAAATCAGGTTGCCGTCGTTTCGGTCTTCCTGATCTCGGCGCTCGGCCAGCCGAGTCGTGCCGCTGACGAGCCGGTTGCCGGCGGCACATTGACTGTCGGACTTGCCACCGACACAGCGATTGTCGATCCGTCGATCACAGGAAGTTCGATAACCGCGTTGATTACCCGGAACGTTGTCGATTCGCTGGTAGGGCAGGCCGAGGACAATCGCTTCACTCCCTGGCTCGCGGAGCGGTGGGAGGTGAACAGCGACAACACGGTCTATACATTTCATCTCCGCCAGAGCGTCACCTTCAGCGACGGCACGCCACTCGACGCCGCGGCAGTGAAGTTTAACTTCGATCGGATTCTGGACCCCAAAACCACCTCGAGCTATGCAAAGTCGCTGCTCGGCCCGGTCGACAAGGTACAGGCCCTGGACGATCGGACCGTCGTCATCACCTATAAGCAGCCGTTCGCGCCTCTTCTCCAGGGGCTCAGTCTGCCTTATCTGGGAATTCAGTCTCCGACCTATCTGCGCGCTGCAGCGAGCACCACCAACAGTATTGTCGGTTCCGGGCCATTCCTGCTGGAGACCTTCACCAGAGGCAGCGGAAGCCGCTTGGTCCGGCGCGCCGACTACAATTGGGGCCCGGATTACGCGGCGCATAAGGGGCCCGCCTATCTCGAGACTATCGTGTTCAAGTACCTGCCGGAACCGTCCGTGCGGCTCGGCGCGCTGAGTAGCGGGCAAGTGCAGGCGATCGACGAGGTGCCGCCGGCGAACTTCCGCTCAGTACAGTCCGACAGCCGGCTACGGGTTGTGACGCGCGAAAACCCCGGCGTGAACCGTTCCTTCTTCCTCAACACGTCGAAGGGCCCGTTCGCTGACGTCAGGGTGCGCCAGGCATTTCAGAGCGCCGTCGATGTGCCTTCGGCCGTGAAGGCGGCGTATTTCGGCAGCCTGAAGCCCGCAGACAACATTCTCGGGACCTCCACGCTCTACTACGATCCGACGATCGCCTCACTATGGGGCTTTGATCTGAACAAGGCCGCGCGCCTGCTCGATGCGGCGGGCTGGGCCCAAAGGGATGCCGACGGCATTCGCACGAAGGATGGAGTGCGACTGTCGGTCCGCTTCGTGTACGACAGCGCTGCCTCGGGCGCCTCGGATCTGACGCTTGCCCAGGCGATTCAATTTTCAGTGAAGAAAGCCGGATTCGATCTACAGCTCGATCCGGTCGATGCTGGCGGCTACACCGCACGCACCGCAGCTAACGACTACGACATCGCCTCGTTCTTCTACGTACGGGCGGAGCCGGACATTCTGCGCACCGTGTTCCATTCGGCCTACATTCCGCCGAATGGTTCCAACGTCACCCGTGTGACCAGTCTCGATAACAAGCTGACGCGGGCAATCGGTGCCTCCGGCGAGGAGCGCAAGCGCCTGTACGGCGAGATTCAGGCGGAGATCGTAGGTCAGGCCTATGCCGTGCCACTTTACATAGCCGCCTACCAGCTCGGCGCCTCAAAGCGGCTGCAGGGCATCAGCTGGGCCACCAATGCAAAGCCGAATTTCTACGATGCGTGGCTCACTCCGTAACCTCGTGCCGCTCGCGCTCCAGCGGATCGGGATTATCTTGGCCGTGCTGTGGGGCGCAGCCACGATCGCCTTCGTTACCGTCAAGCTCATCCCGGGCGACCCGGTTGCGGTGCTGACGGGGGGCGAGAACGTCGTCGACGAAGCCGAACGCGCCGCTCTCGTCCAGCAATACGGGCTCGATCGGCCGCTGGCAGTCCAATACGCGCGCTATCTTGGCGCGGCGCTGACCGGCAATTTCGGAGAGAGCTACCAATACCGGCAGCCGGTGGTCGACGTTATTCGTGAGGCGGCAGGGCCAACGCTTCAACTCGCAGGCAGCGCGATGTTCCTCGCACTCTGCTTGGCGCTTATCGACGCCCTGGCCACGGCCGGCCGTCGCAAGCGTCTGCGAACCATTCTTTCAGGTCTCGAGCTGGCGGTGCTGAGCACCCCTGTCTATTGGATCGGCATCGTGCTGCTCGCGCTCTTCAGTTTCCATCTGCAATGGTTCCCGGTTACCGGCGGAGAAGGCTTCCAGGCGCTCGTACTGCCAGTCGTCGCGCTTAGCCTTCCGCTTGCCGCCCTGCTTGCCCAGGTGCTCAGGGATGGATTGGAGGAGGCTCTCGCGCAGCCCTTCGCGCTCACGGTGCGTACCAGAGGCGTGAGCGAGACAGCGTTGCGGGTGCGCCATGGTCTGCGCCATGCAGCTCTGGCGGCCTCGACGCTGACCGGCACGCTCTTTGCCAGCGTGCTCGGCGGGTCCATCCTGACCGAGACGGTCTTCGGCCGGTCTGGCATCGGCCAGATCACGCTTCAAGCAATCAAGACGCGCGACATGCCCTTGGTGCTGGGGTTGGTGATGCTCTCTGCGCTTGTCTTCGTGCTCGTCAACCTGCTGATCGACGCCCTCTATCTCATTATCGATCCGCGCCTGCGCCGGAGGACCGCATGAGTGATATTAGAGGCATCGCCGCAGTTCTACAGTCCAGAGACGGTCGGCGGCATCCGTGGCGTGCTCCTGGCCTGTTGCTTCCGGCGGCTTTCGTCCTGCTTCTTGTGGCTGCCGCCTCGACGCCGCAATGGTTTACGTCCTTAGCTCCGGACACGGTCGATACCGACGCGATCCTGCTGCCTCCGGGGCCGGGCCACTGGTTCGGAACCGACCAGCTCGGACGCGATGTCTTCACTCGCGTGGTCTACGGCACATCGCAATCACTGATCATTGGGATCGGCGCGACGCTGATCGCCTCCCTTGGAGGCGTATCCCTCGGCACCGCGGCGGCACTGGCGCCCGTCGCCATGCGCCGCGTCCTGGTGCGTCTCATCGACATCCTCTTGGCCTTTCCCGAGCTCCTGCTGGCCCTGCTGGTGATTGCAGTGCTTGGCCGCGGGCCGGTGAATACGTTGCTCGCAGTAGGATTGTCGAGCGTCGCCGGCTACGCCCGGCTCGTACGCTCACAGGTGCTCCAGGTCAGGCAGTCAGGCTATGTCGAACATGCCGTGGCTCTCGGCGAGCCGCCCTGGACAATTATCATCCGGCACATCATCCCGAATGCTACGCGGCCTCTGCTCATCCTGGCAACGATCGGCGTCGGCACTTCCGTTCTGTCCGCTTCGGCTCTGAGTTTCGTTGGTCTCGGCGTAGTCCCACCAGTCGCAGAGTGGGGCGCGCTTTTGGCCGACGGCCGAAATTTCCTTGATACCGCGCCCTGGATCAGTCTCTTGCCGGCCACGGTGGTGGCAGCGTCCGTGATCGCGATGACGGTGCTGGGGCGCCGGATGCAGATGCTGTTCGCTCGGGGAGACGTGTCGTGAACCTGGAGGCAGTCCGAGAAATCCGTGACACGAGAACAGGGCCGACCGCAGCCCACCCCCTCCTTGAGGTCAAGGGTTTGCGCGTCGCCTTTGCCACTGCCCAGGGATTGATCGAGGCCGTTCGTGGCATCTCCTTCGCCATCGCGTCGGGGGAGATCTTCGCTCTGGTAGGCGAGTCGGGCTCTGGAAAATCGGTGACCGCCCGCGCTCTCGTCGGGCTCGCTGGTCCTCGGACGCAGATCGCGGCAGGGGCGATGCGGCTTGTCGGCCACGATGGCGACGTCGTCGACCTGCTTCGCCTTTCCGAGCCTTCCTGGCGCATGGTACGCGGACGCGAGATCGGCTTCGTTCTGCAGGACGCGTTGGTCTCGCTGGATCCGCTCCGCACGGTCGGCCGCGAGATCGCCGAGCCGGTCCTGACGCACGACCTTGTGCCACGGTCTCGCGTGGCGGAAGAGGTCGAAACCCTGCTTTCACGGGTCGGCATGCCCGATCCGAACGTACGAGCGGCGCAATACCCACATGAACTCTCCGGAGGCCTTCGGCAGAGGGCTCTCATCGCCTCGGCATTGGCGGGACGACCCCGGCTCCTCATCGCGGACGAACCGACCACCGCGCTGGACGTCACCGTACAGCAGCAGGTCCTGGCCGTGTTCGCTGCTCTCGCGCGGGCTGGACATGGCGTGCTGCTGATCACACATGATCTTGCAGTCGCCGGGCAGATCGCGAGCAAGATCGCTGTTATGCAAAGCGGCGAATTGGTCGAGACCGGATCGACGGACCGCGTGCTGGCGGAACCGCGTCACGCCTATACGCGACGCTTGCTCGCCGCAGTGCCGAGTGCAATGACGCGCGGGCGTTGGCTGTCGTCACCCAGCATCGTCCCTCTGCGGTCGACCAACTCCAAACGTCGAGCACCCATTCTTGAGATCCGCGAAATCTCAGTCAACTTCAGACGTCCCGATGGGACCTCCATCAGCGCCGTCGATGAGGTATCGCTCGATGTTCATCCGGGAGAGACGGTGGGCATCGTGGGGGAGTCGGGCTCGGGAAAGTCCACCTTGGGAAGAGCCGCATTGGCCCTGGAAGATCCCAACAAGGGCGAGGTCCGGTTTCATGGTGAACCCTGGAGCACGCTGTCAGAAGCGGCTCGTCGACCGTTGCGTCGACGTATCCAGACTATCGTTCAGGATCCTCTCAGCTCCTTTGATCCACGCTACACCGTGGCGCGCATCATCGAGCAGCCGCTTCGCCTCCACACGCGCCTCGACAAGGCTGCGCGTGCGTTGCGGGCGGCAGAGCTCATGGAGCTTGTGGGCTTTCCGACTGACTTTCTCATGCGCCGTCCGCATACCCTTTCCGGAGGACAGCGCCAGCGCGTGTCGATTGCTCAGGCGCTCGCCTGCGAACCGGAATTGCTGGTCTGCGACGAGCCGGTGTCGGCACTCGACGTAACGACTCAAGCGCAAATTCTCGATTTGCTGGTTGCCCTCCAAAATCGGCTTGGCCTGGCAATGCTCTTCATTTCGCATGACCTCGGGGTCGTCCAGCACATGAGTCACCGCATTGCCGTGATGAAAGGCGGAAGGATCGTGGAATCTGGCATCGTCGAAGAGATCTTCGGTGCTCCACGCCATCCCTACACCTGTCAGCTGCTTGCGGCAGTTCCTCAGTTGCACCTGTTCAAAGCGAGAAGTGGCAATAATCAGCGCTGAAGGCTTGCGCAAGTTGAGGTAATGTTTTTCATCAGCCCGGCAACAAGGAGGGCCTGTATTCGGACGCTCCTCATGTTCATGGCATGGTTCATGCAACTGAACAATCGCATTCAGCAGGATTACCGAGCTATCAAGCGGCGAGTGCGACCAATACTCGGCTTTCAATCCGTCGCCAGCACCCGTGCGATCCCGGGTGGAGTCGAGATGATCCAAATGATGCCCAACCAGCAGGCAGCGTATGCCTACAATCCGCAGCCCTCTCTAGCCGAGCCATTTCGCCTGCTCAGCGCATGACCGCGGCACGACGTGCCCGCTACTCTCTCGTTCCTGCCCGGAATTTGCGACGGAACTCCTTAGTCGACGTGGACCATGGAGAAGGTTTTTCCGAATTCATTCGCTGGCGGAGGAGTTTTGTTGTGCTAACAGGATTGAGCCTTGTCTATGCGCCAGAATGGTGAGTCCAGAACGAGAAGCCCTGTTGGGCTATTCCGCGTCGTTTAGTTATCAGGCCGCTGCAAGCCAATTGACAAGATTGTCATCCAAGAGCCTTTGTAGAACTCCCAGGAGATATCGGCAACACCATCAAATCGGATTCATGTTGTGACGATGATCGATAAAGGGCTTATAGAATTCGTCGGGATCTAGGCCCAGCGCGACCCTTCTTCGACGCCCTGCTTTAGAACCGGCCCTAGACCTGATCAACCGCCGCCGCCTATAAGACGCACGAGCAACGAAAGCTGCCGCCACGGAATTGGAGAGAAAGATGGACACAAAAACCGACGACAGGAACGCGGGCGAATGCCCGTTCACCGGCGGCCGCCAGAGGCGAGCGAACAGCGATTGGTGGCCGAGCCAGCTGGACATTCAGGTGCTCCATCGGAGCTCGCCGCTGTCCGATCCGATGGGTCAGGAGTTCGACTACGCGAAGGAATTCAAGAGCCTCGACCTGAACGCGGTCATCAAGGACCTGCATGCGCTGATGACGGAGTCGCAGGACTGGTGGCCCGCCGACTTCGGCCACTACGGCGGGCTGATGATCCGCATGGCGTGGCACAGCGCGGGGACGTACCGCATCACCGACGGCCGCGGCGGCGCCGGGGCCGGCCAGCAGCGGTTCGCGCCGCTCAACAGCTGGCCGGACAACGCCAACCTCGACAAGGCGCGCCGGCTGCTGTGGCCGATCAAGCAGAAATACGGCCGGAAAATCTCCTGGGCCGATCTGATGGTTCTCGCCGGCAACGTCGCGCTCGAGTCGATGGGCTTCAAGACGTTCGGCTTCGCCGGCGGCCGCGCCGACGTGTGGGAGCCCGAAGAACTCTACTGGGGTCCCGAGGGCACGTGGCTGGGTGACGAACGCTACAGCGGCGAGCGCCAGCTCCAGCATCCGCTCGCTGCGGTGCAGATGGGCCTGATCTACGTCAATCCGGAAGGACCCAACGGCCAGCCGGACCCGGTTGCGGCGGCCAAGGACGTCCGCGAAACCTTCTTCCGCATGGCGATGAACGACGAGGAGACCGTCGCGCTAATCGCCGGCGGCCACACCTTCGGCAAGACCCACGGCGCCGGCGATCCCTCGCTGGTCGGGCCGGACCCGGAAGGCGCGGCAATCGAGGATCAGGGCCTCGGCTGGAAGAGCGGGCATGGCACCGGCTTCGGCGCCGACGCCATTACCGGCGGCCCGGAAGTCACCTGGTCGCAGACGCCGACGCGGTGGAGCAATTACTTCTTCGATAACCTGTTCCAGTACGAGTGGGAACTGACCAAGAGCCCGGCCGGAGCCTGGCAGTGGAAGGCGAAAAACGCCGAGCCCTCGATCCCGAACGCGCACGACATGTCCAAGAAGCATGTGCCGACCATGCTGACCACGGACCTGTCGCTGCGGTTGGACCCGGCCTATGAGAAGATCTCGCGGCGCTTCTATGAGAACCCGGACCAGTTCGCGGATGCGTTCGCCCGCGCCTGGTTCAAGCTCACGCACCGCGACATGGGCCCGATCGTGCGCTATCTCGGCCCGCTCGTGCCGAAGGAAACGCTAGTCTGGCAGGACCCGATCCCGGCGGTCGATCACCCGCGGATCGATGACACGGAGGCCGAGGGTCTGAAGGAGACAATCCTCGCCTCCGGCCTGTCGGTGTCCGAACTGGTCGCGACAGCGTGGGCATCGGCCTCGACCTTCCGCGGCTCCGATAAACGCGGCGGCGCCAACGGCGCACGCATCCGCCTTGCGCCGCAGAAGGGCTGGGAGGTCAACGAGCCCGAGCAGCTCGCCACGGTCCTGGATGTCCTCGAGACGATCCAGCAGGACTTCAACAAGGTTCAGTCCGGCGGCACGAAGGTCTCGCTCGCCGACCTCATCGTTCTCGCCGGCTCGGCGGCGATCGAGAAGGCCGCGAAGGATGCGGGCGTCGACGTGCAGGTGCCCTTCACGCCGGGACGCATGGACGCGTCGCAGGAGCAGACTGATGTCGAGTCCTTCGCTCCCCTCGAACCGCGTGCCGACGGCTTCCGCAACTATCTCAGCGGCGAGCAGTTCATGCTGCCCGAGGAGGCGCTGGTGGACCGGGCACAATTGCTGATGCTGACGGCGCCGGAGATGACGGTGCTTCTCGGTGGTCTGCGCGTTCTCGGTGCGAATGCCGGAGGGACAGAGCATGGCGTCTTCACCGACAGGCCCGGCGTCTTGACGAACGACTTCTTCGTCAATCTGCTCACCATGAAGACGCAATGGCATCCGGTCGCCGACGGCACGTACGAAGGGCGCGACCGCAAAACCAACGAGCTGAAGTGGAGGGCGACGCGCGTCGACCTGATCATCGGGGCGCACTCGCAGCTCCGCGCGCTTGCGGAAGTCTATGCCTGCATCGACTCGCAGGGAAAATTCGTGCGGGACTTTGTCGCGGCGTGGACCAAGGTGATGCAGGCAGATCGGTTCGATCTGGCCCCGTCCCGGCAGGCTGGGTCATAACCGCGTCCGCATGAGATCACTGCAGGCGGCCGGGGAACTACCCCGGCCACTTCGGTTCTGTCACAATCTCTGACGTCTGAGTGCACGACGAGTTCAGGACCGAGCCTGAAGACAACACTCACTCTGGACGTTGACGTAATGGCGCTCTCGGACATCAATACCTCTTTGCCTGGGGTGGGGTTGCTCGGGAATTGCTTCAAGGGGTCGGAGGGAAAGATGAAACTTGAATCAGTCGACGCTGTGTTGGGGATCAAACGCCTTAGTCTGAACCTTGGGCACTTCCTGGCCTAAGCCGACGACTACGAGTTTTTTCGAACGCAGTCATGCCACTGACTTCAACGAGTATGCTGTGGTCGCCTTGATGCGCTGCATCGCGAAGCGTGAGGTGACATTCTTGAGCGGGATCGTCTCAATGAGACGCTTATAGATCTGATCATAGGCCGCCATGTCGTTGACCACCACGCGCAGCATGTAGTCCACGTCGCCCGCCATGCGATAGAACTCCATCACCTCCGGGATGTCGGACACGAACTCCGCGAAACGCTTGAGCCAGGGGCCCGAGTGATCGGGCGCCTGGATCGACACGAAGACCGTCAGGCCCAAACCGATCTTCTCCGGGTTGAGAAGGGCGACCCGCCTGTCAATCACGCCGCTGCCTTCGAGTCGTTGGATCCGCTTCCAACAGGGAGTTTGGGACAGTCCTACTTTTTGAGACAGGTCGGCAATCGAGAGGGACGCATCCTGTTGCAGAAAGGTGAGAATCTTGAGGTCGATATTGTCCATGTCTCTGCTCATGATCTGCAGCCGACTCGAATGCAGTGCGATTGGAAGGGACAAAGGGTTCGCTGAAGTGCGTCGATCGCCATGAAAAACGACGTGCATCGTCGCGTTCGGGAACGGCAATCATTTATCGACTATACCGCGTCCGGTTTGAAGAACAATATCTTTCTTATGCAGAACTGGACGGTGAACGTTTTTCTCGTTTGTCAGTGCGGCCATTCTGCGGGATCGTTCGCAGATTTGCATGCCATAAGGATACAGGTGAAAGATGTTCTGTGCGGTTGAGAAACAATTTTCTTCACCTCGGGTTTCGGCAGCAAGTCCTTCTCGTTGAGCCTCATAATAAAGAACTTCATTCCCGTTGACGGGGCTATATGGTCAAGCCATCCTCCTCGTGTCTCGAGAAGGTCCATGCGGAGCCTGAGACCACGGTGGTTTGAAATGAGCAGCTTGCGCCGCGAAACCAAACGCTAAGGCGTCACGATGCGTACCGTGCGCCTCGAGATCCCGTCGAAGGACTGCGGTCATGATTGTTCCCCTGCTGAGATTTGCCCTGCATTGAATTGTGCGTCGCGTTCGCGGCAGCCGTGATTGGTGTCGCCTCTCACAGACAACATTTTTCTTTCTTGAGACAACCGCATCATGGCCAGCCCAGCGTTGGCAGCAGGGAGCTTTTGTCATGCCACATACCACATACGTCATTGAAGTCGGGGACGTTACCGCGGGCATCGATGTCGCCGTTGAAGGTAGCTTCCGTTTCTTCACCGCCGGCCTTGCATTCGGCCTCGCGACCTGGCGATCGTTGCCTCAATCGAGGACGCCGGCCGGGCGGCACGTGAACAACTCAGCCAGCGTCGCTGAACAACCCTGTGAGGTTAGCACGAGCACCAAAGCGCTACCGGTTACGGTCGTCGCCGTCGCGACAGCGCTGTTCGTCCTGGCCTTCCGCCTGCAGGCTTCCGATGAACGCTCTCACGTGACCACAGAGTGGCTCGAAAAGACCCTGGACGATCCCAGGCCTCGGATTATTGAGGTCAGCGCCGAGCCTGTCGGCCATCATCTCCTCCAGATCACGCAGGCTCAGGATGCCCGTGCGCTTCTATCGCACACACAGCAGGATCACCAAGCGGTCAAAACGGCGCTCTTTGAGCGTCATTCACCTCCGGGAACTGCCGGAGGTGAATGACGAAGTGAGTTACCGAAGGATTTGTGACGGCGCCACGAAACAGCAGTCTTCGATCCACTAAATCGTGGTGGAATAACCGAGTGGCGAAAGCCGTGCCAGGATATCTCCCCGCCTGTCGCTGTGGAGCAGGCGCAGGCAATGCTGCTTCAACCGCATGAACTCGCCCGATGCAATGATCTCCGTGGTTCTGGGCCTTTCAAAGGGCACATTGAACTCTTCGCGAATTCGCCCCGGCTGGGCCTGCATGATGATTATACGATCGGCAAGGAGAATAGCTTCGTCGATGTCATGCGTGACGAAGACGATCGTCTTGCGGAACTGTTCCCAGATTTCGAGCAACAGTTCCTGCAACATCAACCTTGTGAGCGCATCCAAAGCACCGAAGGGTTCGTCCATCAACAGCAGCTTCGGCTGATTGATAAGGACGCGGGCGATCTCCACACGTTGCTGCATGCCGCCGGAGAGTTGGAAAGGATAGCGGTCGGCAAATCCGTTTAGGCCGACGAGCTCCAGCATCCTCTCCGCTTCGAGCCTCCGTTGAGAGCGCGTGACGCCGCGCATCTTGGGTCCGAAAGCAACGTTGTCGCGAGCATTCTTCCAGGGGAAAAGCGTGTGATGCTGGAAAACGATGCCTCGCTCCGGATGTGGGCCTTTTACGGGCACGCGGTCGACGGAGAGCTTGCCAGCGACCGGTTCGATATGCCCCGCGAGAGCCCCGAGCAGCGTGGACTTGCCGCAGCCGGACGGTCCCAAAAGGCAAACGAATTCGCCAGGAAAAACTTCGAAGCTCACATCGCTGACGGCTTCAGCCGCGGTGCTGCCCCGACCCAGCCGGATCGACACATGCTCGGCCTCAACGCGCCCGGTCGCGGCGCGGAATATGCGTTCCTGGATGTTCATCGACCGCCTTCCTTTTTGTTCCATGGCAGGAGGGCCTCCCCCGCCGCCTTGAGGAGCGCACTGCTGGCCATGCCGAGCAGTCCGATCACGACCATGCCGACGATGATCTCGGGATAGTTTTGCAGCGTGTAGGACTCCCAGGTGAAGTAACCGATGCCGAACTGCCCGGAGATCATCTCGGCCGTGACGAGACAGAACCAGGAGGTGCCCATGCCGATCACCAGGCCTGTAACGATGTTCGGTGCCGCGCCCGGAACAATGACCTCGAGCAGCATAGCCGTACGAGTGCTTCCGAGGCTGCGGGCGTCTATCATCGTGTGCCGCGGCTGTTTGCAGCGCTCGATCTCGCCCGCAGCGATGGCCGCTACTCTCGTCTGTTACGCACACTCGCCCGGGCCAAGCTGCTGGTGCTCGACGACTGGGGGCCTGAGGCGCTCACCGGCGAGCAGCAGCGCGATCTGCTCGAGATCGTCGAGGACCGCTATGATGCCGGTTCGTTGCTGATCACCAGCCAGGTGCCGGTCGAGAACTGGTACGCGATGATCGGCAGTCTTCCGACACTGGCGGACGCCATTCTCGATCGGGTCGTGCACAACGCCTACCGAATTAGTCTGACCGGCGAGAGCCTGCGCAAGACCCGCCACACGCAAGCCGATACTTGACCAGCGCCATCACCTCCACCACCATCCATCAACGATCCGAAGAGCGGCACTGAGGTGGACGACTTCACCTCGGAACCATGGGCGGCTTGAAATCGGAACGCCTGGACGGCTTCAGATTGGACGAAGTGGACGGCTTCGTCGGTATCCTCAGTTAGTATGGTGAGGCTCATTTTGAGCCCCTTTGGGGGTTCATATTATGCTGATGTGAGGCGCGTAGAAACGCATTATCCACACGCTCTTTGAGGGACACGAGCGCGCTATAAATCTCTCGCAACTCGGCAAGATCCATGCTCGCCGTTCTCATGCCATCCGTGATGAGAGAGAGGGCTTCAAGGAACTCTACCCACGGTCCTTCAAGCTGGTACTCTAGGCCTGCATCAATAGTCATGCGGATAGAGCGCCGGGCTCTTGTGATTTCGCGGCGGTATTGCTTGCTGAAAACCTTCTCCTCGTGTGCGGCCCGGTGAAGTTCCTTAAGCTCTGCGAGGCGGACGGCAATCGGGGCAAGGTTGATGCCGTAAGCGCGCAAGATCCGCTTTGTCTCGGGGCAACGGTGGCCGTGCCGCTTTCCATCTGCACTATCGCAAAAGGTGATCAATCCACGCTCTGCAAGCCGCCTGAGACACCGCTTGACGGTGGCGAGGGATAGGCCGGTTTCGATGCAAATCTCGCGATTGGAAGGCCACACAATTGGCGGACTGGAGAGGTCGGTCCAGTCGATTGACTTCGACCGCGCGAAAAGGAAATTCAGCATGTCCTTGTCGGCGGACGTGAGACGCATAGGCGTTGCAGCCAGTCGAGCGACGGTCACGGCGACTTGCTTCGAGACCGGCTCGATCTCCGAATACTTGCGAGCGATCTGCTGCGCCTGGTGCAAGGCGGGGGAGACCTTTCGGCTTCCTGCGGTCGATAGGCGAGGGCTGGCCTTCATCGGAAAGCCCTTCGGTAATCCCATTTCATAGGCAACACTGTTCGCCTCAGATTGGAGACAAAAAGAGAGTGTCCACCGAAACGACGCCGCTTGACTTTGATTGTTGGGGATGGGAAAATCGGAGCTGCTAATTGCACGGTCTTCCGCGATCCCCTCGCGGTTCTGGTTCAGTGACAGGCCCTTTCGATCTGCCAGGATCGTGAGGGCCTTTCTCTTTCGGTCTCTAGTTTCTCCGTAATGTTCGGGCGCTCACTGTCTTTGTCCTGCCAGGGAGAAAGACGGCTTGCGCACGAGTCGCACATTAGCGCGATGCCACGTTTAAGACTGATCCACCAACGGCCGCGCTAATCTCCGGTTGAGAACCTGATTAAGCCGCTTGGATGCTGGTCAGAGGCGGACGTGACGGACCAACTCCAACAATTGAACTGGAGCACTCACCTCCCGGCAGAAAACCTCGTGTGGCGTGTTGTACGAGGTGATCAGGGAGCGCGGGTCTATACTCCCAAGCCCGCCCTTTGCCGTGACGCGCGTTTATCTGCCTGCGCGTGATCAGACCAAGAGCTTCGAGCCGCTGGGTCAACTTGATAATGGGCCATGCTCCCACACCGGTTAGCTCGGTGATCTTCGCCGTCGTGACCCGCTCATCCTCATCGGAAAATTGGTAGATGATTGTGAGGATCGCGATGGCTTGCAAAGCCATATTGCCGGAAGCCACCTTCTGAAACTCAGCGACGACTTCGCGAATAATCGCCCGATGGAGGGGGTTTGTCGGCCCTCTTAGGGGGACACAGGAGGCGTGCATAGACATGCCAGATTACTCGAACTCGGGAGCATTTGACCGCTCTTGATGTCGGCTGCTGGGAAAGGAGGTCAGCCGATCGGATGGAACTGAGTGCGGGCTGATGTGCTCCCGATCCGTCGTATAT
Organism: Microvirga tunisiensis; assembly: GCF_009296175.1. GTDB lineage: Bacteria > Pseudomonadota > Alphaproteobacteria > Rhizobiales > Beijerinckiaceae > Microvirga > Microvirga tunisiensis. The sequence continues at coordinate 3,128 of NZ_VOSK01000031.1, read as the reverse complement.
ATGAAAATAGAGTGCGGTAAAGTGGCGTTGCGCGTTATCTGTGAATAATTGGGTTCTTTTTGGCTTTATGCCTATAGCGATCGCGTCAAATCCGTGAGTGACAGGCCCAAAGAGAAAGATTGCGAAAAGAGCCTACTCACCGTCTTTGTCCGGCATTAGCTCACGTTCCAAGCTCTCAAGGGTCTCAGGGGTCGCAAGAGACGTACTGATGTGGCGTGGTAAACCCACTATGCCGCTTTGCAGCACATCGTTTGGTAGAGCTGGAGAATAGGCCCACGCTCTTCCGCGACTGCCTTTCATACGTTGACGTGCAATCAATCCAAGCTTTTCCAGGCGTGTTGTCAGCCGAAGAATAACGCTCGGCACTACTCCCGTCAGTTCTTGTAGTTCGGCACTGGATATAGGCTCATCAACACTAGCGTAATCATAGATAATCCACAGGAGCCCAAGATGCTGCAGAGCCTGGTTACCTGTCTCGGTTCTCCGCAGGTCCGACAAAACCATACGAATGATGGCTTTGCGCACAAATAGGAGAGATTTCTCGGGGATTCCGGGTTTAGGCTGTTGCATCGATCTATTTTAGCGCATAATCGATCTATTTTAGCGCATATAAGTGCAAATAAGGGTTTGTTAGGTATTCAAACCGCTGTCACTGCATCGCTTTTCCCTCTCATGGAAAGCGCAAGTACTAGCGCAATGGGTCCCTGCTGTCTTTAGGGGCGAATGCCTATCGCCCTGAAAACGCAAGCCTTTCACAGTCAATTCGTTTTCAAGCGACGTACAATGATGAATGTCAAGGCCCCATGCCTCTCGGTAGTCCGCACGGATTCCGCTCTCGCAGAGGATCAATTCACCAAGGCGAGCATGACAGGCTCGGCTCTTTCCAAATCTACCGGCTCGGACGCCCTGAGTGCTTTCAGCAAATTGCTGTGGGCGCTTGGATCCGGCTCATCCTTTCACGAGGTTGAGCAAATCGCTGAGCAATGGGTCGAGGCGGTGGGAAAAGCCGGTGCGGCTTCTGACCCGGATGAACCGAAGAGCATTGTCGAGAACCTGCTGATCGGGGCGCAAGCCTGCATGTGGCAGGACAGCCGCCATCCTGCTCGTCGGCATTAAGCCAGACGACGATCCTCCCAAGACTACGAGTTGCGTAAAGCTATCGCCCGATAGCTCTCCCCTTCAAAGTGATCCCTCTCTCATGGCGGTATAGCCTCAATGTCCCTACACTCTCCTCCTCGTTTCATCGCGGCCCTCGTTGCGGCCGCGATTGCCGTTTCTGGTTTTAGTCCTGCGGCTCGCGCACAAACTGCTCCCAAAGTGACGGGCACCAGTGGCTGTATCGTTCGAAATGGGGGCAGCGCGTCCGCCGGGGAGCCAATTCAGTGCGGCACCAACGGCACAGACAATGTGATCCAAGGCACCTGGGTGGGCGCCACTGAGGTCAATAACGCGCTCACCAACATCCAGAACCAGATCAACCAAATTCGGAATGACAGCGGTAGCGGCGGCGAGGTGGTGATTGCAACTGATGAATCTACCGTCGTTGGCGATGGCTCGGCTGGAAGCCCGATCCGTCTCAACCCAGCGATCACTAACCAGATCAACAATCATGAGGCTCGCCTTGGCAGCGCCGAGACACGGCTTGGCAACATTGAGGCAGTTAACGGCCAACAAAACACTCGGCTGGATAACGTGGAGGCGGTCAACAACGCTCAAAACACGCGTCTTACAAACGCTGAGTCTGTGAATACGGCTCAAGATACTCGTCTAACCAATGTCGAGAACAAGAACGCCGCCCAAGATGGCCGCCTTGATGGTGTCGAGGCTGTCAATAACGCCCAAAATCAGACCCTCGCTAACCACGAAACTAGGATCGGTGGCCTAGAGACAACCGTTGCGTCTCATGGCGTCCGACTTGATGCGGCCGAGAACGTTCTAGCAAGCCATACCTCGCAACTGGCGGATCATTCGACCCGGATCGGCACAGTCGAGACTAAGGTTGCCGGTCTGACCGTCACCGTTGATCAGCATTCGACTTGGATCAACAATGTGAATGCCGGCAAGGGCATTACCAACTTCCGCACCAACAGCAACGGCCCGGACGCGCAAGCGACCGGAGCCAAGACTGTTTCCGTCGGTGCTGGATCGGTGGCCGCACATGACAACTCGGTGGCTCTCGGTGATGGCTCCAAGACGGATCGGGCTAACTCCGTTTCCGTTGGGACGGCTGGCGCTGAGCGCCAGATTACCAATGTGTCCGCAGGCACGGAAAACACGGACGCGGCGAACGTTGCGCAACTGCGCGCCCTGGCCGCCGCTCTCGGCGGTGGGGCTGCGGTTGGTCCTGGGAATGGCCAGACGATCAATGGCAGGTCGGCTGGCGCGGCTGCGGCTGGCTCGGGGATGGATGGCGGCGCTGTCTTGATGCCTACCTATCAGGTCCAAGATCGCGAGTACCGGAACGTAGGCGGCGCGATTGCTGCCCTCGATGACAGCACCGTCAAGTACGACCGCAATGCGGACGGCTCGAAGGGCAATCGGATCTCTCTAAGCGGGGGCGACAAGAGCAAGCCGGTCCAGATCAGCAATGTGGCGGACGGCGTGAAGGACCTTGACGCGGTGAACGTGCGGCAACTCAAGGCCGCTGCCGGGGGAGGGAAGACCTATACCGATACCCGCATCGACATCATGAAGGAATATGTCGATCGCCGCTTTAGCGCGCTCTCGGGAGAAATCGGGGAGGTCCGCAAAGAGGCGAGAGCGGCGGCGGCTGTCGGCCTTGCAACGGCGTCTCTCCGGTACGACCCGCGACCGGGCAAGCTGAGTGTGGCGGCTGGCTCCGGCCATTGGCGCGGGTCAACCGCAATGGCGATGGGTGTTGGCTGGAACAGCGAGGACGGCGTTGCTCGCTACAATATCTCCGCAAGCACGGCTGACGGAGAATGGGGCGTGGCAGGCGGCATGTCCTTCACGCTGAACTAGAGCGCGTTGACATTCAGGCTTTCGACGGACTCGCAAATCTGATTCAAGCTCCTTTTGGGCGCGGAGGCTTGGGTGAGCGGAGTTCGTCTGATGTTGAAAGATCACCAGTGGGATCGGATGGAGCCGCATTTGCCGGGCAAACGCAT
>NZ_VOSK01000319.1 GCF_009296175.1 Microvirga tunisiensis | reverse complement strand
TAGGCGGGGCGGCCTGTGGCGTGCGGGATGACCCTCTCGAACCCCAGAGCGCGCAGGTCGAGCTCCTCGACAAAGACGTCGATCACCCGCACTGGATTCTCGTCACTGACGTACTCGTCGAGGCAGGCGGGGAACAAGGTGCCCTGGCTGCGCTCCTGGCCTTGGACAAACCGCTTCATCGCGATCCCTCCAGTCCGTGCTAACCCAACCAGATTACCAAATCCTGCGTTTTGACACACCCTCGGTCATTCAGGGAAATTCCTGCCGTGTCAGCAATGTCTGTTATCCCCTCAGTCAGCAGACATTCGGTCTACTTCGCAAATGTGCCAAATCCTGAACTTCAGACAGGCCGTAGTGACAGCACTGGTGTGGCAGGCAAATCGCTAGCTACGCAGCAAATGGTTCGATGAGGTCGACCCTGTTCGAGTTTTTACACGGTCTGGGTCTTGGTTGTGTAAAAACGCCGACGCGTCGTTCGGCGGAGCAATTTTATGTCTTGCGAGGCTGAATTGACCGAGGATTCCTCGATATATGGGGCTGAAATTGTACAGATAGTTCGTCGACATCGGACCTGTTCGCGTTTTTACACAGGCTGGGTCAGGCCATGACGATCCCCTGCCCTCCAGGAACGTCCACTGTTCCTTGCTAATTTAGACACACGGTCTCCTTCCGAGAAGCGCCTGAAGGCGACGTTCCTCCTCGACCCTGGTGTGTTTGCGCCAACTTGAGCGAATAAGCTAATTGCTCCAGATCCCTACGCGAGCCGAGCGCGCTCGGTCGGCCGCAAGCGCAAGGCCCGGGGGTGCATGCGGCGCAGCCCGCCCACCACCGTTGAACAACACGACCGTGGATAGGTCCATCCCGTCGACTTGGCACCGGTAGACATCCGTTGGACCTGCAGGTTCACAATCCACTTCGCGGCCATCGAGATATTTGGTCAATTCACTGGCGCTGCCTGCATCACCATCCGTCTGAACTCCAACCAGGTGAACGGTGCGCCCCTGCAGTGAAAGTGTTGCCGCGTCAACAACGTTCGGAACGCCATGAAGTCGATACGTGGTCGCCTGAACAGCCGCCGCCCGAACCGCTAATGACCCTGGTGAACTGGCCCCTGGGGACAGTGCTAAGCTTGCCATGCCTATCGGCTCACCGCTCCTGCTGCTCTGAGATTCTTCCGCCGTCTGATGCACGGCAGACGCGGCCTGGTTCCTTTGTCGTTCTCGTCCAAGCAACTCCTCTTTCAACTCCTGTAGTTCTCTGCGGCCGTATGCGACAAGGACTGCATCCTGCCCCCGCAGTTGCTGAAGGGCGTGACGTTCCTCTGCCATGACGGCAAGATCACGCGTTACAGCGTCTGCGCGCTCGCGCTCCTTTTCGAAGGACGCCTTGAGCTCTGCCCATTGTTGAGCGTTTACTGCCGCAGAAGTGGCCTCTCGTGCTCGCAAAGCTTGAAGCGCATGCAGTTCCTCCGCAACGGTCGCAAGGTCACGGGAAAGAGCATCTGCCCGTTGCTGTTCCCGGTCTCTTGCCACTTTCAATTCGGCAAGCTCATCAGATGCTGGCACAGCGTGAGTCGCGCCGGAACTATCTCGTGACAGTGCCACGGGCTGCCCTGCGGCAGCTGGAAGCGCGGTGGACTGATAGTCGTCTCGGAGGCCAAGTGCTTGGAGCTCGTCCAACAAGCTTGGCGTTCTAAGCTGGTCTTGGAGGAAAACGGCAAGGGTGGCAAGGTTTATTGCCTGACTGAGGCGGCCTTCAGCTTCTTCTATCTTTTCCTCCCGAAGGAGTTTCTCGAGATCCTTTGCGAGTTGCCGCCGCTCCGGTGAGTCAACCAGAAAGGGCAGGACACTAGGGGCATTACCAACACCGCTCGTCTCTGTCAGATTTGCCGGCCTGGAGGCCGGTTCAGTTGTCCGCAGATCTTGGATATCGGAACGACTGCGCAGCCCAAGTTTGCTCTCCCCTGACGGTGTTTGGTCTTCGGCCATTAGAGGGGCACTCAGCAGCGCCCCGATCAGAACTGCTGCAAACGTCTTTGCGAAAGTGCCACGAGCGTCCCGGAGCGCTCGGCTCAATCGCACGATATGCAGTCTCGCGGAGCGACTTGTGGGTTCTGCAAAGTTTCGTCCGCACATATCGGACCTCCATCAGGGGCGCTCCCGCGAGCTCGTAAGCTAGGGCGAGCACTTGGGGTGCTGTTGGATAGGCATCACACAATCTCTTCGACTGGCCACAGCAGTGCTCGTTCTCACACCGCTGACAACGCAAAAGCCAAAATCATTCGGGCAAGGCGCGCTTTAGCAATAAGCCGTTAATGAGCAAGCAACTTGATCGTATCTCAGCTACTCTGGTCGTCAATATAGCCACATTTGGTAGCGCCTCGCAAGAATATCGCCTTAATACTAGGCCTATATTCTATTTTGTTGCGGCTAAAGCTGAATTCATTATTATTACAGACACGAAAACCTTCTCCCAAACTTCTGCGCCAGCTCCTGATCACGGACGTTTTTTCCTGCTCAGCACACGGCTCGTTTCGACGGTGATCACCGGCCGCTCTCCTGCGAAGCTTACAACTAACTCATGCGTTCCAACCCCACGCGAGTGTTGGCCCAGCTTGGAGTTGACAGCCTCAAAGTCAAAAGCTGAACGCACAGTGCATGTGTTCGTGCCAGGACTGCATCGCACGTTCAGCGTGTCAGGGCGATAACGATAGTCTCGGTCAGGCCACCGTTGAGCGAAGCGGCGCTTCTCGGCAAGTAACTCTCCAAAGCCCATTCTCTTTCCGTGGAAGAGTACTCTCGAGCCGTAGAACTCTGGCGTCGTCTGGAGTGCCTGACGGTTTGAGGCGGACCAGAGGTTAAGATAATGGATTGCGAATCTCTGCGCGGCTTGCTCCTGAGCACTTGACCGCCCTCGAACGAGGTTCGGCCGAGTTGCTATGTCAGAGGTATTCGTGGGCGTGTCTGCGGGGTCCGAGGCAGATTGGGGATTTTGCTGTCGAGGAATAGCCTGAACTGGAGAAGATTGCCCCTGCTGCTCGGATTGCTCGAATGAGGACCTCTCTGTTCGTGTCTTGAAATTCGGATGAACAGCACTGCGAGAAGATCTTGCCCCCGCGTCTGATGCGGGACCCGCAGCTGCCGGCGCCGACGAGGTCCTCGCTTGGGAGGGAGCGCCCATCAAAGGGCTCAGCTCAGTCGGTTGCGCTGAAAACGCAGACAGATCGGCGGGCGGGTTAACCCACGCTCCCCTTGTCTGCCCGAGGGCTGCAGAGCTTAGAATCACCGCAGGAACGACAGTGGCTTTCCAGGCTTGCTTCCATATAGCTTGCATGACGCTCTCCTTAGGTCCAGCGTGACTGATAAGCCTAACCGAGGACAACCTGCGCCAAGTCCATTCTGGCACAGAAACCAGTCAAACGCGCAATTCGGGCGAAAGAAGGCTCGCCTGCAAGTACTTAATTAAGCTGCCGCGTTTCTGCAGCCCAGAATTGACAGCTTGATGCACAGTGCGGTCACATACCGCCATCTCGCCAATGTCAGCACCGGGTCAAACTGAGCCATTAAGCGTGAGCTTGTGGAGGTCTGCTTCACTCTCCCAATGCAGAAGCTCGGCTTAGCTCAGCCCGCACCAAGACCCGTCCCCCGCCCAGGTGCTCAGTCCAGCGCTGCCGTCGCGATCCTCGCGATGGACCAAACTGGAACCTGAGTAAAAAATGGGCCGCTGTGGTCAGCGGCCCAAGTCGGGAGGATTGCGATGAAGAATGGGTCACCGTCGCGACGCACGGGCTCTCCAAGCCTACTCGAAGAACTTGAGGGTCACGTCGGCGACCACCACGGACCCCATGTACGTTCCGAATATGACGCAGATCGCCACGATGATGATCTTCCAGCCTGAGGTCCGGGCGATGTGGAACTCGTTCTAAGTCAAGGCCAGACCGCCATACGCCAGCGCAGGCGCAGGCGTAGCCAAGGCTAGGAAGTTGAGCTTGTTGACCTGCTCGACGATGACTGCCGATCCAGGCACTCCCGGAATGGTGACCAGGATCGCAACAAGGGAGATCGAGGCTGTGAATCAGCACCGATGGTTAACGGTCGCGAGGGAAGCGCAACACCTTGGTTTAGAAACACAAAATGGAAATTCAGGGGGCCTGACGGGCGCCTATGATGACCCCGACGACATTATGAATTCTCCAGCAAAGTCATGTACTTGATCGCAGTCGGCCCCAGGGTCAGCATTCAATGCTGATTCACATAGTGGCGAAGCCGCCGACCTCGACCATTTGCACAAATGTTCTGGGCACTGCGAGATTTCGAGCCGGAGGGCGCCTTATGCTGGAAACGATGGCTGGGCGTAGCCTCTGAACCAAACGGTCGAGTTATGAGCCACTCGCAGCGGATATCATCGGCTAGAAGCCCGATGAGAGCGCTCTTGCACGCGGGGATCTAGCGGATGCTCTTTCCGGATGGACCGCCACTGCAATGCCAATGTCAGTCATGAAGAACCTAGCACCTGCCTCTTCTAAGGCACGCCGGAGGTCTGAGATCTTCTCCGGGCTCGGGATTCTGATTTTATTCTCAAAATCGTTGAGCAACTTCCGTCCGCACTGGGCCCGTTTGCAGACCTCCTCCTGCGAAATACCTAGCATGGCCCTTGCGCCCCGACACGCCACACTGTCGATAAGTTGATCAGCGGACAGCGGAGGGATCAAAGCCAGCCCTCATAAGCGACCAACATGCCCACATTTTCAGACATGTCGATTGACGGGCATGACACATCATGTATCATAGTCATCGTACTGGTTGCGTACCCAAACGCGTATGCTTCGTAACCGACAGGATAAGCTCTGGAGCGGTCGTGGTGTGGCCACACCAGGCACCTTCTGTCTGAGGAGAGCCGTATCATGGGTACTCTATATTTAAATAGAATTAACAGCGGGAACCTTTACCCCGACCGAGTAAGCCCTCAACTAGCGGTTGAAGTACACTGAAATCGCACCCGACAACCAAATCCTTGAGCATGGCCATTCTTGCTTGAGAATCCTTCAAGGACCCTCGCACGAATCCTTGAAGGCCATTGATCCCTATGGCGGCATCCCGAGGAGCGGGACTTCAGATGAGCACTCAACGCCTACTTGCAGTTGGCAGAGCGGCGGGACGTGATTGGGATCAGCAGGGACCGCGATAATCACACTGACGTGCAAGCAACGACCTGCCTTGCCCCATCATTCTGGAGCAAGTGCGCAAAAGTACAAAAGCATCGCGAATAAACCAGCTTAAGCGGGGCTGAGATTGTGTAGCCCCAGGGAGCACATCCATGCCCACCCTCATTCCGCCAGACGAATCCGGAAACATTGAATCCCTGTTTGACTCAGAGACAAGTTCAACACCTGCATCGCGCTGGCCCCGGTCGCAGCGGGTTGGCGAAATGGTTACCCGGTGTGTCAAAATATTCCGCCTTCATCCTAACGTTCATGATGCTGAAAGGACGCTTATTATTCGGCTATCAGCCTTGGTTGGCGACCACGATGATCCAATCATTCGCGCACTTGGTGCACTTGAGGCGCGACGCGTTTTCACTCCAGAAACGATCGTCAGGCTTGCCCTCCAGCACATGCAGCAAAGATTGGTTTCGATCAATGGTCTAATACCAACGGAGACAATCCCTGATCATCCTCCAAATTCTTGATGAGTGATTAGGCCCCCAAAGCACCAGAGGCTAAGAATGGCAGCCTCAACTACAATCAAGGCAGTCAGCGGGGTATGTTCGGCCTCGCAGGCGTGCTGTATGCAGGCTCCCCGGCATTAGTCTGTAAGCATTTGCCACCAATTCCTTGCGAGAGCGGTCGCCTGACAGGGCCAAGGCTACACTCACAAAGCGCAGAATCCTTTGAATTTCTCACAGTAACCAAAGAATTTCTCACAGTAGACGCCGGATTATAATAATTAACTATTTTGTTGTCCGAATGAGATCTAAGTACTCTTGCGCCCGAGTGCTTTTCGGATACAATTTGACGGTGTTCCCCGACCAAGAGGGAACTGCTTCCAAGTAAGTTGCGATTTGAATTCCGGGAGATTGCCGGCGCTTGCATGCGCAGGGCAGCCCTAGAAACGGGACTCTGCTGCACCAAGGGTAGTCCGCAAGACCAACGACCCAATCAGCAGAAAGGGCGCGTCATGTCTCACAAACCTAATTGGTCCGCCGGTGCAACCGCTCGACAAGTTCGTTTAGGAACCATTGAACCTGAATGGATACTGCCGATTTGGGAAATAAGTTGGTCACTGCTGGATTGTTTGGTCGACGATGGCCAGCGTGTCTATGGCGCCACGATCACGGATTCCGCGAGCCGCCTTATTGTGCATTTCGGCATCTGGCGCGCAGCAACCATTCAAGAGATGGTCTCCACCCTTGAGGAGGCGATCAATCAGACTGCCCCTCCAGCAATCCTCCGCGCAATACAACCAATTCAGGGGCCATTGGAAGTGCTCTACACTTGTGCCAAAAAACACGGTGTGCTCCTGGAGCTAGCGCCTCCGGCGGATGGATCACTCCATTAAATCCAATACTGAGAGGCATTGAACACTGATCAGCGTGACAACGAGATAATCGCAGCAGTCATCACAGCTGACGCAGGCCTCCTACACATCCCCCTAGAGCGCGTTGACATTCATTTGGTCCAGATGAACGCGCTGACGAGGCAAAGGATTGACATAAACGCCCGTGGGGTCTGTTCGTAGCGCGTGGCGATGCGTCTGAAGTGCTTGATTTTCAGGAAGAAG
>NZ_VOSK01000318.1 GCF_009296175.1 Microvirga tunisiensis | reverse complement strand
GAACAAGAGCATCCGGGAGTGGACCGAGCTGCTGGCCGGCGACGAGGTGCTGGCCACGGCCATCCTCGACCGCCTGCTGCACCGAGCGCATGTTCTCAACATCAAGGGGCGCAGCTATCGCCTGCGGGATCTGGAGGAGGCTCTCCAGCGGGCTCACGCTTGAGCCGTCGTAAAACTGGATGTCGCCTTATCTCGTAAATCTCGGTGTCGCTTGACATCTGTAGGGCTTCGATCTGCTTCAGGTACCATTCGGTGATGATCTGGACGAGGAAGCGGTTGGTCTTGCTGATTCCCGCGCTTTGGTGCCATAGGCTTGCGAGTCCACGTTGGCGACGCGGGATGCTGGCGGAGCTCGGCCGCTCCGATCCCTTTGAGCCCAAACAGGTGAAGCCGGATATTGGTCCCACGCAACCGGCTGTCAAAGCGTACTGAAGATGATGGTGACAGGCGGTGCGCTTCTGCACGCCTCGAGCAGTTCCAACCGATATCCTATTTCCAGGGTAGCGCAGGCGAGGCTTCCGAGCTGGTGCTAGCCTTGGGGCGTAAGGGTCGTTATATGGACTTCCAATGGCGAGCACTCGTATCGAGCGAAGACTGGCCGCTATCATGGCGGCCGACGTGGTGGGCTATTCACGCCTCGTCGAGCAGGACGAGGAAGGTACGCTTTTAGCCTTTAGGGACATCCGCGGCAGTGTGATCTCCCCTCTTCTGACAGAGCATCGCGGCCGGATCGTCAAGTTGATGGGTGACGGCGTGCTGGCGGAGTTCGGCTCCGTCGTCGACGCGGTCGCCTGCGCCATTGCCATTCAGGAAAGGACGGCCACCTCGCAAGAGTTGGTCCCGCCGGAGCGCCGGATCGTGTTCCGGATCGGGATCAACCTCGGCGACGTGGTGGTCGATGGCGAGGACCTGCTTGGCGACGGGGTGAACATCGCCGCGCGTCTGGAGCAGCTCTGCACGCCCGGCGGGGTGATGGTCTCGGGAACCGCCTACGATCACCTGAAGGGCAAGCTCAATGTGCCCTTCGACTTTACCGGACAGAAGCGCGTCAAGAACATCTCTCGGCCCGTCCGCACCTATGCCCTGAGAATGGCGGGAAACAAGCAGGGCTGGCGGTGGCGCACCCAGATCATCCGCCATTGGCCCCTCGTTGCCCCTCTTGCGGTGATCCTGCTCCTCATGGGGTCTGGTTTCTGGTGGTGGTCTCAAGGGACCAAGCCCACGATCCGCGAGCCTACCGTCGCCGAGACTGCCATCAGCATTCCCATTATCGGCAAGCCCTCGATCGCCGTGCTGCCGTTCGACAATCTCGGCGGCGACGATGCGTCGAGGCGCTTGGCGGCCGGGATGACCGAAGACATCATCACGGACCTTTCCCGCTACCGTGACCTGGATGTCATGGCGCGCAACGCCACCGCGGCCTACGCCGGCAAGCCGGTCGACATCCGGGCGGTCGGCAAGGCGCTGGATGTCGGCTACGTGCTGGAAGGCTCGGTCCAGCGGAGCGGCGAGCAGGTCCGCGTGACGGCGCAGTTGATCGAGGCCGATCGCGGCACGCACCTGTGGTCCGAACGCTGGGACAGGCCTGCCACGGACGTCTTTGCGGTGCAGGCCGAAGTCGCCGAGCAGGTGGCCACCCGGCTGGCCGCCTCAGGTGGGGCAATCCTGGAAGCGGAGCGGGTGGCAGGCCGACGCGCGCGACCGGAGGACCTGGAAGCCTACGACCTCTATCGGATGGGCCAGGAGGCAATGGGTCACCTCACCAAGGAAAGCATTGAGGAGGCGATCCGCTGGCTCGAGCAGGCGGTGGACCAGGATCCGAGACTCGCCCGCGCCTGGGTCGCGTTGGCCGCCGCCCACGACCTGACGATGCATTATGGCGCGGATGCCGACACCGCGCGGGCGGCCGCGATGCAGGCGATCCGGCGCGGCGTCGAACTCGATCCCCAGGACGAAGCCGCCCATGCAACACTTGGCCATATCCTCGGAATGGCGGGCGACCTGCCGCGGGCGAAAGCCGAGTTCGAGACGGCATTGCGGCTGAACCCGAGCGACGTCGGCATCCTCACGAGCTATGCCGGGTGGGCGAGCAAATTCGGTGAGCCCGAGCGCGGCGCACAGGCAGCGGATCGGGCCATCCGCCTCAACCCGAACTACTCAGCCTCGGCTGCGGGGTACTACAAGCTGGCCTACATGATGGCTGGCCGCTACGAGGACGCCCTGCGTCTCGTGGAGCATGAGGATCCGCTGACCCGAACACGCGGCGGTTGGGTGCAGGCGGCCGTGACCTATGCGGCGCTTGGCCGCCAGGGAGAAGCGAGGGCAACGGTCCTCGAAGCGCTCAATCGTTATCCCGACCTGACGACCGAGAGCTTTGCCCTGAACAGCCCCGGCTACACTGATACCGAGCGGCAGCGGCTGGTCGAAGGGATGCAATCCGCCGGCTTCCCGCCTTGTATCAAGCCTGAGCAGTTGCAGGCTATGACGGCGCGAGTTCACCGCCTGCCGGAATGCCAGACGGTGTCCCCGCAGTAGCGATGTGATTTGGCCTGGATCGCGCATTCGCGAGAATGGCGACGAGGCGTTGGTGACGGGTTTCGAGACGGCCGTGGCTGCCGCCTGCTACCGGATCGCGAAGGTGGTGATCCGCAAGAGGGGAGCGAACGCCCCATAAGGGAGTTAGGTCCGTCATGGACTCGGACCACGGATCGGACGGGGCCTGAGCGAGGTGTTGGCGTACATGTCGCCGAGGGTGCAGCGCAGGCCGAAGCCCGGCAGGACGATCTCGTCACCCATGTCCATGAGGGCCGAGACCGTCCAACCTTCGCTGGTCCTCTTCCTCAAGGTTACCTCTGGGCGCGCCTGTTCGATCACGAGGACGGCTTCGCAATGGGGGTGCGCCTTGTAGAGCCGGACCCTGGCATCGATCCAACGCCCCCCGTCTCGACAATCCGGTCGTCGTCGGTGCTGGAGACCACCTCTGCCAGCAGGTAGGCCTGGTCGATGACGCGGCGCCGCCAATCGAAGCTGTCAGGCAGCCAAAGCCCGTTCTGGACGGGAAGAGGTCTCGGCCTCGTCGTCCTCGCAGGTGAAGGCGAGCACGCTTTCATCATGAAGCTGCTGCCAATCGATCTCGCCTGCCTCGAGGAGCTCGCGCATCTGTTCACGGGCCCGATGAAGCCGTGCCTCAAAGGGGCTCAGTGGAGGCGACATTCTCAGGTCGAGGAGTGCCGGCGGATGGCGGTTCTCGCCGGCCGAAGCCTGAAGGGCCTCTACCTGCTTCAGGTACCATTCGGTCATGATCTGGGCGAGGAACTGGTTGGTCTTGCTCATCCCGGCTTCCCGCGCCTCAACCCGGGCCTTTGTCCCGTAGGCCTGGGAGTCCACTGTTGCCACGCGGGGATGCTGGCGGAGCTCGGCAGCCCCTACCCCTTTGAGGCCGAAGAGGTGAAGCCGGATGGATGTTCCGCGCAGTTCGCGGTCGAGGGTCTCAATGACCTGCAGAATGCCCTGTGGGCCGTGGAGGTGCCTCCGGCACATGGAGCCGACACCGACGATCGGAAATCCGGAGAGGTCAGGCATGCGCTCGAGGCAGCGGACATAGTCCTCAGGCATCCAGCCCTGCAATACCGGCATCAACCGATCGAGGATTCCTCGCTCTCTGGCGCCGCGGATGCAGGCCCGATTGAGGTCCACGGTACCGGAAATCCGGTCCATGACCAGATCGCGGTTCCGGGCAATCTCCGGCTCGACGCAGAGGTCTTATACAGGTGCTGAGACAAATTTCAGCTAATGCAGCCGCAATCGCCGGGGAAACTCTCCCAGTTCAATTAACCTTCTGGTATGCAGTTACCCTGTAGCCTAACAAGAAGATCCAGCAAGCTGTCGGATGAGCCAGAGTGATGGACCTATATTTTTTTGACTGGCACGCTGCAACCGCTCCAATCTTTCTGGATGGCATTGAGCTAGTTCCAGGTTTCAGCGAATACCTGCGATCAGCACAACCACATCTCAAGCCGTCACTGCCGTTCCACGAGTCCGGAATGCCAATAGCCGTTGCTCGTGATCAGAACGGTGTCAGCAGCGAGACAGCGATCAACTGCTTCCTAAGATACCTCCGAAGTGACGGAGTTAGCCTTAAGACCGTCGCTGACTACGGCAGGGACCTTGTCGTGTTCGCCCGGTTTATGGACCAAATGGAGAAAGGTTTGCTGGAAGCTACAACCGAGGACATCAAGTTATATCGCAGTGTACGTCGAGACGGAGATCTTAACCATCGCCTGCAGGCAACTTCCTGGCAACGCTCTAGAACCTCAATGTCAAGGTTCTACGATTGGGCACTCGACAACAAACATATTTCGTTACGCCCGAGCACGAACTTTCGCCGGGATCGTTTGTCACACAAGGGCGACATCAAGATGATCTCGCTAGAATGTTACTTGATGTTCCGAAATGTTGGGCTGCTGGGAACGCTTCCTAACGGTACTCGAGATCACAATTTTAGGAATCGAACGCCATTGCGCGACGCAGCTTTTGCGGAACTCCTGGTAACAACTGGCCTACGTCTTGAGGAAGCGAGTAGTCTACTTAAACTGGAACTTCCAGACTCGAGTTCCCATGCGTTTGCCAACCGACGGATATCAGAGACTGTCATCCCCTCACCTATCACCAAGGGGAGAAGGACCCGTGCTGTGCCGTTCCCAAGGCGTGTCGCGCTACAATTTATCGAGCCGTACATCCGAGAGGAGAGAAGCATTGCCGTTGCTCGTTGGCGCGCTGGCTCCGGAGCACGACAAGCCAACTCGGAAGCGCTGATTGGCTGCCTTGCGGATGGTGATCGTATTCACCTCTACAACCAACATCTTACTATTCCTGCTTCTAAGCTGAGCATCAGCGAGCGAAAGCGTCTTATCCTTGTACCAGACAAACATTCTCCACTCGAGGATGGTGAACCAGCCCTCCTATGGCTGCAGCAAGACGGAACTCCGATGGCGCCTACAGCGTGGCAGTCGGTGTTCAATCGCGCTGAAGCCCGCTGCAAAAAACACGATCTTCGGATGGAAGTAGGGCCTCACACTCTTTGCCACACATTTGCAGTATATTGGCTTAGCCACCTTATTAAGGCGGAGGTTGGCCAATTAGAGCCCTTTGCTAAGTTGAAGCGTGACGACCGCCAGCGCGATTTATATTTGCGTCTCGTTGGCGACCCTCTGAGGCAAATCCAAAAGTGGCTGGGCCATTCATCCAGCACCACAACAGAGCGTTATCTTTTGTATATAGACGAAGTCAAAGAAAGGATCGAAATCGCCGCGGAGTTCTTTGACAATCTCCTTTCTCAGAAAAGCTAGCATTGCGATGGTCAAAAGAGTGACATTCACCGCTGGGGATGTCACCCCAGCTCAAGGTCAGAGCTACCCACTGCTCTCATACACCCACAAAGATCGACGAGGTCGGGAATGGACATGGGTTTTCGCGAACACAGGCGTAGGTGCTATTGCGCGGGATCTGGCTACCTACTTCGGACCACTCGCCGCTGACCACTTTGCGGGCGTCACCACGGATACTGTGCAGCAATGTGACCAAATTTGGAGAAAGTTCTGTCGGCACCTCGAAGCGAACCACCTCGACGAACAAATTCGAGGTCTGATTTCAATCAGACCCGAAGACCTAGATACATTTGACCTGCCCGGAAAATACAATGAGATCTCATTTATTGTAAATGTGCTGCGAAAGATCAGAGAATCAAACAGCAATTTACTAGGTAAAGACACATGCACTCGCCTGAATTTTAAAAGCCACCATAAGGCAAAAATGCATGTTCCTCGGGAACCTCTTTCCGAGTTCGTCAACAATGAGCTTGTTGCCGCCTGTGACAAAAGAGTGGCTGAAATTAGAGATCGCGTGCTCACGGGCCAAGAGTACTACCAGCAACTTCTGAACAGGCCCGAGCGCACAAAAGCGGAAGAAATTTTCACACGGATCGCCCAAGGGCATAGATTCTCACCATCTCGTCGAAAGCCCCTTAAGCAAAGCGACGTGCCATACTCAACATGGGATGAGCTTACGGCCAGTGTTGCCCTTACCACGGAGGATACTGCTGCGTTCATATTCGCGCTAGGCCTTCGCGTTGAAATGCCTATTGAATGCATCCGCGATCTGCGGCGTGATTGTCTGAAGAATGATGCGCGGGGTTTTGTAGACATTGAGTATGTGAAAGGCCGTGGCGGCAAAGATGCAGTCCAAAAAACTGAGAGAGTGAGAGACGGAGGACTGAGAACTCCGGGCGGCATCATTCGCCTCGCACTAGCATTATTGATCCGGCTTGGGTACTCTAGAAATCTGCGGCCGAGCGATCCAGTTTGGCGGGATGAAACATGTCGACATGCGCAAGCTGCCAGCAGCCGCGCAAGAGGAGCGTCGGCGACAGGTCGTCGGCCTGCGCAACAGCGGCCTGACCTATGATGCCATTGCCGCGCAGGTGGGCCTGACCCGGACAGGCGTATTCGATATCTGCCGCCGCTTCGCCGAGCAGGGACTGGCCGGATTGGCCAGCGGACCGCGGGGCCCGGCCCCTGGCACAGGACGGTTTCTCCAGGCCGAGCAGGAAGTCCAGATCCGCGCTCTGATCAGCCGGCACACGCCCGACGAACTGGGCCTGACCTGCCGCTGAAATTTTCCTCCACGTTGAGTTAGAGTCCGGCCCCTCACAAGGACGGACAATGAAGCGTTCACGGTTCACGGAAGAGCAGATTATTGGAATTTTGCGGGAGCAGGACGCGGGGG
>NZ_VOSK01000317.1 GCF_009296175.1 Microvirga tunisiensis | reverse complement strand
GCTCTTGACGGCCGCAGCTTGCAGGGGTTTGAGGTCGGCACCTGACTGCGGACCTCGAGGGGCCGACCCTCATCTCTTGTACAGCTCCACATCTCCTCCTTCAGAAATGTGTTCGTGACACACCGTCTAAGTGCCATTTGTCACCCCGCGCAGGAAGGCGGCGGCGGAACCGATTGGCAAAGGCCTGGCCAAACTTCAGGGCCCACTGCCGCACCGTCTCGTGGCTGACCTCGATGCCTCTGGCGGCCAGCATCTCCTCGACCATCCGCAGGCTCAAGGGAAACCGAAAGTACAACCAGACGGCATGGCTGATCACTTCAGCCGGGAAGCGGTGGCGAGCGTAGCGAGGAGGATGGGCGTTCTTCATCCCTCACCTATGCTTCCATCCGGTCACTCACCGGTTAACCTGACGGTGCCGGAGCAACGGCTCGGGAACTTCTAGCTCTTTTGGGTTACCCCAATAGCTGAGTTGCGGATCACAAAAGCGTGACTGTAAGTCTTGTGCAGCACTCTCCCTGGACCGGTTCAGCACCAACAATCAGCACCGGAATGGCTATTGGGGAGAGGCAATAAGAACACTCAAGCACTGTAGGGGCCCTCCATGGATCATCTTCGCCAGCAGGTCGAGCACGTTGCTCGCGCTTTCTATGACGCGCAGGAAGAAGCGCCCGATTGGGAGAGCGAGCCCGAATTCCTCAAGGAAGAGTTTCGTGAGTACGCTCGGGACGCCCTAGCCCTTCTTGCACAGCGCAGAGATCAGATGCTCGACGCAGCATAAGGCTGCCCTGGGGGGAGAGGCTTCATCCCGGACCTTGTTGCGCTACTCGGCAGCAATGATCGCGTTGTTGGCTGCAGAATTTAGGTGCTGCTGCGCCCACATTGCGGCCTGGGTCCGGTTGGCGGCCTTTACCTTCCGAAGAATGGCTTTGATGTGAACCTTCACGGTCGCCTCAGCAACTCCAAGGTCCCGTGCAATGAGCTTGTTTGAGGCGCCCTGCGTCAGGTGGTGCAGGATCTGGGCCTCGCGAGTTGACAGTCGACTTGCGGGAGCAAAGTCATTCGCTGGCATGGGGGCAATGGAAACACCTGAGCGGAACTGAGGACGGCTTGCCGTCTGATTGAGCAGAGCAAGGCTCACAGCAGCCGGAATAAAGGTCTCGCCGAGCATCACGAGGTCAAGAGCCTTGACCAAGGTGTTGGCTCCCATAGCTGTCGAGCACAGTCCGTGCAATCCAGCTTGGAAGAGATCGATCACAGCCTTGGATTCCAAAGAATCGGCGACAATAACCACCTGTGCCTTGGGGCACTGGGCCTTCAATCGCTCAATCATTCGACGATACTCGTCAGACGGGCAAGCTTCAGCAATGAGGAAGAGCACAGGATCTTGGTCGGTGAGAGCGTAAGGGTCTGACGAGGTTGCGCAGACGTCCCGTGACACGACGAACCTGGTTCCTGAAAGAACTTGGCTCAGGCCGGTGCGAAGAAGAATGTTTTGACAGATCAGAACGGTCGTGACTGGCTGGATCGGATGCTGAGCGATGGCAAGGGCCTGCTCTTTCTGTGCAACATCGTGAACCATGCTTGGACTGCCCCCAATTGTGTTGAGCCTGTTTGATCGGGATATGACCGTCCTTTTACCTGAGTTCAGCAGGCGAGGCGTGTCGGCCAAGAAGGGCCATATCCCTAACGCAGTCCACTGGTTTGGACATAGCCCCGCTGAAACGCGTAGCTAGGAACTTAGTTCCTCTGAAGAGGCACTTCTTCCTGCGACATAATGGGCCACAGTGCCCAGGTTGTCCCCACAGGATCGGAGCCGAAGGGATTCTAAGGCAGCGGTGATCGTCCGGCCCGGAGGTCGGCACCAGCCAGCTGCCTGATCGATCCGGAAGTACTAGAGATGGACTTGTGGACCGTCCTGGGCCGACACTTCGAGTACGAATCTGGTGCCCGGCTGCGCATCCTGCCACTCCAGTTGCCCTTCCAGTTGCCGCGTCAGGCTGGCCACGAGCCGCATCCCGAGGCTTCTGGATCTTGCCGGGTTGAAGTCTGATGGCAGCCCGATGCCTTGGTCCGATACCTCGAGCCGGAGGCGCTCCGGGCTGTCCGACGTCAGCTCGACCCGAACCTCACCAGTCCCTTCAGGGTAGGCGTACTTGAAGGCGTTGGTGACCAGCTCATTGACCAGCAGCCCCAAAGGTACTGCAAGGTCGGTCGGAACGATCACTGGGTCGACGCTGCATCCCAACGTGACGTTGGATGATGTGGCTCGAAGCTTCACACACAACTCACCAAGGAACTCCGCTAGATTGACGGAGCGCATTTCATTGTGCCGCCACAGGCGGTCATGAACCTGGGCGATGGTGTGCACCCGAGCCTCGGCGTCGGCAAGTGCCCGGCGCAGGTCGTCGTTTCCGGATGCCCGGCCCTGCATGTTCAGCAGGCCGGCCACGAGTTGGAGGCTGTTCTTGACCCTGTGGCTGATCTCCCGGGTCAGCACGTCCTGGTCCTCCAGGGCCTGCTGGAGAAGGGTCTTGTTGGCCCTGAGTTCCTCCTCGGCCTGCTGCCGCTCGATGGCGACACCCAGCAGGTTGGCAAACCCCTGCATGAAGGCGAGATCGTGCTCGGTGAACCGCCCCCCAATTGGACTGTCCACCTCGAGGACGCCGAAGGGACCGCCATCCCCTTGGATGATGACGTTAATGGCTCGCTTCACGCCGTGATCCACGAGGAGCCTTGGCGTGCGAAAGCGTGTCTCTTCGGCCAAGTGATTGGAGATCACGGGCTGGGCCGTCTTGAGGGCAAAGCCGGCAGGGCTCTCCAGGTCGGCTCCGGTGCGAGCGGCCCCAACCACCCCCGGCTTCCAGCCCACGCCCGCCCGGACCACGAACTCGTTCTCGGCGGGCAGGAACTCCATGATCTTGCAGAACTCGCTGTGCAGCCCTTCGGCGCAGGTACGGGTTGCCTCCTGGAGGAGAGCGTCGATGTCGTGCGTCTTGAGGGCGAAGAGTCCGAAGCGTGCCGTGAGCTGCTGCTGGCGCAGGCGGTAGGCGAGTTCGTCGGCGGCATCGCCGCCCTGCTCGGGTGCGATCGGCTGCGCTCCATCCAGGTTCGAGTTCATGGCCCCGCTTCAGGTTTCTGTTCTGTATCGAGCAGCTTAGAGCATCTTGGCAGCGGAAATCCAGTTCGGGAAAGTCCCTAGACGGCTGGGGTTCCCATATCAGAGTTCACGCCAGTTGATCCGGCGGCCCCATTCCGTCGCGAGCGGCGTCATAAGCTTTCACGGCCGCAGGACTTTTCCGGCGCGGTCTGCGCTCTCGGATGATCCGCGGCCCACTCGGGCGAAGGCTCCATCATCTCGCTGGTGTGCCTGACAACAGTGGCCCTGAAACTGGGGCCTTGGGGGCGTATGGGTGTGTCCGGGATCCCGTTAGAACAGGAGCCGCCTGAGAAATCATCAGGATGGGCGGCCCCTCCGCGCAGACCTGTTCGGTCCCCGCTATGCCGCCTCTTGAGGACGGCATGTCCACGTCAATGGACAGCACCTGCCAGCCGCCAGTTCGTCGGCGGCACTTCCAGCCTTCTCGTAAACCGCTATGCGAGGTTACCGGAGGAGCACACGAGGGGTCGGCAGCACGACGTGTGAGGCCCATTCCTCGAGAACGAGCCGTCGTGATCAGTTGCTCAGGGACGGTTGCTCTCCAGGTCGCAGGTTCTCGTTGGCCCACATGGCGGCCTGAGTACGATTGGCGGCACCAGTCTTCCGCAGGATCGCTTTTATGTGCACTTTAACGGTCGCCTCTGCGACATTGAGTTTCCTTGCAATGACCTTGTTGGCGTCACCGCCCATGAGGGACTGCAGAATGGCGGCTTCTCGCGGTGAAAGCTTCGTTGCTCTCGGATCAGGGGCATTCCCGCACGACGCAGCAGCGATCTGGCCTGCTCCGGACATCGTGTGAGCTTGGCTCAAGAGAGACTGAAGCACCGTTCCGGGCAGGAATTGTCCGCCCGCCATCGTGAGATCAAGAATGGTGACCAGAACCTCGCGTCCTCTGGTGGAAAGACAGAAGCTATCGACCCCGGCAGCAATCGCAAGCTGGATCAAACCGAGGTCAAAGCTATCAGCGATGGCGACGAAGCGAGCCGTCGGTTGCTTGCTCCTGGCATCTTGCACAAAGCCGACTGTCTGTTGCAATGATCCGCTCGCATCAACGATGTACAGAGCCGGCGTTAAGCTAGACCGACCTGAGGGCAAGCTATTCCCGCTGCGGCTCTCGTCAGCCACTGCAAAGCGCGTGCTGGCCAAAAGGTGCATGAGACCGGCCCGCAGTAACAAGTTGCTGCACAGCAACTCTGTTGCGACAGGTGCGCCTGAGCCACGAGGCAGGCCTGTAACCTGTTCGTTGGAGTGGGCATTGCAGCCAAGTTCATCGTGGAACATCACTTGCCCCAAAGTCAGCCCAGCGCCGACGCAGCGTATTCATCAATGAAGATGAAGAACGCTGGTATGATCAAGAGGTAAACTGCCCGGTTTAGTCATTAGGTGGTATGCGTTACTACGGAAGAGCGCCCAGGTCTTAGCTTGGCCTGCAGAGATGCATAGGGCGCAAGCTTTTTCGGAGTTCCTATAGAGCCTGCCGCATCGGAAGTTTTGAATGCCGGCGGATGCTCTGACCATTGGCATTCGGATCAGGTATAACCCCAACCCAGATGCCCTCTGAAGACGCGACCCAGATCATCCGCATGAGAGAACACGGGATGAGGGCACAGAGGGACGTCCTGGCACTGCCGACGCCTGCTGCCTTACTTCGCCTGAGTGTTGATAAGGTGAGCCGGTCGCGACTATCCTGGCGGGCCTAAGCATGCCAGCGAACACTGCTGCCGCAACGGATGCCGTTCCGCCGGGAGGGAGGCGTGATCAAGGCGATGGTCAGCTGGGCTGACGTAGGCGAAGTCCAAAACCCATGCTGGAGGACGTTCCAAAACATGCGCTTCGAGGTCCAGCAAAGGCATATTGATGCTTGGCGCGATGATCCCGACGGCGTTTGGGCTTTGGTCCGCACCAGCCCTCCCGACGCGCCGCCGCTGTGGGCTCTCGAAACTTTCTATTCGACTGAACTGTGACGGTGACATGGTAGGACTGGCGGAGAGTGGCGGAAGGAAATCCGGCAGCGCGCATGGACCCGGATTGACACAACTCATGAGCCGGACTGCGCCTCGCCTATAACCCAAGCCTATCTACCATGGGTTGGGTAATGAGGCAGATGCCGCTCTCAGTGTGCCGGAAGCGCTGCCGGTCTAGTTCCGGATCCTCACCCACCACGAGCCCTTCCGGGATCCGAACGCCGCGATCAACAATGACCTTCCTCAGCCGGGCTGAGCGGGCAATCTCGACCCCAGGCAGCACCACGGATTCCTCCAGCTGAGCACCGGGGTGGACACGCGTTCCGGTAAATAGCAATGAGCGCCGCAGAACGGCTCCCGACACCACGCAGCCGCCGGAGAGGATGCAATCGATCGCCTCCCCTCGCCCAGGCCCATCCTGTGTCAGCTTCGCCGGCGGGGTGATCTCAGCGTAAGTCCAGATCGGCCAAGCGGTGTCGTACAGATCCAGGCCCGGTGTGGCTTGGGTCAGGTCGATGTTAGCCGCCCAATAGGCATCGAGCGTGCCAACATCGCGCCAGTAGGCTTCCGCCTCATCGGAGGAGCGCACACAAGAGCTGGGGAAGCGGTGCGCCACAGCTTTGCCGTGCTGCACCAGGTACGGAATGAGATCCTTGCCGAAGTCCCGGCTGGAGCCCGGCTCGGCCGCATCGCGCCGGAGCTGATCGAACAGCACACGGGTGGAGAAGACATAGATGCCCATGCTGGCCAGCGCCATCTCAGGCTTGTCGGGCATGCCGGGCGGGTCCTTCGGCTTCTCCAGAAACGAGAGGATACGGTGGTGCTCATCGACGGCCATGACCCCGAAGCCGCTCGCCTCGGCGCGGGGCACCTCGATGCAGCCGACCGTCACGTCAGCGCCCTGGCTGACATGCTGCTGAAGCATGATCTCGTAGTCCATCTTGTAGATGTGATCACCCGCTAGGATCACGATGAACTCAGGGCTATAGCTCTCGATGATGTCGAGGTTCTGGTAGACCGCGTCGGCTGTGCCCTCGTACCACATGGTCTCGGAGACGCGCTGGCTGGCTGGCAGGATGTCGAAGCTCTCGTTGCGCTCGGCTCGGAGGAAGTTCCAGCCGCGCTGCAGGTGCCGGATCAGGCTGTGAGCCTTGTACTGGGTGGCGACCGCAATGTGGCGGATGCCGGAGTTGAGGGCGTTCGAGAGGGCAAAGTCGATGATGCGCGACTTGGCCCCGAAGTACACGGCTGGTTTGACGCGCTTGTCGGTGAGCTCCAGGAGACGGCTGCCGCGTCCTCCGGCCAGAACATAGGCCATGGTGCGGCGTGAGAGCGGGGCAGAGGCAGGGCTCGTCGGCATCGGCGTTTCCTCCCATTCAAGCGGGGCTCTTCTGGCCCGCTAAGCTTCTATGCTCTGAGATGAGGGGAAGTTCCTCACCGACAAGGGATGGTATCCGATGGTGTCTATCTCTTAAGCCATCAGGGTGGCGATTGAGCCGCTGAAACATTGCCTGGAACTTCGGGTGCGCTCGTCGAATTAACCTGCTTTAAAAAAGCAAATCAAAAATTTGGCCCCTGCGGGCCGAACTCAGGGACAAGCGCCCTCGAAGGTCAGTAGCAAGTCAACGGCAGCGAAGTCAGCTGGCGGGCGCGGTGGATTGCCCGCCAGACGTG
>NZ_VOSK01000316.1 GCF_009296175.1 Microvirga tunisiensis | reverse complement strand
CAGGCGCCCACCGTCGAAAGCAGCGGTGATCTTCTTGCGGCCAACGGCTGGAAACGGGAAGGTGGCAGGTGTATCGTCCGGCATGGCGAGTGTGGCACAGGGCAATTGGTGGCAGGGATTAGTCTCAACAACCAAATCCTACGCTGCTTCAAGTGCTTAAGCTACACTCGCCAGCCTTCATCAACCTTCCCATGCATAAGAACGGCTAGATGCAAGCCGGGACAGGGCAGGGAACGATACTGTGAGGCTGACAGGAACCGCTTTCGCCTTGATAAGTTGTCCATTTGTGGCATTATATAGCAAGTTGTCTACAAATGGACGAGAACTCATGGTTGCCTTAAGAGCCGAGAGCACACCACGACCCAACAAAGCTGGTCCTGGGCTTCGGACTTTCTTTCGCATTGCCGATGCTTGGCAGCTGACCCCAGCCGAGCAGATGGTTGTTCTTGGTCAGCCGCCTCGATCAACCTTCTATAAGTGGCGTGACCGGCCTGACGAGGCCTCTCTGTCGAGGGATACCTTCGAGCGCCTGTCCTATATCTTTGGCATCTATCGTGGCCTCCAGATCCTGCTGCCAAGCGAGCAGGCTGCTGATGCTTGGGTGAAAAAGCCGAATGCCGCCCAACCTTTCAATGGCCGCTCAGCGCTTGATGTGATGCTTGGAGGGAATGTTGCCGATCTTAATCTCGTCCGCCGTTACGTCGACGCCCAGCGAGGATAAGGTTGATCCCTACTTCTGCTGTCCGATGGCTGCCCTGCTATCGGATCATCCCGAGCCGCTTCCCGCCGATCAATCTGTTCGAGCGGGTCACAGATCCTGCCGATCTCGAAACGGTCCTCGACATCGAGAGCATGACCAATGACCGGTTGCGGAATGAGGTGGGCTCTCTCAACCTTGTCCCTCCGGAAGACCGGATCAGCGGCCCCGGCACCAGCCCAATCATGGCGGCATTCACTCACCTACCGCCTTACGGCAGCCGCTTCACCGATGGCAGCTTTGGCGTGTTCTACGCGGGCCGAACACTCGAGACGGCGATTGCCGAAACCAAGTACCACCGGGAGGCATTTCTGCGGGCAACCAGCGAGCCCAGGATCGAGCTCGATATGCGGGTATATGCCGTTGACCTCGATGCGGTGCTGCATGACATCCGGGGAATGAGGGACACCATGCTGGGGATCTATGACCCGAGCAGCTATACTGCGTCACAGGCTCTTGCGATTGAGATCCGCAACAGCGGCTCCTCTGGTTTTGCGTATGACAGCGTGCGCAAACCGGGCGGTGAATGCGTGGCCATCTTCAAGCCCCGGGTTCTGTCGAACTGCCGCCAGGAGCGGCACCTGACCTATGTCTGGGATGGCAGTTCGATCAGCACCGTTTACGAGAAGCGAGATCTCAGCCTCTAGCCTTTGCCATTGTACGGGCAGGGCTGCAGTGGCGGTGAACTCCTCAAGAAACGAAGCTCCAGAATGAGCTTTTGCGGCCATGTTCGGCTTTGAGGCGTCTCACATAGGCCTCATGAGCCTCGAACCTGCCGAAATCCTCGATCCGGTCAGCAAGGTTTTCGCACTCCTCAAGGTGGCGAGCGGCATGCTGGTACCGCTTGGTCCGGTTCCGCTCTAGGGCAAAGTCGATCAAGGCCCGGCGGAGAACGGTAGCCGCAAGTGGATGTTTTGCCTCCAGCGCAGCCGCGGCCGGCGCCAGGATCTCGTAGAAGTCACCGTTGAGTTCGTCTGCGCGGGTGAGCACCAGGTGCGCGGCATGCTCCAGCGCTGGCCAACTCACCAGAAAACCCAAGGCATGGTGCACGCTCGGATGGTTCCGCGCATGGGCGATGGCCCGCTCCTCAGCCTCAAGATCCTCGAAGTCGGGCAGACGCTTGAGGTAGGAGCGCAGGTGCTCTGGGTTGAGCGAGCGCTCGAAGCAGGTCCAGCGAAACGCCTGCGCCTCATCGGCTCGTCCAAGGGCCTCGAGCACCTCAAGCCGGGTCTGCTCCCATTCGACGGGGATCCAGCCGGGCCGGTCCTGATCGACGGCATTGATGGCAGCCCAGGCCTCGTCAGCGCGGCCCGCAGCCAGGAGCCGTTGTGCGATCTCCACAGCAACACTCGCAACGCCTCGAGCCTTCTCACTTTGCTGGGCAATGAAGGCGTCCACATCGCCCTGCGCATCCGCAATCGCCTCCAGCGCCATTCGAACAGTGCTGCTGCGATGGCGCTCAGCCAGCTCATCGGCGTACAAGGGTCCGCCCATCCCCCAGCCAATGACCTTCCGGTCTTCGGCACGACGCTTCTGCCGCGGCTCCTGTGACAGCTTGAGGATGAGGTGCTTGAGGTGGTCGAGGCCTGCCGCGCCGAGTGCCGGAGCCAGAACCCCAATCAGGCCGTCATACTGACCATACTCGTTTTCGATCAAAGCACGGTAAGCCTGCTCAGCCAGCACGTTGGGAGCGGCATCCGCTGCGGTGGCGATGTCCCCCAGATCACGGCAGGCGGTCTGAAAGACCGCAATCACGCTCCCACTGCTGTCATCACAGCGATTGAAGATCGAATTGGCCAATGCCATGAAACGCCAGAGAAGGTCCAGCGCTTCAGCTGCATCGACTTTGGCGACCTGAGCAATGGCCTGTCTCTGGGTCTCAAGATCCGCAACAAGGGCCTTACGCTGGTGCCAATCGACGAAGGAGCGGGAGCGGGCAATGGCTGTGAGGCGCTTGCGGATCTCCTGCGCCATGTCGGCAGGGCTGGCAGCACCCGCCAGTTCCAGCCGCAGGCGGCGTTGGGCCGCCGCATTGCCCCGGCTGATCTCGATCAACAGCTCAGCCAGACGCTCGGCTCCAAGTGCCTCGAGGTTCTTCGCGTTCAGAGTCTTGCGTGAGGCCATGTCGCATCCCGAGTGCGTCCAGGGCTCTCATTTATGGGTCAGACGGATCACAATCAATCCTGTGTGGGTTGCTGGTGGGAAGGAGCCCTCAGTCGGTGATATCGCATGTTATAACGTATATTTTAACAAACATTCTGATCAGCAAGCTATACGGAATGCTGTGCCAGGATGTCTGTACTCACTGCATCAATGGCCGTTCAGGCCAGTGGCTTTCGGCACGAACGCGAGGCACAGGCAAGCCCTTGGCGGTCTAAGCCGATCGGATCTGAGAATATCTGAGACTTCGAAAGAACTAGGACGCTACCTCGTAGCTTGAGGGTCAATAGGACGGGTCAAGATCCAGTCGGCTATATGAATAGCGGCCAGAAGGCTCAACCCCGTGTGATAGCCGGGATCGAGGTCTGGCGTTGCCGGAACGAAATCAACCGGTCCATCCCGCGTCAGAGTTTGATAAGCCAAGGAGCCCCGCCAGTAGTGCGTGAAGAACGCATGGTCGGCTTGCTCCCAGATGCGCAGGATCTCGCCGTCACCTGTTGCGGCGAAGCACAAGGCGGCAGACCGAATGGTCTCGGGCAGAGACCACCAGGGGCAGTAAGGAATTAGGGGATCGCCTGTTGCGGCTGAAATCGAGAGGCAAAGCCCGGGTCCAACGAAGCCGCGAGTAAAGGAGGAGCTAAGCACGGACTGAAGCTGCTGCACTAGAGCGGGTTCGGCGCTGCCCTGCAGGTGGTCCAGCGCGAAGCCCACGAACTCGATACCATGCCCGACATTGCAGGTATCCATCCCCGGAACATTGCGCAACAGGCCGTTTTCCGGGTCAAAATGACGTTCGAGAATATAGGCAATGAAGCGATCTGCGAAGGCTGAGTGCTCGCTCCGCCCAACGCGGTGGAGGAGGCCCGCCGCGCCGAGAAGGATCATCCGCGGACCGAAATCCTCAGGCTCATCTAAAGCTGTTTGGGGCGAGAGGCGACAGCGCTCGTCCATCTGGAACCGTCGCCGTTCGATCGCATCGACCACCTCGGCCAAGTAGGTGAGATGCTCCGGAACGTCCGCCGGAGCATAGCGTGCCGCCCCGGCGATAAGGCCCTTGGCAAAGAAAGCATCCGAATAGGTGAACACCCCGTCAGCAGCAGACTGCTGGTGCAGCATGCCGTCGGAACTCACATAGACGGGGTTCAGGTCGCGGTCGTAGCAGAAATAGCCGTGTCCATCGCGGCGCTTCAGATCGCAGAGTGCATGATAGAGAGCGACACCTGCCGCATCGAGTTCTGCGGCGAGGCTGGGATCCTCCGTCTCGAAAAACTCCGCATGCGTCGCAACTGCCTCAAGCCCCCGCCCCTGGATCCAACCATAGAGGTAGGACGGCCCGCGGACCCCGTCTGCGTCTCCATAGTCCGCGAGGCTCAGACTGTTGACCTTGGTGTTGAGGAAAGCGCCGGCAAGGCGCGGGCGCGCGAGCATCCAACGTAGGGTTGCCGCATTGGACTGTACATAGCGGGCATGCACATCCACCAGCGAGGGGTCCGATGCGGTCATTCCTTCAACCCCGTGCTCGCCACGCCTTGCACGAAGTTCCGGCGCAGCAGGACGAACAGCGTAATACTTGGAATGAGGACCAGCGCGGAGGCCGCGCTCAGCCGTCCAAGATCAACAGTGAAGCCCGTCTGAAACAGAGCAAGCCCCACCTCGATCGTGTAGCTGTCCCGGGTCGTTGCTACGATCAAAGGCCAAGCGAAGGCCGTCCAAGCTTGGAAGAAGGCCAGTACTCCAAGAGCTCCGAGAGCGCCGCGCAGGAGAGGGAGAACGATGCGCAAGAAGATCCAGAACTCCCCGGCACCATCGATCCTGGCTGCCTCCAGCAATTCGTCTGGAATGGAGTGGATCACATTCTGTCGGATGAGGAAGATACCGAAGCTCATCACCAGGTAGCCCAGCAGCAACCCCCAGGTAGAGTTGAGGATGCCGAGCGCCTTCGCCTGGAAGTAAAGCGGGATCATGTAAACCTCGAACGGCACAATGGCCGTGGCGAGGATGATGGCAAAGAACACGTTGAGCACGCGATAGCGAAACTTCCCCAAGATGTAGCCAGTGATCGCCGACGTCGCGAGAATGCAAATGGTAGACAGGGTCGAGAACAGGATGCTGTTTCCGATCCAACGCAGCAGTGGAGTGTCGGCCAGTACCGCCTTGAAGTTCGCGACAGTTGGATCGTCCGGAATGACTGTCGGGGGCCAGGCCAGCATCTCCTGTGGCGTCTTGAACGCGTTGGAGACGAGGAAGACCAGCGGCAGGATCATCAGCAGGCAGACGGCCGTCAGGACCACATCGATCGCAATGTTGATCACGCGCGCTTTTGTATGCCGGGCCATGCCGCGGCTCGTGGTTTTCTCGAGGAGAGGTCTCATGAGCGGCCTTTCTCCCGCAGCATCCTGAACTGGATCAGGGTCAGGATCAAAACGATCGCCAGTAACACCACTGCCTCGGAGGCAGCGAAGCCAACGCGGTAGTTGCGAAAGCTGTTCTCAAGCATGTCGAGTACCAGAACGCGCACCTGCCGTCCCGGCGCGCCCTGGGCATCAGAGGCCAGCACGAAGGCTTGGGCGTAGACGTTAAAGCCTGACACCAGGGTGACGACTGAAACGTACAGCGTGATCGGCTTGAGCAGAGGGACCGAAAGATGCCAGAAGCGCTGAGGGGCTGACGCGCCATCAAGCTCGGCTGCCTCATAAAGTGAGGTAGGTAGGCTCTTAAACCCTACAAGGTAGATAATGACCGCGTAGCCAAGAGCCTGCCACGAGCAGAGAACAATGACGCATAACACCGAGAGGACTGGATCGAAAAGCCAGGATCTGGGGGCAAATCCAACGCTGGTCAGCAGCGCATTCAGTGGGCCGAGACGGGCGTCGAAGATCCACTTCCATGCCATGGCAGCGGGCACGAGCGACACGACATGTGGAATGAAGATCGCCGCCTCATAGAAGCCAGCAAAGCGCGAGTGGGTCCGGTGATAGATGAGAGCGGCCAGCATCAATGCCAGCGGGATAGTCATGAGCAGGACGCCGAATGCAATGATGGTTGTATTGAGGAGCGCTTCCCTAAACAGTGGATCACCGGCGAGCTCCTCGAAGTTCGCGAAGCCGATGAAGGGCTTATTCTTCGATAGAATGTCCCATTTGTGCAGGCTCAGGCGCAGGGTATCGCCAATGGGATAGATCCGGACATAGGCGAAGATCACTAATGTCGGCAGGAGCGCGAGGAGCGCGAATATCCATCTCTTGCGCTGCACCAGGAGATCCTCTTCAAACTCCGTCCGGTACAAGTGCGCACCGGACGACGCAAGACAAAACGAAACAGGAGGCTACTTCCCGAGAACGCCTTCGCGGCGGAGGATCTGGTTGGTCTCGTCCGCTGCCGATTTGAGAAAGGCATCGATGGCCGCATCATCCTTTGCCAGAGACGCATTGCGGAAGGCATTGGTGAGCTGGGCAGCCAAGCGCGTCAGCACCTCCTCGATCGGTCCGATTGAGGGCAGCGTGAAGAACTTGTAGTCCTTCGGGTAATTTACAAAGGCGTTGAACGCCGGAGTTGCGTTGGTCACGCTGGAATAGTCGACGCCGGAGCGGTTCGGCAGCCAGCCGACATTCTTGAGAAGCCACGTCAGATTCTCGGGCTCGTTGGTGGCCATGACGAAGTCCCAGGCCGCCTTGGCGTCAGTACCTTCGGCCTTCACATAGAGATTGGTCGGCAGGGCTATGGAGCCACGTGGCAGCGGGGCGGTAGCGTAGCTGAGGCTAATGATCTTCACTAAAGACCTGCAACGGAGAGACCTGCGTGCCGGAAGAAGCTGGTGATGAGCTCAGGCCGTTGCTGCAGGCGGCCGAACTCGCGGCGGGCCAGGCGGTGCAAGTCGGCGACTGATCCGGGCAACGCGCTTTCCA
>NZ_VOSK01000315.1 GCF_009296175.1 Microvirga tunisiensis | reverse complement strand
GGTTTTGCTCCACGCTTCCTTCAGACCCCACCTCGCGGTGGCGCCCTTGCGCTTTGCTAACCCTTCGCCGCCATCAGGCTGGGTAGAGGACTTGCACCTCCAAGCTGTCGAACATGCTCGGCACACGAAAGAATGAGGCGCTGCCGCCTCGATCGGGGTTCCCCCCATCAACCGACATCAAGGACAACGATCATGTCGAACACTGCTCCCGTCGCCGCTGCTTCCACCCAGGCTGCTCCCTCTCAGCGTCTCTACAACCGGAACCTTACGGTGTCTGACCTCGACGTGAAGACGGATAAGAACGGAAAGGCCTATGCCAACTTCCGTGGCGGCTTCAACGACAAGAAGACGGGCAAGCCGGTCTCCATTTTCTGCCAGGCATTCGGCAAGAGCTATGAGGCTCTAAAAGATGTCCTCGTGAATGGGAACACGATCAAGGTCTTCGGCGCGCATGAGCGTCGCGAAGCCAACGAGGAGCTCAGTATCCAGGCTACCCGGTCCTTCCGCGTGGTCGGTCTGTCGAAGCCCCGCACTCCCGAACAGGCTGCCGCCTGATCGGTCAAGAAGCCAGCACGCCGTCGGCGCAATGCAGGGCTCGAGCCACCGGCTCGGGCCCTTCTTCTTTTCCAGCTGGGAAGATGTGCAGGTCCGATAGACCTCAAACCCACGAAGAAAGAGGCTCTCCTAGCCTCGGACAGTGGGATCACTCGACCCAAAACCCCGACATCAAGGACATCGATCATGTCGCAGAACACCGCACCCGTCGCCGCCACTCAGGCTTCCACCCAGTCGCTCTACAACCGCCGCATGACAGTTTCCGCCCTCACGGTTGGCACGGACAAGAAGGGACGTCCCTTCGCGACGTTTCGCGGCCAGTTCGTGTCCCGCCGCACGGGCAAGAAGTCGTCCATCTTCTGCCAGGTTTTCGGCCAGAGCTATCAAGGCTTGAAGGACATGCTCGTGAACGGCAACGAGATCGCTGTGTTCGGTGCGCACGAGACCCTGCCGGCTAACGAAGAGAAGGGTCTGAAGCAGACCCGCGCGTTCCGGGTGATCGGCAAGTCGACCCCGAAGCCGAAGGCTGAAGACGCAGCTGCATAAGCCTCACGCCTCCGTCTTTCCTCCCTGGTTCCCCGCCTGGCCCGGTCTCTCCGAGATCGGGCCTTTTTTCATGCCTGGGCCGGCCGCCTCGCGAACTCAGGGTGCTTTAATTTTCCCGAAAGGAGACTGCTTTGGCTTTGGTTCGTTTCGCCTTTGGCGTCATCTTCCCACTCGGTGCTGTCGGCTACCTCCTGGTCTGCGGCTGAAAGCTCCCGCTCCCAATCAATCCGTCCTGCGAGGGCCCAGGTCTCCCGACTCTGGGCCTTTTCTCGTCGATCGCTGACTCGATGGCGAACCCAAAGTTGATTCAAACCCCGGAAGAAAGACATGTCGCTCAGCAACCTCGCGATCCGTTCCCACTCTCGCGCTCGCAAGTTCGCCTTGAACCTGGCTTTCACGGCGATTGATGCCCAGATGACGAGCACCATCCAGCAGATGGCTCTGACTGCCGTGAGCGAGTTCAGCATGGATGAGGCTGCGAGCTTCGCCAACCGGCGTGGGCTCCTGCGCCGGAACCGCTTCTCCGACATCGATCAGGGCATCGACGAGGTCCGCGCAACCAAGGAGACCCTCGAGCTCGTAAACGATCTGCCGCTCGGCGTCCCTTCGCGCGAGGACCTGGAGAACTTCTCCGAGTCTCTCGCCGGGGTCCTGTGCGCGTTCGCCGAGGAACGCTGTGCAGGCATCGAGATGGCTGCCGAGGCTTACGCTTTGGCAGCCTGAGGTCCTGGCAGGTTGTCGATCGATCACTTATGGCCGGACTTCACAGTCCGGGCCGCTGCTTCTGGATGGGGTATCTCCCTCGATTTCCTTTCCAGAAGACACTCTTCGTGCGCCACCTGGCGATCAAATCCCTGACAAGGACGTTGAGCGTCACACACGCATGAGAAAGGGGGAACTCCGAATCCGCGGGGTTCCTGGTTGAGTAGAGAGAGGAAGAGAGACCGAATGGCTAATCCGTTCTTCATAGCTTTCAACACCAGCACTTCTTACACGCCCGACGCAATGATCTTCGCGATCACCGCAGTGGCGTTCGTCGAGGCCGCTAAAGCTCTGCGCCGTCGCAAGACAGAGCTCGGTGCCTGATGGCAGCGGTTTACCACTCTCGAGCCCGGGCCTCGCGCTCGGGCTTTTTTTATGTCTGGAGGGAAGCGACCTCGATGGTCTCAAAACCCCAAGGATGGAATCTCTGAGAAAGGCCCTGCCATGACCTATCGCACCTACGCCATCGGCGACGTTCATGGTCGGATGGACCTCTTGAACCTCATGATGGACCAGATCCACCAGGACCGCGCATTGGATAGCGCTCCTGCCCGGGCCATCCTTCTCGGCGACTATATTGACCGCGGCCCTGAGTCCCGTCAGGTGGTCGAGTTCCTGATGGGCGCGTGCAAGACGACCAACGATCTTGAGGTCATCGCTTTAAAGGGCAATCATGAGGACCTCCTCGTGAAGGGGTACCGTGATCCCAACTGCAAAGAGGGTGAAACCTGGTTCCTAAATGGCGGGATGCAGACGCTCGAAAGCTACGACCTGATGTGGGAGGATCCTTTTCAGACGATCCCTGCAGCCCACATCGACTTTCTCGAAAGTCTTCCGACCATCTTCGTCGACGAGCTCCGGATCTTCGTGCACGCCGGTCTGAACCCGCTGTTCCAGCTCGACGAGCAACCCGTCAAGGATCTGCTCTGGTGGCGAAACCAGGAAAGTCTTCGCCTTAACCAGTTCGGGAAGCTCATTGTCCACGGCCATGAGCCACATGGCGGAGTTCCGTCAATTGACGGTGGGCACATCAATCTGGATACCAAAGCCTACCGTCGGGGCGTTCTGTCCTGCGCCGTGTTCGATCCAGGAGAGTATGTGCCCCGCATCCTGCAGGTGCACGCCTCCTAGCCCTACGATTTCTGCCCATCCACGCGTCAACCTGAACCAGAGGCGGCGCTCGATGCCGCCTAGGCTTTGGGTTAACCGCGCCCATTGGCTCCCAGGAACCGCAAGATCTCCTCAGGCTTGTTGATCGTCGGCTGATCGGTCCGGTCAGGCACCTTGTAGCCTAGTGCTCTCGCAAACTCTGCTCCTCCGATATGAACTGAGTCGAAAAAGCGGCTGTGGCATACAGCGAAGTACATAGCCAATGAGACTTCGTTCGAGTGTCCGTACCTAGATGGGTCATCGAGGATCAGAAATTCGACCATGTACTTACCTTCAAACGGCCCAATCACGGCTGGCATTTGTTTTGAGCAAAAGACATAGCTTGGGCCCGCGCTCTTCATACGCGACTTCTTCTTTGGGCTCTGCATCGAATATCCCCACGCCTGGTCCTCAACCCGAAACAGAGCCCCTGCTGAATGGAACAGCACTGGCGTCGA
This sequence comes from Microvirga tunisiensis, assembly GCF_009296175.1. Lineage (GTDB taxonomy): Bacteria > Pseudomonadota > Alphaproteobacteria > Rhizobiales > Beijerinckiaceae > Microvirga > Microvirga tunisiensis. The sequence goes on along the minus strand of NZ_VOSK01000315.1, from coordinate 3,397 downwards.
GTATTCTACCGTCGTGGTGACGCACTCGCCCATCTGACAATAATCAGGCAGGGGCTTCGCAATGGGCTTGCCCGGCAAACGTTCAGCCGACTGAGCCGTGGCACTGCACGTGCCCACGAGCAAAGCAATGAAGGTCAGATAGGCTCTCACATTCAACTCCCGTCATGTCTTGGCTTTTGCGCCGTTCACTTCCTCAAGGATAACCGGGTCGAAGTCACCCCGGTTCAAACCCCACGAGAGAAGCACGATGGACCTCTATACCGTTTTCCAGCCGTCGGTTCAGATCCAGCATCTTGGTGGCGGTAAGACCGGGCACAGAGTCATCGCTCTGGTGCGCCAGCCTTGCGATGACATTTTCGACACCTACTATCACTTCGCCCTCTTCGAGGATCCGGAGGACGCCAACGCTATGCTGCACCGGATCAAGGCTAACCGCACCCAAGTTAACTTGGCTGAAGCCTGGGTCCTCTCCTCCGCCGATCAGCGGGTTTATACCACCTATAAGGCGAGGGTCGCGATCGAGACGGTCCCGCGCCCGTCCTATCGGCTTCGCAGCGCTCGGATGGCAGCCTGAGGCTGCCTCCCCTTCCTGTTTCCGCTTAGGGACCATGACCACAAAATCCATTCAGCTCCAGAATACGCTGGAGAAGGCAGTCCTCGTTGCCGCGGTCGGGCGCCAATTAGCTGACTACGCCAGCATTCCAGCCCATATCGCCGATAGCATCGTCGTTGTCGGAACGGAAAAGGCGGCGTGCGCCGACACCCTTGAACGGGCAAAGGCTTTGAAGTTGCCCGGGATTCTCACGCTGCCTGCGTTCAACCGTTTCCAGATGGTTCTCGCTCTTGAAGCCTATGCCCGATCGTCTCCGGAAAAGGATGGCGATACTGCCCGCCTTCTCATCAGACGGGTTGAGAGGGAAAGCAAAGTCTCGCCTGGCGAGCCTTTGCCTGTCCCGAAACCCATTCCGCCTCTTACCGCGGGGGGCAAATCGGCCGCGCCCAACCCAGCAGCGCTGCGGACGCCCTGAGAACACATCCCATCGGCCTTGCCTTCACTCCCTTCTCTCCTGAGGAGCATATTCATGCAGCAGCCTTACATCGTCTTCCATCACGGCTCTGTCGTTGGCGAGTTCTCGACCTACGCCCTCGCCAACAAGACAGTTCTGGATCAGTCCGGTGTCCCAAACATCTGGGAAGCCGTCGGCTGGCATGTCGAAAGCCGTAAGCCTCATCTGGTCCGCGCCCTCGTCAGCACCAACGGAAGCGGCCTATACCTCGGCAGGCGGCCGGCGGCCTGCTTCTCGTGGGAGCAGCTGTACACCCAGTTGAAGGATGCCGTCTGGTCCTGCCCGCGCGGCCAGTCCCGCTCGTTCGAGATCTCGCTCGAGTTCTCGGATGGCACCAAGGCGATCAACCACCTCGATACATACCAGTCAGCGGACCCTTCCGAGGAGCGCCAAGCTCTCGGGCGTGACCAACTCCGAGCTCTCTTCGACCCGCTCGCGGAGACCCACGAGCTCTTTGACGTCCTCTGCGACTGGCCGGTCCCACAGGCGGCCTGAGCGTGGCCGCTGCCTCATGAGACAATCTTTGCTGGCATCGTGATCTTCGTCCCGATCCAAATCCCAGAAAGAAAACGATGCCTGCACCTCTCATCTGGACAGACCGCATCTCAGCCGGCTGCAGCGAAGAGACCTACTTCGGGGGCCGGTTCCCCGGTGAGTGGATCATCATAGTCGCCCGCACCTGGCGAGAGGGCATCCAAGGCTGGGGAGTCTCCTGGAACTGCGGCAGCCACCCGCGCCGCGTCCCTGCCGTCCCATTCCACGCCGATTTCGACAGCGCGATCGCGCATGCCGAGCAGGAAGTCGCCTCGCGCTTCGAAGGAACGATCATGAACGCACCGTTTGAAGTCACCATCGCCGCCATCGACTTTCATGGTGACGTGGCCCGACCGGATGAATGCAGGGTAACCGGCACGATTATGGGCATCGCGCCCGCCCCGACTAACTCACGGGGCGAAGTCCTGCAGCCCGGCAACCAGGTGACGATCTTCATGTCGAAGATGGCCAACGCGAACCGGACCATCGCTGACCTGATTAAGGGGTCACAGGAGCCTCGTATCGCAAAGTGCCGCGCCGGCAGCGTGGTCCGCTTCCACTTCTGCGACCTGGTCAACGATTCCGAAATCGCAGCCGGCCACTTTGTCGTAGATGTCGCCTGAGGTGCCCCATGTATGCCCGTCCCCGCTTCCGCCCGCTTTCCCCGACGCTCACTCCAGGAGTCCCGGAGCTCTTCGTCTTTAAACGATTCCTCGATCCGATCCGCACGGGCTCGAAGAAGCAGCTCCTCGTCTCGGGCAAGCGCACGCCCACCCCGAGCAAGGACGAGCCCTTTGTGCTCGTCTACAAAGATGACGAAACCGGGAACCGGATACCTTTCGCCCGCGGCATCAGCGACCGCTACTCGTCCGGCGTTTGTCTCGACTTCGACAGCGACTACCACATGGTTGACTACCAGGAGTGGGACGGCGAGGACGACGGCTCGCCACTGTATAAGCGAGATGCCATCGAGCGCTTCGCAAAGGTCGATGGTACGAGCATTGAGGAAGCCCTCGGTCGGTACCGCGAACGAGACGCCTTCGCCCGGGCGGAGGGCTTTGTTGACTGGAAGGCACTCGCCCAGTTCCACAGCCGCAATCACTCCCGATTCCGCGGCTGGGTCATATACTGGGAAGGCATCGAGCTCCTGGAGGCACCTGCCTCGCTCCCCAAAGCTGCCTGACAATCGAGATTGAAGATCTTCGGACCTCAATTCCCATTCCAAGCACAAGAGGGTGCCATGAAGCTCACGTTCAAGTCGGCCATCGTTGCCGCCTGCATCGCCCTGACCGCCTTCGGCAGCCTCGCTGCGAGCGCTTCCCCTGCTCAAGCCGGTGGAATGCGCAACCGCAACGGCGCGGCCATTGCGGCAGGAATTCTCGGCGTCCTGGCTTTAGGAGCCATCGCCACCGCTGGATCTGGCTATGGCTCTCCAGCCTATGCCGCACCGGCTTATAGTGGCCACCCCTACGGGCCGCAGACGTACTATCCCGCAGCGCGCCACTACCGGCCAAACTGCTACATTGCCGAACGCCGGTACTACGACAATTACGGCGACGTCATCGTGCGACGCACCCGCGTCTGCGAATGAAGTGAGGCCGCATACGGCCCGGTGGCCTAAGCCTTCCACTCGCGCCCAAAATGAACGACAAGCCGCCCGTCGGGCGGCTTTTTTCGGTGTGCCGAGCATGTTCGACAGCTTGGAAGTGTAAGTCTTCTACCCAGCCTGATGGCGGCGAAGGGTTAGCGAAGTGCAAGGGCGCCGTCGTGAGGCGGGGTCTGAAGGAAGCATGGAG
>NZ_VOSK01000314.1 GCF_009296175.1 Microvirga tunisiensis | reverse complement strand
ATCTCGCCCGGGCGGAGTTCGCAACGCTGCGGTTGCGCCTGCTCAAGATCGCCGTGCGGGTGCAGGAAACCACCAGCCGCATCCGACTGGCCTTTGCCTCGTGCTGTCCGGAAGCGGATCTCGTCCGGCGTCTTGCGAGCGCTCTGGCACCCCAGCCCCGGGCGGCCTCGCCCTGAGCGCCGGGGCTGCCATCGCCCCGGTCATCCCATCCCGTCCCTGCCAACGCGTTCCCCACGTTCCAGACCTTGCCGCGGTGAAAGAAACGCAGCGGATCGGCACGCCCGCGCTACCAAATAGGCCCCGAAACAAACTCTGGTGAATAGGAACGGCTAAGGGTCGGGTCGGAGGAGGCGCCCATCAAAGGGCTCGCCTCCGTCCGCCGCACAAACCGGGCGTACAGTCTTCCCGTACCCGGCTTTCATGAACGGGCTTTCACGATCTGAAGAGAAGGTATCAGCCAGACAAGGCTGACAAGCTTGAACTCGTCCCGCAGCCTTCTGATGGGATACTCTGTCCAGCATGCGTTTCGCCATCGCTTAGCGCGATGCGACCACAGCCTTCGGATTATCCACCGATCCAACTGATGGAAGCGCTTCCTGACGTTGGAGCGACAGTAGTCGTTTCCCCATCCTCGGATGATCGGGTTGATCATCTTGATCAATTCTCCCATACGCAGAGGTATCTTCCTTTGCGTTGAAGCCCTGATCTGGTCCTTGAATCGGTCGACCGACTTCTGTGTGGGAATGGCAGTATGCACTCGGCCTGTGCCCTCTTGTGAGAGCGCTGTTTGCGCGTGACGTTCTGACCTTAAGGCTCGCTTTAAGGTCAGTAGATTGATGAAGATCGAAGTTCTTGGCACAGAGCGGCGGCGGCGCTGGAGCCTCGCTGGAGCCTCCAGGACAAACTCCAGATCGTGGAAGAGACGCTGCAGCCGGGTGTGACGGTCACTGAGGTGGCCCGCCGCCATGGTCTCGCGCCCAGCGTGGTTTTCACTTGGCGCCGTCTGGCTCGCGAAGGGCGACTTGGCGACGCCGGTCCGACCTTCATGCCAGTCGAGATCACGCCCGTCCCAGGGCAGACCACGCCGATAGCATCCCCAGCGCGGCGCAGCGGACTGATCGAGATCGTCCTGGGCCGCGGGCGCCGCATTCGCGTGGACCGCGAGGTCGATGCCGAGGCGCTGCGGCGGGTCCTGCAGGTGGTGGAGAGCCTGGCATGATCCCGGTGCCAACCGGCGTGCGTGTGTGGCTGGCCACCGGCCACACCGATATGCGTAATTATGTGGAGTGCCGGATTATGCGGAGTCCGCAGCAATCGAGGCAACTTCGTCCTTTGTTTCCAATCGCTTAGAGTGCTCATCCCGCTTTCTTGCCCAGCATAATTGTTGTCGTCTCTCCAGGTTCGTTTGACCTCGAGAGGAGACCACACGTGTCAAAGTCGAAGGAAGTTCTGCCGGAATGCACGCAACTGATGAACCCAGGTGCCTTGCGCGTTCGTAGAGGCGTTCACGGGCCGATTGGTGAGCCTGGGGCACACCCACCTGACAGTGTCAGGCTACGAAGCCTCGGCTCGTCACTTCGGACAATGGCTGCAGAGCAAGAAGATCGCCGTCGCTGAGATTGACGACAGGGTCGTTCGCCGTTTTGCTCGGCACCGATGCGGTTGCCCCGGCATCCGGCAAGCCGATCGACTGTCGGTCAAATACGTCAACCGTGTTCGCCGGTTCGTTGGCTTCCTGGCCGAATGCGGGGCAGTGACACGGCCAGCACAGGTGCCGCCCCGTCCCGGTGACGATAAGATCCTTGCTTTCCAGATTTGGCTGCGACGGCATCGCGGAATCTCGAAGCGCACCGTCCAGCGCCACGCTCGCATGGTCATGCGCCTGCTTCCGGCTCTGGGTTCCGATCCCATGCAGTACGATGCTGCTCTCGTCCGGCAAGTGATCTTGGACGAAGGGAAGCGAAGTTCGCGGGCCTACCTCAAGACCATGACGATGGCATTGAGAGGCTACCTTCGATATCTGGCGGCCCACGGCTCGTGCCATCCGGGACTTGATCAGGCCATACCGACGATCCCGCAATGGCGGTTGTCGGCGTTGCCGCGCTACATCCCCGCTGTGGACGTCGAGCGGCTCATCGCGTCGTGCGACCTCACAACACCCATGGGCATCCGCGACCGCGCGGTCCTTCTGCTGCTGGCCCGTCTCGGCCTGCGCGCCGGCGACATTGCAGGCCTGCGCCTCGACGACATCGACTGGCGAGAGGGCACCCTGCGTGTGTGCGGCAAAGGGCGTCGTGAGATCCGGCTTCCGCTCCCCCAAGACGCGGGTGAGGCGATCATCGCCTATCTCCGAGACGCCCGGCCGCTGGCCGCCTGTGAGCAGGTTTTCCTGCGGACCGTCGCACCGCATCGGCAGCTGGCGAGCCCGAGCGTCTCGAGCATCGTCAGCCTTGCCCTTGAGAGGGCCGGCATTGATGACCCGCCGTCCCGAGGTACCAATCTGCTGCGGCACTCCGCAGCGACCAGCATGCTGCCCGCCGGCGCCACGCTCGACATGATCGGGACTGTGCTTCGCCACCGGTCGATCGACACCACCGCTCATTACGCGAAGGTGGACGTCGACATGCTGCTTCAGATCGCTCAACCCTGGCCCGGGAGCGTGTCATGCTGAACCTGGACCTCGCACGCTATGCGGAACTGCAGCATCATCTCGGCTTCAGGTTCCGCATCCAGCACACGCTGCGCAAGAGCTTCGTTGCTTTCGCAGAAGGCAGCGGCGACCAGTATGTTCAAACGGCGCGCGTACTCGCATGGGCGACACTCGCTCCCTCACCGCAGCAGCGCCGCAATCGCTTGCTGACGGTCCGCCGCTTTGCCCTGGCGCTGTCGGCCGAGGATCGGCATCATGAGATTCCGCCCGCCGATGCCCTGGGCCGCCGCCTGTTCGAGCGGCGGATCCCGCACATCTATACGGCCGATGAGATCACCGCGCTGATGCGAGCAGCGGCCCTCCTCAAGCCCTCTGGCTCGATCAGGCCGCTGCTGTACGAGACCCTGTTCGGCCTGCTGGCGGCCACCGGCATGCGCGTTTCCGAAGCCCTCGCTCTGAGCCTCGATGATCTGACGGCCGACGGGCTGGTGATCCGACAAACCAAGTTCCAAAAGAGCCGCTTGCTGCCGCTCCACGCCACCACGTGGGAAGCCCTGGACCGGTATGTGTCGGCGCGCCAGCGGCTCGGGACCTTGAACGACGCCCTGTTCGTCTCCACTACAGGTACGCCGCCGTCCTATCCCACGGTGATTGCCATCTTCCTCCGCCTTGCCCGATCGACTGGCCTGAGAGGGCAGCCCGGTCAGCCGGGACCTCGTATTCACGATCTGCGGCACACCTTCGCCGTCCGCTCTTTGGAGCAATGTCGGCCTGATCGCGATGCCGTTGGCCGCCATATCGTCGCGCTCAGCACCTATCTCGGTCACGCCCATGTCACCGACACCTATTGGTACCTGCAGGCAACGCCAATCCTCATGGGGCAGATTGCATCCGCCGGTGAGGCCTTGCACCAGGGAGCCGTCGCATGACCGCGCTGGCTCCTCATCTCGCCACCTTTCTGCAAGAACATCTCCCCCATGAGCGGCGGGCAAGCCCGCACACGTGTGAGGCCTACGCCGACAGCTTTCGGCTGCTGTTGTGCTTCGCGGCTGCCCGATTGAGGACCACGCCGTCCCACATCGTGATCGAGCAGCTCGATCCGCCGCTCCTCCTGGCCTTCCTCGAGCACATCGAGGAGGCGCGCGGCAACTCGGCGCGCACCCGCAACGCCCGCCTTGCCGCGATCCATTCGTTCTTCCGTTTCCTCGAATACCGGCTCCCGTCCTGTCTGGACCAGGCACGCCGGGTCCGAGCGATCCCGATGAAGAAGACCGATGAGGCGCTCGTCAGCCATCTCACACGTGCGGAGATGCAGGCTCTGCTTGATGCGCCGAATCCGCGTCAGGTCGCCGGTATCCGGGATCGGGCGATGCTCCACCTGGCCTTCGCCGCGGGCCTGCGCGTCTCCGAGCTCATCAGCCTCCGCATCGATCAGATCGACCGCCAAACGGTCGCCAGCATCCACGTCATGGGCAAAGGACGCCGCGAGCGCGTGCTGCCCTTATGGAAGGAGACAACGGCGGCGCTGAAGGCCTGGCTGGCAGTCCGCCCGGAGAGCGGCGATGCCGAGCTCTTCCTCAATGCCACAAGTCGGGCGATGACCAGATCTGGGTTCGAATACATCCTCGCCAAGCATGTGGCCACCGCGGCGCAGAAGCTGCCTTCCATCGCCGACAAGCGCGTCACTCCGCATGTTTTGCGCCATACCTGCGCCATGCACACCCTGCAGGCGACCCGCGATGTTCGCAAAGTGTCGCTCTGGCTTGGCCACGCCAGTCTGCAGAGCACGGAGATCTATCTACGCGCCGATCCGACTGAAAAGCTCGAGGCGCTTGCCGCGATGGCGCCGCCGTCGCTCAAGCCGGGTCGTTTCCGCGCTCCCGACAAGCTACTGGCGATGCTGAAGTCGATCGGCCGATCGACGAATTATGTCGAGTGATTGCTTCTGGAACACCGCAGTCGGCAACCGATTGCCGCTGCGGACTCCGCATAATCCGGCACTCCACATAATTGCGCTTATGCGGAGCTCCGCATAAGCGCAAGGGCTTTGGCAGCCTGTCCCTGCTGGTGCAGGAGACGCTCAAGCGCGATCCGCATTTATGTGTCGTGGGAGATTATGTGGCGGCGGCAGAGCCGATGGCGGCATTCCGGCGCTTTGCGGCTCCCAGCCGCCACATAATTATAGGCTCTCGAGCAGTTGGAGCACCGCGTCCTTTGCCTTGAACCGGGCGGGCTGCTTGCCCGAGATGGCGGCGTGGTCGAGGCCGCGGCGCATCATCTCGACATCGGCTGCCGCATAGCGATGCGTCGTCGCGACCTGCGCATGACCGAACCAGGCCTGGATGGTGAGCAAGTCGACACCTGATTGCAGCAGCGTCATGGCGAGGGTGTGGCGCAGAACATGGGGTGAGACGACCTTGCGCGCCAACCCCGGCTGCGTGACCGCGGCCACCGCACGCCGGACAACATGCGTCACACCGAACCGGGTCATTCGCTCATCATGGGTGCCACGGAATATAGGACCCCGCGGATCATGGATGAGGCCATGCTCGGCGATCAGGGCTCTGAGGGCTTGAGCGAGATCGGCCGAGACTGGCACAACACGTTCCCTGCGCCCCTTGCCGCGCAGAAGCACCTGGGGCCTGGTCCGGTCGAGCTGGACATCGTCGACATTAACGCCCGTTGCTTCGGATACCCGAGCGCCAGTGCGACCGAGAAACAGCAGCAAGGTGCGGTCGCGGCGGCCCCGCACGGTCCGTTGATCGGGCGCCGCGATGAGCGCATCCAGCTCCGCGCGCGTGAGGTGATGGGTGATCTCGGTGTGCGCTTTCTTCAGCGGAATGGCGAGGATCCTATGGGCGATGCCAAGCGAAGCGGGGTCGTTGGCGGCGATGTGCTGGAAGAAGGATCGCACTGCCGCCAGCCGGGCATTGCGCGTCTGGACCTTGTTCCCGCGCGAGACTTCCAGGTGATCGAGGAAGGCAAGGATGGTGTCGCGATCCAGATCGCCGATGGTGAGTTCGCATGGCCCGCATCCGGTCCTATCGGCGGCGAACAGGATCAGCATGCGAAGGGCATCCCGATAACTGGCGATCGTTGCTGGCGTGGCATTGCGCTGCCGGGTCATACGATGGCGGAAGAAGGACTCCAACAGCGATGGAAAGGAGAAGCGGCCGTTCATGGCGTCTCTCCCCAGGCCAAGGCCCGTTCGGCGGCCATGGCCAAAAGATCGGCGTCCGCGGTGATGTAATAGGCGGTGTCGCTGTAGTGGCCATGGCCGAGATAGGTCGCGAGCAGCGGCAGCATCGCACGCGCATCGGCGCCTTGCTGGTGCCAGTTCGCCAGCCGCCTGACCGCGAAACGGTGACGCAGGTCGTGGAGACGCACCGGCTTGCCGCGATCGAGGCCGGCGAGGGAGCGCGCCGCGCCGAAGGCGGCGTTCAGACCAGACTTCGACAATCGCGTCCCACGCGAGCTGACGAAGAATGCCGGGGTGTCCGGCGTTGGAAGGTCCCCATCCCGGTGTCTTGCATAGTCGCGCAGGACCGCCAGCGTCGAAGGATGGACGGGAACCAGGCGATCCTTACGGAACTTGGTCCTTCGAATGTGGAGAATTCCCTGCGTGAGATCGGCATCACTGATATCAAGGCGCAACGCCTCGCCGGACCGCATGCCGGTGCTGGCGAGCAGGCCGACGAGCGGCGTCAGGAACCCGGCGCGCTCGGGATAATCGGGCGATACCGAGCGGCAGGCCGCCATGAGCCGTGAGAGCTCCTCGTCGGTGAGGATCCTGGGTGGCGGGATAGCTCGGTTCCTGGGAAGGCCTTGGGGTCAAGCGCTTAGGTGCGCGGATCGAAGATGGCGAGATACTCGCTGAATCTGCGAACCACGCCATAGCGAACGGCTCGTCCATTCGCCGTGCCCGCCCAGGAGCCTATGAAGCCGAGCACCGTTCGACGGCAGAGTGGACCATCGTGCTGTTCGGCATCGACGTAGGCGACAAGCGCGCGCAGGATCGCCGCCTGCTTGCTGAGCGAGAAGCCGAGCGAGCGTCGAAGCGCGACATAGGCCTCGACATGCTCGCTGAGCCTGCTGGAGAATGTGCTCATAGAGCTGGCTCGGGAAATTTGGACAGCGGGATAAGTGGAGTTTCTGCCTGAGAGCAGCCAGAATGGCTGCTGAACAGGAGAGACGATGAGCAAGAGACCCCGCCGGAACCACTCTCCGGCTTTCAAA
>NZ_VOSK01000313.1 GCF_009296175.1 Microvirga tunisiensis | reverse complement strand
CGCGGTTCGATGCGGCTGAAGCGGGGAGCAATGCGGGTGACGAGATCGTCCAACTGATCGGCCCAGCGGTGGGCCTCGCTTGCGTCTGTCATGGCGCGACACCTCCGTGTCTAAGACAACGCACAAGACCCGGCTGTAGTACTAGAACGTCTTTACGTCGAGGGCGCATGTGGGATCTGCTGCAAACTCGCTCCTTACTTGTCGGTTGTAACAGATCCCGGGGCGATCTCATGCCCTTCCCGCTGCCCGCTTCCGGTCAGTGCCAGGTTGATCTGACGACGCCAATCCAAGTATCAGGCTGGGAAGTGTTGTCATGGCGCAGGTCAAGCCGCCACACGAATGAGACACGGGATCCGTCCGCCACAGGGTGCATCATTGAGATCTCTCGCTTCCTCTCGGTCTTGGCAGTGGGCGCCGATCACATCGGAATTCGATGGCGCTGACGGAGGCGGCTCAATTCCTTCCTGATTGACAGGCATGGCCCTCGAGGATCACCCTTCCGAGGGGCGCTATACGGATGGCCGTCATGGACAGTTTCGATCACGTCCTGAACTGGAAGCTGAAACGAGGCTCACACCTGTTCCCCGGCCAGGATGGGGGAACCTGCATCAACGAGGCGGCCATCGTCGCGGCCGACTTCCCGTACCAGCCCGTCTATGCCGTCGAGGACATGCCAGACTGCTTCTCGCGCCCGATCTGCGCGCTGACGATGCAGCTGAACGATGAGGCCAGCGACGAGGAGCGGCAGCAGCTGCTGCCCTTTGTCATCCGACTGGCCTGTGCTGATACGGCAGAGGTTGAGCAGCAGCGGAACGTCTATATCGCCTCGCGTCTGAGATACTGTCGCTCGGTCCGGGAGGGGATTGATATCCTCGAAGGTGCGCTGGCCATGGGCCGCCAGGCGGACGAGCTTGCGCCGGAGCAGGTCGGAATCAGGCTGGATGCTGTGCAACGGGGCGCAGCCACGGCCGCGTCGGTGTCCACCCTTCCCGCGCTCTTTCACATCGGGATTGGGTTTGCCCCTGTTCTTTAAGAGCAACACCGGGCTTGGTTCGACCAGCAAGACAGAGCTAAGGCGCATTGGGCGGGAGATGGACCCTGCCTGAGCCCAAACGGCTGGGTTGTATTAACCTTGGCAGTGTAACGGATTGCGGCCTCCGAAGGAGCCACCCCTGTGTGAATTTTCAAGCGCCGCCGCTTTCCGGTCGAGATCATCCTGTTGTGCGTGCGCTGGTACTGCAAGTACGGGACGGCGTACGAGCTGTCCGGGTTAGTGATTGTAATTTGACGACCGTCGCCCGATGAACCCCGCCCGCACGAGTAGCATCACCGTGACCGTTATCATGGCAGTCGGCAGTGCAACAGCGAGAACGAGGAAGGCCTCCCGGCTGCCGAGCGCCTCGATCATCCATTGAAAGTTCATGCGAGGAGATGCTGCTCGAGCGCGCCATCGGTGGCCTCCCATGAGACGGTCCGCCGATGGGGCAAGAAGTTCGGGCCGGAATGTGCCCGCCGGCTGCGTCGTAAGCCACCCAGCCACCATGACGTCTGGCATCTGGACTCAGTACGGTCACCAACCGATCCGTGCAACACGGCCACGGTCGGCGCAGGGATACTGGCCCTTCCGAGCACAGGCAACGAGCACACCCATGGCGACCCTGAGGCACCAAGGAAATCCTGCCCCTTAGGAACTCGACCGGTCGAGCAGCGGTTTTCGTGCCGGCTTCTGATCTCGTTCCGTTGAAAGAACCCACTCATGACGGGCGCCGCACATACTTCGCCCACGGGCACCTCACAGAGCCGGGCTAACCATTTCCGGCTTCCAATGCTTCAAGGAATCCTGCCCATCAGTTGGGCGCGTATACCAGCTGACATCCTCGCCGGCCTCACTCTGGCGGCGCTCGCGATTCCTGAAGTCATGGGCTACACGAAAATTGCGCAAGCGCCTGTGATCACCGGTCCTTATACGCTCCTGATCCCAATGGCGCTCTTCGCCCTGTTCGGGTCGTCCCGTCACCTCGTCGTCGGCGCCGACTCGGCGACTGCGGCCATCCTGGCGAGCGGGCTAAGCGGCCTCGCGACGCCAGGTTCTGCCGGATGGGTCGCCCTGGCGAGCCTGCTTGCGTTGCTCGCAGGCGGGATCCTGCTCATTGCCCGCGTCGTCCGACTGGGGTTTCTGGCGGACTTCCTGTCCCGGACCGTCCTCGTCGGCTTTCTGACCGGGGTCGGCGTCCAGGTCGCAACAGGCGAGCTGCCTGGTCTCCTCGGCCTGCCCGGCGGCGGACACGGGGTCGTGAGCAAGCTCACCAACGCGGTACGGCAGATTGGGCAGGTGAACCCCTACGACCTAGCAATCGCTGCAACGGTGATCGGTGTGATCTTAGGGGCACGGCAGGTCTCAAGACGGATTCCTGGCGCACTGATTGCCGTTCTGGGTGCCATTCTGGCGAGTTGGGCCCTTGACCTGAACGCCCGCGGGGTGGCGGTGCTTGGCGCAGTTCCGAGCGGTCTGGCTCAGCCGGGTCTGCCGCAGGTGGACTGGAGTTTTGACTTGTTGGAGCGCCTCGTTCCAACTGCGGTTGCAATGTCCGTGGTCATCTTGGCCCAGAGCGCTGCCACGTCCCGGGCTTATGCTGCGCGTCACAGTGAACGGCTCAATGAGAACACCGATCTGGTTGGATTAGCTCTGGCGAACATTGGAGCAGGACTGACCGGAACGTTTGTTGTGAACGGCAGCCCAACCAAAACGCAAATGGTCGACAGCGCCGGAGGCCGCAGTCAACTAGCCCAGATCACGACGAGCTTGATCGTGCTCGTGGTATTGCTGTTCCTGACGCGGCCGTTGGGCTACATGCCGAATGTCGTCTTGTCAGCCGTGGTGTTTCTGATCGGCCTCGACCTGATCGATCTCGGGGCAATGCACCAGAACTACATCGAGAGGCCCTCGGAATTCTGCGTCGCTCTGATTACGGCACTGGCCGTCATGTTCATTGGCGTCGAGGAGGGTATTCTCCTTGCGATGGCACTTTCCCTTCTTGACCATGTGCGCCGCGGATATCGGCCCAGGAATGGGGTGCTGGTGCGGGCGAGCTCAGGAGGCCTGCGGATGAGGCCGGTGGCTGAACCGGGTCAGATCAGGCCAGGCCTCCTGGTGTATCGCTTTAATCACAGCATGTATTACGCCAATGCCGAGCAGCTCTCGCAGCAGACTCGCGCTCTGGTCGAGAACGCCGAGCCGCCCCTGCAGTGGTTCTGTATTGACATGGCAGCCGTCGATGACGTCGACTTTTCGGCAGCCGCAACGCTTCGGTCACTGCACGGTGTTCTACATCGGAAAGAGGTCAGGCTTGTGCTGGTCGAGGTATCAGACGACGTTCGGGCCGAGTTGGAGCGCTATGGTCTCGTCAGCCTGTTCGGCCAAAGTGCATTCTACGAAACCATTCATGAGCTGGTGAGCGCTTTCGAGACCGGCAGACGCAGACTGGCCCAATAGACCCATAGGGCGGACAGGGATGGTCGATCCGACGCTATTAGATCAAGCCTTGGGCGAACTGGTCAGGTTGAGGGCTATGACGGGCCGTCGCGCCCGTTTCCGGGCCGGATCGTACGCATCGGCGCTGCAGGAGTGGGCCGCGCGTCTGTGCGTGGATCCCCTCAAGCTTAACAAGCTGGTTCTCATCAAGGAAGCGATCTCACGCCACCATCTCCGCTAGGCCCGGTAGAATTCTTCTCGGAGACACCAAGCACGTTCACCGTGCTCCAGCGAGCGGCTGAGGAGAACTGCTCTGACCAACCTGTAACAGAACACAGGGCTCTGCTCAGCTCATATAGTATCGTGGGCGTTCACCTGCGAGGTGGGAGCGGTCAGAAGCCCTTTTGGGACATAGCGGAACGGATCACTTCGCCCTCCTCGGCCACTCCGCTCGATCCGGCGGCACTTGAGCAGGGATCGACAGGCGTTGCTGACCTGCTGGGGATAGCTGGCACCGCCAAACGGGGCCGCGGCAATCTCGGTCTCGGTCAGGCCTGGGCTGTGGGCCCCCAAGCGCCTCAATATCATCGGCACCCGCCATTCCAGCACTTTTGGGATTCCTGCGGCAGGAGAGCGTGACTCAAGCGGCACCTCAATCACCCTGTTGGATGGCGTCAGCACGGGTGCCAGTGGTGTCTGAGGACCCAGTACATCTTTATTGTGGATCGGAACCCAGTGAACCGATCCACTTCCTGCATGGGCTGATGCCTCAAAGCCGCCGTGTTAGAATCAGTGCAAGCGTTATGGGTGCAAGCAAGCCAACGCTGAAGCTCGGTCTGTAATCCCAACTGGAGCTGTATCCAGACAAGGCCACGCCAGGATCAGCAGAGCCGACGCATGAGCGAATGGACTATCATCCTCAAAGCCGCTGAAGCAGCAACCTGCAGGCATACGCACCAGTGAAGAAAGGCTTCTGATCTCGGGCCATAAAAGGTCTTGCGGCAGAGGCACTCCGAGCAAACAGTGACCCTTGAAGCCGGAAGCACGAGCCGCGTTTAGATCCGATTGTCTTGAAAGACGTCAGGATCGGATTGGGCTGAAGCCAAAGTCGCCTCAGTAGCCAAACGATTGTGCTGTGTCAGCGATCTCGGTCAGGGGAGCCTTGCTCACATAATCATAGATCGCATCAAGCTGCTCAACAGTGGTATCCGGATGGCTGATCACGGCGCCGACCCAGCGGGCAATGGAAACGACTTCGGAATGGCTGGGCGCAGTTTGATTGATGGAGCGCGCTCTCATGGCCGGCATGGGGATCTGGCATTGTGCATTCATCGGATCCGGTTCCTTTCCACTGAGGAGCCCCACGCCTTGAATTGTCGCCGGTTCGGATTGAGCAATAATGACAGCTCCGCATCCGGTCCATGTTCTTTGGAGGCAGCAGCCGCCTGTTCCCCGCCTCAAAGGAAGTAGACCTCCTAATGCTCACCCTTTACTGGTCCACTGGCACGGCCGCCGCGGTCATCTTCCGAATGCTCTGAAAAGGCACCATATCCACCCAAGCCCATCTGTCTGGATGGCAGATCTGGAGCGCATCCTACCGCCGCCAGTGTCAGCAAGCGTTTCGGCCGGCTACGACGGCGTCCTGATAACAGCGACTGGCACACTCTTGCCTGCCTGACTGCCGGGGCGGTTCCGCCGAAGGATTGAGCCTCCTGACCGCGTGGAACGCTAATAGGCCCAACGCTGCGCCTTCGCGACGAGAAAGTCCCGGAAGGCCTGAACCCGCGCCACCGAGCGCATCGCTTCCGGGTACACCAGATAGCTGTCGAGCGCGGGCATTGCGACCTCCTCCAGAACTCGTTTGACCTTCGGGTTGCCGTGCATCGTATAATCCGGCGCCATGCCGATCCCGGCTCCCGTCTCGATGGTGTGCCGAAGAGCCAGGCTGTCGTTGACCACAAACCGGCTCGGGCGCGGGCTCTTGGGAGCTCGGCCCAGGTTCGGCAGACGGTGCAAGTCCAAGATAAAGGCAGGCTGGTTGCCGCCCAAGCAGACGATGCGGTGATGATCGAGATCCTCCACACGCCTAGGCTCGCCAAAGCGATCGAGATACACATGCGAGGCATAGGCATGATAGTGGATGGTGAACAGGCGCCGCTGGATCAGTTCCGGCTGGACTGGACGCCGCCGCCGGATCGCGAGATCGGCCTCCCGCATCACAAGATCCAGCTCATCGTTGCTCAGAATCAATTGCACGTTGACCTCAGGGCAAAGGTCAAGGAATTCTGCGATACGGTTGGTGAGCCAGAAGCCGCCGATCCCGACCGTCGCCGTGACCTTGAGATCGCCAGCGGGCCGCTCACTGGTTTCGGTAAAACGCTGGCGCGTCGCCTCCAAGGAGTGGCGCATCTCGTTTGCGGCGCGGAACAGCATGTCGCCGTGCTCTGTCAGGATGAGCCCGCGGGAATGGCGCTGGAAGAGTGGAACATTCAGATCCTGCTCCAGGCGCTGATGTGACGGCTCACCGAGGATTGGTTGAGCCCGAGCCTCTCGCCGGCCCTGGTGAAGCTCCCGGCCTCGGCCACCTCATAGAAGAGCTTGATCTTGTCCCAGTCCACGGCGATCCCTCACGATGACAGCTGAACACGGGAACGGAAGAGGCGGTCTCAACTTAGAAACATGATGGTGCAACGCAAAAATTTTATGTCGCAACGCAGTATAAGCAAGCCCCAGATTGCCGCACGATGCAGGGTTCGGTTGCACACTCTGACGCAGGCCTTTGCAGACCAGACGAGGCCTCTGTTCAGCAGCGTCGCTGAACCGAGCAGCAATAAAATAACCCTTGCCCCCTGTCGTTTACGGGTGCGTTGGCCGCTTGGGCAGAGATCAGGGATAAGTCGAGTCGGATCAACCGATCTTAGCAACCGGCTGAGCGGCCAGTGAATACGACAGATGGATGTCGGTTCGGTCTGAGCAATTGACCATGCCCAAGATCAGACGGCCCTTCACCCCGCTCTGCGACTGCGTGTGAGGCATCGTCTCCACCAAGAGGAGGATGGCGCCTTGGGTGCTTCGCCACTGCTTTGGGCGAAATCGACCATATGCTAGGTTATAGTCCTGTCATTTGCGTGGCGTACCTGATCCCGCATCCGCCAGCGGTGGAGGAAGCCGTGGAACGTCTCAGCGAACCAAGCCTGAACGACTTGCTCAGAGAACCAATCGTGCGGCAGCTGATGGCCCGCGACGGGGCGTCGGAGCGTCAGGTGCGGGCCATTGCCCTCCGGGCGCGGCGCCGCCTTGGTCGGGTAGCCGGGCTCCGTTACCGAAGCCCAGCCCCCTCAGAACCGGACGTGACGATTGCTCGTCATCCGGCTCAAGCCTCAGCCGCCCGATACCCGACCTGCTGATGGTGTTGACGGTGGCACCA
>NZ_VOSK01000312.1 GCF_009296175.1 Microvirga tunisiensis | reverse complement strand
CGCAGACATGGGATTAGCTGCTCGGGACCTTGCCGCCCGATGGGCTGCCCTGCATGCGTTTAAACGCCAGTCTCCCGGAGCCTCACCAGCGGCGATTTCCGGTTGTCGGCTACTCGGCTACCACCGGACCCACTTTGGCCGTCTGCGGCCGAGGATCTGGGAATTCCGTGAATAGTCCATTCGCAGCGACAGTCTTCAAACGGACGATCCGGGCACTGTCCTTGTCGCCCTCGTGGACGGTGCGCCCAGCGGCCTGCCCGATGGTGGCCCTTATAGAGATGATGGCTGAGCCCTCGTGGCGCATGGTCAGAAGCGTGGCCGGGTCGAAGCCCTGCGCCAGGAGCACACGCGCCGCCG
Organism: Microvirga tunisiensis; assembly: GCF_009296175.1. Lineage (GTDB taxonomy): Bacteria > Pseudomonadota > Alphaproteobacteria > Rhizobiales > Beijerinckiaceae > Microvirga > Microvirga tunisiensis. The sequence continues at coordinate 6,544 of NZ_VOSK01000312.1, read as the reverse complement.
CGAAGAACGGTGTGGGGGAGCGGCACATCTCGCGGTCGTTGAGGTGCGCGGCGTATTTGCCACGGCCCACGGGGCTGACCACGAGGTGAAGAGTTGGCATGTGTTTCATAGTTCCAATTCCTGGTCGGACAGTGTGGTCGATAAGCTGGTGGCCCTCATTCAGCCGCTGCCAGCAGCGGCTGGTCGCGATAGTTCAACCACGCGTACTCGCCCCACTGTTCAACAGCCGCCTTGTCATACGCGCGGGCGGCTTCCTCGGCTGTGGCGAAACAGCCGAAGAACTTCCTGGCGACAATGGCGCGGAACGGCTTGGTTTTTCGGTTAGGCATGTAGGAGACGCCCTTCGGCAGTACCATCCCTTCAGGGATGTGCGGCGATGTGCGCTTTCCAGGCCGATGGTTGGCGCTGTTCTGTGCGGGTGTCGCCGGTCTCAGGTTCGGCCTCGTGTTGTCCAGGCCGTCATGATTGCGATGATCGACCTGCGTCGAGCCAACCGCTCCTGTGATGGCGCGGTGCAGCAGAACGCTGTCGCCCCTGGCATTCCGGATGGCATAGGGCGTGCCTGAGCGATTGCAGCTGGTCGACCAGCAATGGGCCGCCAGGAGATCTGCATCCTCGATAGATACGAACGTGACGAACCCCTTTGTCAGGTTCGTCCAGGCGTGCTGCTCGGGCGCGTCGCTGCCGACGCAGGCGCAGAGGAAGACCTCGGGCTTACGCTGGCTCGTCGGCTTCGGTTCGTTGAGCCGCTTCGTCGTCTTCGTCATGGGATACCCCTTGATGGTGGCCGCATTGGCGGTCCGTGATGGATTGGTATGAAACCCTCCTGGGTCGTTTGGATCGTTCAGCCGTTCAACCCTTAGAAAAAGGGGTTGAACGAACGCTTGGAACTCGATTTGCGTTCAGAGCAGCGTTCAGACTGAACGCTAATGATTTCAACAACTTACGCGGTAGCGTTCGGCAGCGTTCAGAGCCTTGCAACAACATCCGAACGTTCAGTAGGATTGAACGGGCATTCCTAGGAATAAACAGGAGCGTTCTAGCCATAAGTGGCCCCTGCCGTATCGCGGTTGTATCGCGCCTTTTCCGCATCCTCTTGAGCCACGAGCACGTCGTTCCAGTCCTGGCCAGGATAGGGAGGGATTTCGACGCGAACCTTGATGCCGGATTGGTTGTGCAGCCGCTGGGCGAGCGTGGTAGCCGCCACCTGCCCGGTGTGGTTGGCGTCGTAGTCCCCGAAGACGATGACTTCTTCGACCCCTTCCGGCGGCACCCATTCGGACAGCGTCCCAGCGTTCAGAGCCGCCCAGCATGGCACGCCGAACAGCCTCGACGCTGCAAGGGCCGTCTCGATCCCCTCGGCAATCCCGAGAACGCCGTCATGTGGCATCAGCCGCACGGCGCTGCCCTTGGCGATGCTGCCCGGCATCATCCGGCGGGGATCTGGAACATCTGCCTTGCGTCCGTCATGCGTGAGATAGGTGCGATGCAGGCTCGTCGGTCGGCCTGTCGGGTCCGTCACCTTGGCGATCATGCCAGGATGCCAGGACGTCCTGCCGTCATCGCGATACGGGATGTTGCAAGCAAATCGCAGGCAGTCGGGAAACGTCGTGATGCCAACCCGGTTGAACAGGAACACTCCAGCGGCATCGCCCGGCTGGATCGCCCGGCTGGATCGCCAAAGCTCGTTCAATGCAGCCCGCTTGTCGGCCTCGCCGCGCTCAAGCGGCGGATCAACGGGCGTCGCAGACCCGATCAGCGTCTCGATCTCCTTGGCCGCCGTCCTGTAGTCCCAATCCTTTGCCTTCATCACGAGGGAAATCCCGTCACCGGCTCTACAGTGAGAGCAGAACCAAGTGCCCTCGTTACGCTTGTTGTCGAACCGGAAACGGTCCTTCCCTCGGCACATCGGGCACGGCTGATGCTTGCCGGTGAGGATCTGGCGCGGCAGGCCGAGGGCAGGCAGCATCTCGTGCCAGCGCCCTCGTGCCCGATCCTTGAGTGGAGTTTCCTTACGCGACGGCATGTTGCACCTCGCTTCGTTTTGCGTATCGGATCTGCTGCGAACGTATCCACGAGAGCGTTGCCGGTGTGGGCAGACGCAGGCGCGCGTTGTGGACTTCGCCACCCGGTGCGACGCCGAACCGCTCGATGTACTTGTGATAGGCCCAACCCTTCGCGTAATTGCGCGAGTGCGCGTAATGGCGGAGCTGGCCGTAGAACGAGACCTTGTCGGCCATGCTGAAGGTGCGCTTGGCCCCGGTAATTTCCATCAGCTCGCCGTCCTCGCTCTCAACCTGCGACTGGCGCTCGGGCTTGAAGCCGCAGGATGGGCAGGCGTGAACTTTTGGCGGCTTGAGGAACGAGCACGACGGGCATTCCTTCGGCAGCGGCTCGTCGCGTTCATCCCGCGATGACCTGCGGGCCGTGCCGTCATCCAGCTGCTCGTGGCGGATGTCGGTCACGAAGCCGAGGCGCAGCGTCGTGTCGCTGTGATCGAGGATCAGGCAGTCCTGCTTGCCGTCCGCCGTGCGCAGGCCGCGCCCGATGATCTGGGTGTAGAGCATCTCGGACTTGGTCGGCCTTGCCATGATGATGCACAGCACATTCCAATCGACACCCGTGGTCAGACAGCCCACGTTGCAGATGACCTTCACCTCTCCGGCATGGAACGCTTGCGCGATGGCTTCACGCTCGTCGCGCGGCGTGTAGGCGTCGATGTATCCCGTGCTGACGCCGGAGGCTTCGAAGCAGGTCTGAAGGTGTTTGGCGTGCGCCCTGTCAACGGCAAAGCACAAGGTCGGCCTGTTCTCGCCGCGCTTCTTCCACGTCTCAACGACATCGGCCACGAGGTTGGCGTTGTCCATCGCCTCCGACAGGTCGCCTTCGTGATAGTCGCCCGCCACCGTGCGCACGCCCGACAGGTCCGGATGCGACGGCGCGAAGACCCGGAACGGCGACAGGAAGCCCGCCTCGATCAGCTCGCTTGTCGTGGAAGCGATGATCAGCTCGTCGTAGAGCTTTCCCAGGCCACGGGTCCAGGGCGTCGCCGAGAGGCCGATGATCGGGTGCTCAGCCTCGGCGAACCACTTGCCGTAGAAGTCGAAAAGCTTGTGCGCCTCGTCCACGAGGGCGATGTCACAGTCCGGCATCGTGCGGCGCATGAGGGTCTGGATGCTGGCAACCTGGACCGGCATCGATGGATCGGTCAGCTCGTGAACGCCCTGGATCACGCCGACCTGGGTGATGCCAAGCTTGGCGAACTCACTCACGGTCTGGTTCACCAGGGACAGAGCCGGGACGGTGAACAGGACGCGCTTGCCTTTGGCGAGGGCTCGCTCGACGATGGCGGCGGCCACCCGCGTCTTACCGAACCCGGTCGGTGCTTGCACGAGAGGTCGGCGCTTCCCCCTAGCCAAGGAGGAACGAAGCATGGCGAGAGCGGCTTCTTGATGACACCTCAGCGCGATCATGACGCCGCTCCCGGCTCGCGGGGACGCGGTGCCCCGGCTGGGGAGAGCGCCTCGCGGGCAGGGTCGGCGGCTGGATACTTGCGCGGGCTGATGAAGGTCAAGGCGGGTGTCGGTTGAGCACCAGCATAACGGCCACCTTGCGGCTCGCGCCGGTCGCAGGAATTTGAAGCGCCGACCGGCGAGAAACCCGATCCCTTGGCTAGGCCTCTTTCTTCCCTAGAGTATGTAATACTCCTATTCCTCGGCACACGTGCTGCCGCTAACTCCCCCCTCCACTTAGCGGCTGAATTCCTTCCGCTAACTCCCCCCCACTTAGCGGCAGGTTTCTTCCGCTAACTAGCGCCTCTTTGCCTGCCGATTTCTTCCTGTACACGCTACCCCCAACAGCCTGTCCGGCGCTCAGGCTGTTGCCGCTCATGGACAGCCTGACCAGATCGGAGGAACGACCACCCCTGTTCTTGTTGCTTCCGCGCTTCTGGCGGCTGATCAGACCCCAGCGGTCTAGCGCCTGCATTGCGGCTCGCACCGCCCGGATGGAGTAGCCGGTTTCGGCAGCCAGGGTCGCCTGTGACGGCCAGCACTCACCCGCCTGGTTGGCGCGGCGCGCCAGTGCCAGCAAGAGGTTTGTGGCGACGCCGCTGCGGAGCTTCTGGCACGAGGCCCATTTCAAGGCGGAGGTGTTCATGACCGCACCTCCCTGAGGGCAAGAAGGCCGAGGGCGCGGGCGACGGAATAAGGATCGAGAGAGTACGAGGGGACTATGCCCGCAGGTCGATCTTTGATAGACTTGTTGTACATCGTAATGACCTTTGAGCCCGCGCTACCTCCATCGCGCGGGCTTTTTTCGTGGGATCTAGGCGGCTGAGCGAGCCTCGACGGGACGGGTCTGGCGGGCCTCCAGCCAGTCGGTGAGTACGGCCATCTTCCAGCCGTAACGCCTCTCACTAAGGCGCAGAGGAGCCGGGACGCCTCCGTTGCGGTACAGCCTTCGAAAGTGCGGAAGCGACAGGCTCAGGAAGACCGCCGCTTCGGCGGCGCTCAAGATCCGCTGGCGGTTGAATTCCGCCGGAAGGTGGTCAAGCGATTTGGTCATCGACAAGTCCTTTGGCTTGAGCCCGGCACCATGCCCGGCTTTCTGTGCGAACCTTGAGAACCTCGGAGTAATCATCTCGGTCATCTCGGTTATCTACCTCATGAGGCATCACAAATAGTAATGACCCGAGAATTAAACGGGAACAAGCATGATTATTTGCCCGATACGACGGCGAGTACTGGATAAGCGAATATTTTGTACGCGGTCTCAAAGGTCTCGTACGCTTAGAGCATACGCCGCGTCTTCCGAATACTCAAAGGCCACGCTGCGCGTTGAGACAAATAAGCCTTTCCCTTCAGGGGATTGAAGAGAAATTGCAGAGACGTTGGCCGGTTTGGCAATACTCGGATAAAGCGAGTTGCGTGCTCGCTTTATTGAGAAAAGCTTTCGAAAAGCGGCAGAACGACGCGGCGGTTTTGGGAGAGGAGGGAGCACTCCGCGAGGCCGCGCAGGATGGCGAGCCTATGCTACCAGGGCCGTGACATGCGCCGCCCAGCGGTCGAGCGCCTCCGCCTTCTGACGGACATACGACGCGCGGTTATAGACCCCTGCGATGCCCTGCTTGGCTCCCGCATGTCCGAGCAGCGCCTCCACCACGTGCGGGTCCACGCCTACCTCGTTCAGACGCGTCGAGAGCGTCCGGCGGAAGTCGTGCAGGCCCCAAGGAGGAAGGGCGTAGGAGACAATCCCGTCATCATCCGCTAGGGTTTGTGCAAGAGCGGAGTACCGTAGGCGTGCGATGCTCGTGTCGAGCCGCTCTTTGCTGCGCGACCAGCCTGAGAAGCACCCCTGCCCGCTCCCGAACACGGGATCGCGACCTTCGCGGCGTTCAGGAAGTTGCTCGCGCGCAAGCACAGGGAGCGACACTTCGTGAACGATCCCGGTCTTTGTCCGGCTGGCTGGGATCGTGACGAGCGAGCCGCTGACCTCGCTCCAGCGCAATCCGCCGATCTCCTCACGTCGGCAGCCGGTGAGCATGAGCAAGCGCACGATCCGGTCGTAATCGCCTCCTGATCCGGTCGCCTGCCAGATCAAGGTCAGCTCCTCGTCGGAGAGGACCCGCGTCTTCGGCGTCTCTGGGTTTTTCGGGATCAGGGCAGCAGGGTTGTCCTTGGCCAGCCCCGCACGCATGCCCCAGGCGAACAGGGCGCTCAATGTCGAGAGCGTGCGGTTGGCCTGCACGGGACCGGCACTCGCAGTCAGGCGCTTGTGCAGCCGGTGGATCGCGGCCCGGTCGACCGCCGTCAGCGCCTCCTCATGGAGAGAGGCGGCGTACTTGTTCAGGTTACGGCGGCTCTGGTCGAGCGTCGAAGACCTCGCATGCCGCTCCAGATGATCGAGGTAGGATGCGACCAGCTCACCAACCCGCATCGCCTGCCGGTCGGCCCTGCGCTTGGCAGCCGGATCGCTGCCTACTGCCTTCTGGGTCAGGTGCGCCCGCGCTGCCTCCCGCGCCTTCTCCGGGTCGAGGGCGTTCACGTCGCCGAGGCCGATACGGCGGGTTCGTCCACCCGCGTCGCGGTACTGGAGCAGCCAGACGCGCCTGCCTGAGGCATAGGCGCGTAGACCCAACCCCGGCACTTGATTGTCCCAGTAGAACGCCTCGCTTTTGCCAGCCGGGCAGGTCAAACGGCGCAGGCTGGCCTTAGCCGTTCCTATTCACCAGAGTTTGTTTCGGGGCCTATTTGGTAGCGCGGGCGTGCCGATCCGCTGCGTTTCTTTCACCGCGGCAAGGTCTGGAACGTGGGGAACGCGTTGGCAGGGACGGGATGGGATGACCGGGGCGATGGCAGCCCCGGCGCTCAGGGCGAGGCCGCCCGGGGCTGGGGTGCCAGAGCGCTCGCAAGACGCCGGACGAGATCCGCTTCCGGACAGCACGAGGCAAAGGCCAGTCGGATGCGGCTGGTGGTTTCCTGCACCCGCACGGCGATCTTGAGCAGGCGCAACCGCAGCGTTGCGAACTCCGCCCGGGCGAGAT
>NZ_VOSK01000311.1 GCF_009296175.1 Microvirga tunisiensis | reverse complement strand
ACGAGACCCTGAGCGGCGACGAAATCCGCCATCTCCTCGACGGACAGCCTCCGGTGCGCGATACCGGCGAGGCGATCAGCCCCAGCCGCGGCTCCGCCGTGCCCACCGCCGGCCGTGGCCGCCCGCGAGCGGGCGACGGAGGGCTGGTTCCTCAGCCGCAGAGCTAAACCGACCGTGAGAAGGCGAGTGCTTTGACTGCACTCGCCTTTTCTCCTCGTAGTCTGGTGATGGGCAGAAAAGTTGCGGGCGCAGCCGAATGCTTGGCCCCAAAGGAGGCAATCAGAGCCCTCCACTCAGAACGTCCAAAGCCGCTTGCACAATCGGTGCAGAGGCAATGGCATAGAAGAGATAGAAGCCATTGAACCGCACACCCGTATGCGCCGCCTTGCTGTCGAAGCCTGGCGGGCGAGCTTGCAAGGGGCGAAGGGGCTGTTCGAAGGTCCATCGCTCTTGGTCAATGAAGTGGGGAACAGGACGGTCCTCCGGAACCGCACAGATGATGTCTGGCCGCTGCTTATTCCTGAAAAGGTTATAAGCGTAATTGGCAGGATCGGGTTGATCTGGTCTCGGCGGCTGAACGGACGTCATGATGTCCCCTCCCAAGACTGCGCTCTTCTAAGTTATTGGTGCGCAGCGTCTGGCGCAAGCTTTACTGCAACCGGGAACGCTCCTGTACTGCTCTGAGGCGCGTTGTTGCATGGATGGGGCCGGAACAAGAATTGCTCCCAAACACACGGTAACGGAGTACGTAGCAAGAACGTGTCTCTATGAAGCGAGCGAGAACCGCCGCCATGGCTGAATACAGCTGAATTTTGGTGTCTCAGCCATCATTCCAAGGCAGAACAACCGAAAGAGAGGAGTACGGCTCGCCAAAGTGTCGTCCATGAGAGAGTAGTGCTGCCCACGTAAGTGGGACAAAGCAGATACAGCAACAGTTTCAAGATGGTACCAGATCGATACAAGTATCATCTGGCTTCACGTTCAGGATCAGTCCGCAAGCCTGCGTCGGGAAGGTTTCTGATCCGTTTGCACTAAGCGTATCATTGGGCACAGATTTTGCGCTGACCCCAACAGGAGGGCTGCGGCGGCTCATGGCGGCGATTCCCGCTCTCGGCGGTCAATCCGCCCCGCGCGAATCTGCCCCGGCGCGACCCTCGCGCACCTCCGCGGGGCTCCCAGAGGCTCACAGGCCAGCTCCAGCTCCCCGAGCTGCTGCTCATCGCTCCCTATCAGAGCCACCGCCTAAGAAGCCCAAAGGCATAGCCGCAACTGAATCCTCAGTGCATATGGGCCCCTTAGTGAAGAAAAGCGGCCTCCCTCCACAAGCCTTAGGGCCTGAGGCGGAATAGGTGAATCGGAATTTTGAGTTGGTCTGACCCGGTTTCGTTTCCGAGGCGCAGTTCATCGAGCGCCTCAAAAGACCTGGACGCGGTCGGGATGGTCTGTTTCAGTCGCCCGATGAGATTGGGCCGGGCCTGAGAAAATGATCGACATCGTCGCTATCAAGGAGCGCTTCGAGACGCTTGCGCCCTATCTCGACGAGCGTGCGCGTCGGTTGTTCGCGGCAACCGAGGCTCGTGCGGCGGGTCGGGGCGGCGTCGCCGTGGTGTCCGAGGCGACCGGGGTCGCACGCAGCACGATCGGGCGTGGTCTTGCGGAGTTGCGGAGCGAGAATGCCCGGCTGACACGCCGCGTTCGTCGACCGGGGGGCGGCCGCAAGCCGAAGATCGAGACTGAGCCGGGGCTCCTGGAAGCGCTGGAGCAGCTGCTGCAATCGGCGATCCGGGGAGACCCTGAGGCCACGCTGTTGTGGGTCAGCAGGAGCCAGCGCCACCTCGTGCAGGCGCTGGCAGAGCTTGGCTTCACCGCCAGTCAGAAATTGGTCGGTCGCTTGCTGCGGAGACTTGGCTTCAGCCTGCATGCGAACAGGAAGACGCGCGGGGGTACCGCCCATCCCGACCGAGATGCTCAGTTTGAGACCATCAACGAAAAGATCAAACCGTTCCAACAAGCCGGACAGCCTGCCATCTCTGTTGATACGAAGAAGAAAGAGCTGGTTGGCGATTTCAAAAACGGTGGGCGCGAGCTGCGCGCCAAAGGCGATCCTGAGCCCGTACGCGTTCATGACTTCAAATTACCCGAGCTTGGCAAGGTTGTGCCCTACGGCGTCTACGACATTGCGGCCAATTCCGGCTGGGTTCATGTCGGGATCGATCACGATACCGTGGTTTTCGCCGTCGAGAGCATTCGGCGTTGGTGGCTCGGCTTGGGGAAGGCTCGCTATCCCAACGCTACGCAGCTTCTGATCACCGCCGACTGCGGTGGCAGCAATGGTGCTCGCGTACAGCTGTGGAAACGCGAACTTCAGATCTTCGCCAACGAAGCGGGGCTATCGATTACTGTCGCTCATCACCCGCCCGGTACCAGCAAATGGAACCGCATCGAGTATCGGCTCTTTGCCTTCATCACACAGAACTGGCGCGGCAAACCGCTGATCAGCCACAAGGTCATCATCCAGCTGATCGGAGCGACCAGCACGAGCACCGGACTCGATGTCCAGTGCCGCCTCGACGAGAATGACGACCCAAAAGCCATCAAGGTATCCGACGCGGAAATGAACGCGATCTATATCAATCGTGATGGTTTCCACGGTGAGTGGAACTACACGATCTCACTGACGCTTGCCGTGTCCGATGGCACCACTGGCGCCGCTACCAATCTCGGAGTTGATTGATGATCGATGATCCTGAGAAAACCGATCGCCTTGTTGCGGAACTGAAAGCGTCGCTTCCTATCGAAACCAGGCTATCTCAAATCCTCATGCGGGCAATAGTAAAGCAAACTCCGGATCTGGCGGTCCCAGATAGCTGTAACGTGGTGAGCATTTTTTACACCGGCGAAGAAGGAGGTATCGTGTGCGGACTCGATATCGGCGGACCGGACACCAAGACCCCGTACATCGTCTCCATCACGCATCTGAGCTTTGACAGACGCATGTCGCTGTTCCGGCAAATCGACGCTTATCAACGCCACAGGATCAAGAAGCTCAAACAGCAGAGCGGCCGCACCTACTGATTGCCATCCCTTATGACGAAGCTCGATGCCCGCTGTTCAAAGCTGTGGAGCGGTTATAAAGCGTCAGGCCCTTAATCTTGGTTGGCTTCACAGACTGCCGCACTTAGGCGGTGATTTCGCTGCCTTGGACCGCATTCATGCACTTTGCGAACGGCTTCGACCACCCTTGAACCTCAAGAACAAACATTAAAACAGGCCAAACGACCCCAAGTGGGTTTCGCGGAATGAAAACGCCGGTCACGGGTTATCAGCGAGCCGCTTGATCTCGAAGATCGCCCCGATCAGGAAGATCGCAAAGATGATGGCACCGAAGATGTACGAGATGACGTTCCCGCTGACGCTCGGGTTGTGTGCCACTGCGACCAGGAACAGGAATAGCGGCAGGACCACGGTGATCCCGCCGAGCAAGATGATCGTTCGCGTCGTGCTCATGTCCCGTCCCCAAATCAGCGACGGGCCAAGTATGCCGAGTCCTCTCCGCAATGGCTAGGCCCCGTTGGTGATCCAGTGACCCTTGGGGAGCGCGCAAGGTTTGCTCAACAAACCTCAGTAACTTGGACGAAACCTCGTCGCCTCACATGTGCAGCACGCGCTCAGACGGCGGCTTGCAGGGCGGTGATGGTCTGTCGCACCCCCTCCCGCAGCGGCACTGTTGCATTAACCTTGGCAGTATAGGGAGGGCGGCTAATCAAGGAGCCGTTCTGTTTTCTCTGTTCAAGCGCCGCCGCTTTCCGATTGAGATCATTCTGCTGTGCGTGCGCTGGTACTGTAAGTAGTCGGCCCTGAACAATGCGGTTTGATCAGGCGGCGATTGGGCTCCAGGGTTCGTGGGCAGTATCCGATTGTGCGAATGAGATGGTCAGGGCTGCCATGAGGTAGGCAACAAAAAGCCTGAGCCAGCTCAAGATCAGCCGCAGATTGTGCCCGGCGGCCACGAGAAGGGCGTTCATCGCATCCCCCGCGGCTCCGAGCAGGTGATTGCGTCCCAACCTCCCATCCTGTTTCATATGCCCGATCATCGGCTCGATGGCTGAGCGCCGTCTCAGCTCCCGTCTGATCGTGGGCGTGAGACCCCGCCGCTGGCGCGTGATGAAGACCCGATCCGTCTTGGCGTAGTCATGCCCCCGATAGCCCTGATCGACATAGGTCCGCTCTGGCTCGATGCCCGTCATGGCGATGACCTGGTCTATGGTGGCGTTCAACGTATGGCCGTTATACGGATTGCCCTCCAGCGCCTGGGACGCGAGCACGAAGCCCTCCCGGTTCGTCACCGCCAGCGCCACCTTCGAGCCGAACTCATACGGGCGATGTGCTTTGCCCTTGGCGATGCACACCACCTCCGGCGCATGCAGGCTGTAGAGCTTGTTCTTGCTCGTGCGCTCTTGGGTCAGAAGACGCTCCGTCAGGCCAAGCAGAGGAGCAAACCGGATCGAGAGCTCCACATCCCCGGCGACTTGGCGCATCACATCGCGGTAGACCCGCCCGAGATAGGTCTTCAGCCGCTTGAGTTCGCGCCGCATGCGCCGCATCTGGCGCGCATGGGCATAGCGACCGACCTGCACGGCCGCCCGTTTGGCCAGGCGCGTGTGGGACTGCCGCAGCGCGAGGCCGCACTTCCTGGCCTGCCGCACGAGGGCAAGCAGAGCCTTCAGGTACAGCTTCGCGTCGGTGGGATAGGTGATGGCCTTCGGCTGCACCGTCGTGTCGACGCTGATCCGCTCCAGGCTTGAGAGCCGCACCGCGCCGCTCTCCAGCCCGGCCTGGATCGTGGCAGCCAGCAGCGTCTCCAGCCCCGCTGGACCAAGCCGTTTGCGCCAGCGCGTGAGCGAGCTGGGATCGCACGGCAGCTCGTGTTGGAAATACTCGCAGCCGCAGAACCACTGCCAATACGGGTTTTCTGTCCAACGCTGCACCACGGCTTCATCGGACAGGTTGAAGGTATGCTGGAGATAGGACAGCCCCACCATCAGGCGAGTAGGTTTGGCAGGCCGCCCCAGAGCCCGATAGAAGCGGCCAAACTCGTGATCAAACCTGTCCCAGTCGATCAGACTGGCCAGGCGAAAGAGCTCGTGACGCGGATCAAGGATCTGATCGAGACGGCTGCGGTAGAGATCGCCGGAGCTCGGCAGCGTCGGCTTGGGTCCCATGGCAAAACACCGGTTTTGGGTGGGTCGTTCCCCAGGAACCGGCATTTTACAATGCTTCGCGGCGACGAAGAATCCTTCAACCTCAATCAGTTGTGGGTTGTTCAGGGCCGACTAAGTATGGGATCAGCTACCGCGACCTCGCCGAGATGATGCAGGAACGCGGTGTCGACGTTGCCCCATCCACGATCTTTCGTTGGGTTCAGCGCTATGCCCCGGAGATCGAGAAGCGGATCCGACCCTATCGGGAACCCCGCTCAGGTTCCTGGAGAGTGGACGAGACCTACGTCCGCGTCGGGGGCAAGTGGAAGTACTTGTTTCGCGCGGTCGACAAGCACGGACGGTTGATCGCCTTCATGCTGTCCGACCGCCGTAACACCAACGCCGCCTATCGTTTCTTGCGCAAAGCTCTGAGGGCGGTGAGCGACTATCCTCCCTCATCCATCACGACCGACAAATTGGCGTCGTATCCCAAGGCCATCCGGCGCTTGCAGAACGAAGGGTTGTTGCCGAAAGATGTGGTACACCGCACCTCGAAATATCTGAACAATATCATCGAGGCGGACCATGGCGCGCTCAAGCGTGTGATCCGACCGACCCGCGGCTTCCAGCAAATAAAAACGGCGCGGGCGGCCCTCAAAGGCTTTGAGGTCATGCGAATGATCCGCCGTGGGCACTGCGTCCTAGCACGACCCGGCGTGATAGGCGAAATCCATCTTGTGAACCAGCTCTTTGGTTCTGCCGCCTGAGTGACCCTGTCGATCGGGTTCGTTATGCCCATTCCAAGTTAATGCAACAATGCCCGCTAGGGGTGACTATCGAAGACTGGGCTCTCAACCTCGAACAGGCAAAGGCGATCTTCTACCGCCGTTGTGGACAATGATGGGTTCCATAGATCAGAGGGACTGATCTTCGAGGAGTGCGACACGAGCAAGCTCTGCTCTGACTGCTCGTGCCGTTTTTACCCCGACGCCGTGAACTGCTCGATCCGGTGAGCAACAGCCTTTACCCGGTTGAGCGACATGATGTTCTCTGCGCAGCACGGCCCAGGCTCTTAAAGGCAGACGAAGACCTTCAAGGGGTCCGTAGCAGCTTTCATATGCATGATGCACTTGCTTCACCTTCGGGAGAGGATAATGCGAACATGCATGGCGCCCAGGTCAGCTTGCTGTGCCTGCCGGCTGTGCACGCTTTCTCAATCAGGGTTTCAGCAACGAACGGAGGATGGAGGCGTATGCTCTCAGCCATTGTTAGCTCCGCACGACAGGTCGGAGCACTCGGCTCGCTCAGTCACCGACGCCTGTGAAGCACAAGTCGGCGACAGCTCACATATGGCGATCCCGCTTCACCAGCGCCAGCGCAGGTGCCTTCACGGCCTCCCAGTAACGGAGCCTTTTTGAGGAACCGTTCGGGCTTCAGGCTGTTGCTATACTGCGCTGCAGCAAGTTTTTCGCAGTTGCGCGACAGTGTTCCTAGCGTCTGCGTTACACCCACCAACATCACATTCGTCTGAAAGGCCTTCGGCTCAACCGTGGTTTCTCAAACACGCGCTTACGGCTCGCAAGCGACACCGGGCCGAGCACCATCATCACCACATTCGTATTGCGTCGGTGATCACCTTTTCCAGATCTCATGAGGACAACATGACCACCATCAGACAACTTATTCAAACGGGTCCCGCTAAGGCCAATGAGCTTCTGG
>NZ_VOSK01000310.1 GCF_009296175.1 Microvirga tunisiensis | reverse complement strand
GCGGCGCCATGGACCTGGTGGCGGGCGTCAAGCGCGTCGTCGTGGTTATGGAGCATGTGGCGAAAGCCAAGGATGGCTCGGAGGACCCGAAGCTCCTGAAGGAGTGCAATCTGCCGCTCACAGGAACCGGCGTGGTGGATCTCGTCATCACCGATCTTGGTGTCTTCTCCATCGACAAGAAGGGCGGCTCCGGCATGACGCTCATCGAGCTCGCCGACGGCGTCACGGTGGACGAGATCAGGGCCAAGACCCAGGCCGACTTCAAGGTTGCCCTGAACGGCGGTCAGTCCAACGCCGCCTGAGTAAAAACTGCTCCGCCGTAGTACCTGAGAGCTTCCAGGGCTATCAGGGTCGATCCTGTTGGCTTGAGCTTGCACTACATCGATCGACTCTCCGGATCCGGGGAGAATGACCTCGCCCGCAACGCGCTCTTCATGCTGAGACCCTGTCGGACTGCTGGCCGCCGTCCATGGCTGCCTATGGCTGTGAGCGCAAATCGGAAGGGCAGCTCGTGGCACGCCTGAGACCTAAGCTCAAAGGCAGCAACCCTCATCGAACCGGACGTTCCGAAAACGCACAGAATCGGTTCCTGACCCAGTGCAGACCTTCGCCTGAACCTATTGAGGCGTGACATTCAGGCCGGGAGCTTCCATTGAGGGTGCGGCTGTCCTCTCCGAAGATGCCTTCGCAATGCGAATAGCCGAGTTGGCTGCGTTCGGATGATGCCGCCAATCATACTCCATGTACGTTGCTGTCTCGATTGCCTGTTCAAGCCCATGCAACTCGGCGACGAGGTAGAGTGCCGCGTCGATCCCGGCGGAATGCCAGCGGAGAGGACAACCTTTCCGTTGTCCACTACCCTCACATCCTGAAGAACATTCGCTGTCGGAGCATCTGCCCAGAGTTCCGCCTGCATGCCTGCTCATGCAGGGAATACCCGACATCTTCGAAGAGCAACGGATTTCTACGTCTACAATCCGTCCGGTGTCCTCTAACAGTTTGCCGCGAACCCGCTTAGCCTGCTGCGGTGCCTCTCAATGATCCAGGGAAGTCCACGGTCTGCCCCTTGCAGGTACGGCAGACGGTTGCTCCGGAGCTGTCGCAATCGACGGAGCTTCCGCGGGCCCTGGGCACAGGCTTGCCATCTGGATCAAACCGAACCCAAACGTGGGATCCCGCCCGGGCTTGCCAAGGTCGCGCGTGTCCTCTTCGAGGCGGGTTTGAAGGGCTTTGGCGTCCAACATCGGATTGGACGCGAGCAGCATGCCTGCTGCGGCTGAGACAAAAGGAACTGCATAGGACGTGCCTGTCCGCAGCCTGCCGCTGCCCTGGGCCGAGGCCGTCCAGACATTCACCCCGGGTGCGGACAGGTCGACATAGGGGCCCTGGGTGGCGCGCCGGTACACATTCAGCTCGTGATCAACAGCCGTGACGGCAACAACCCCCGGATAGGCAGCCGGATAGGACGGTTCGGCACCGACTCCATTGTTGCCCGCCGCCGCAACGATCACGATGCCCTTGGCCTGGGCGGCGGCAATGGCCTTCTGGAGGACCTCGTTCGCCGGTCCGGACAGGCTCATGTTGATCACCCGTACACCCCGCTCGGCCAAGACCTCAATGGCTTCCACAAGGGATGTCACGTCCGTCCGGTCCGCCGTGCCGCCGTCGCGGTAGAAGGCGTCCACGGCAATGAGCCGAGCGTCCGGCAGAAGCCCGGGTGTTTGACTTCCCGGCTGGCCGACGAGGAGAGCCGCAACGGCCGTGCCGTGATCCGGCAGCGAGGCGATAGCACGGCGGGTTTGCTGAGCCACGATCTCGATGGCCTGGTCCTTCAGAGCGTCATGCTCGACATTGATGCCGGTGTCGATCACCCCGATGAGGGGTGCCGGCCCGCATTGCGAGGCGTTTGAACCCGACCACTTCACGAGAGAGGCCCAGTTCTCGAGCGAGGGGGACTGGCATGCGGCACCCGTGCAGGCGGGGGTGCTTTCATCAAGGTAGTAGAACTGGTCGAAGTCGACCGAGGCCTGCGCGTCGACCAGACGGACACGCTGCCGGGCCTGTGCAACCGAGACGCCGCTTGGGGCCTGGAGCCTGATCACCTGGGGCACGATGTTGCCCTGCGTCCGGGTCTCGATCCGGAAGCCCTGGGCGATCAGTCGGGCCAAGTCCTCCCGAGACAAGCCCGACGCCACGATGGAGCGCGATGATTGGCGGGGCTTGGGACGGCGGTCGATCTCCTCGATAATGGGCATCGCACGCGTCTGCTGAGCCGTGACCGAAGTTGCAGCCTTCGCCGCCTGCACCGGGGCAGCAGCCTTGGTGCGGCTGGACGGTTGAGGGGTGGATGCCGCAGCCTTGCTTCGGCTCACCGAAGCCGTGCCAGTGCTGGCTTGGGTCTTGTCATTGGCCCGTTGGCTTTTGCCGCTCGATGCGGTTGCGGCACTTGGTGGGCTGGCTGTCGAATGGCCTTTGCTGCTGCTTGGGCCCGCGGCCGCACTCGTCCCCTTGCCGGAACTGGCCTTGCTGCCGTTGCCTCCGGCATGGTTGTTGCCCTTGCCCGCACTGGCTCCGCCGCCACCTAGTCCCCCGGCGTTAGAGTTGGCTTTGCTACCGCCTTTGCCATTCCCGTTCCCGACACCACCGCCGTTTCCGTTGCCGTTACCATTCCCACCCTTGTTGCCGTTCCCGTTGCCACCAGCATTTCCCTGATTGCCGGCATTGCCGCCACCTTTGCCTCCGCTGCTTCCGTTCCCGGCGCCCCCATTGGAATTCCCCTTGCTCCCGCCATTTCCGTTCCCGGCACCGCCGCTCTTCCCGCCACCGTTGCCGTTCCCACCAGCATTCCCATGATTGCCGGCCCCGCCACCTACGCCGCCTCCAAGACCCCCGGCGTTAGAGTTGCCTTTGCCGCCGCCGTTGCCATTTCCTGCGCCACCGCCGGCCGCACCATTGCTGTTCCCACCACCGTTCCCGTTGCCGCTGCCCTTGCCTCCATTGCCCGCATTGCCGCCACCGTTCCCGCCTCCATTGCCGCCAGCATTCCCCTGATTGCCAGCGTTTCCACCTCCGCCGCCCTTGCCCCCGCCGCCGGCATTTCCACCACTGTTTCCGTTCTCGCCACTGTTGCCAGGACCTCCAGCCCCGCCACCACGTCCGCCGCCGTCAGAGTTGCCGTTGCTGTTTCCTCCGCTGCCAGCCGAGCTGCCGCCGTTCCCGCCTCCGGCGTTGCCACCGCCGTTTCCGTTGCTGCCGGCGTTACCGTTCCCCCCGCCGCGTCCACCGCCATCAGAATTCCCGTTCCCCCCGCTGTTGCCGTTTCCTGCACCACCTCCGGCCGAGCCACCACCGTTCCCGCCCCCTGCGTTGCCTCCGCCATTTCCATTGCCGCCGCCGTTGCCGTTCCCGCCGTCGCCGCCCCGGCCACCACCATTGCCGCCGCCATTCCCGTTTCCACCACCGTTTCCGTTCCCCCCGCCATTGCCGCCACCCTCACCCTTGGCGAGTGCTGACCCGTCCATGATGGGCAGGCTGGATCCGTGGCCGAGATCGAGTTGAACGCGCAGGGGAAAGGCAGCCGCAAGGCCTGCTATCGCGATGAGGGTATGTCGCCACCAGTGTGCCATGCTTCCCTCTCGTGCCAGAAACTCAGCCGTGAACTCGGCCCATGCAGCGCGGTCGAGACGTCACAGCGGAATCCATCCTGGTGGGTTGGTCGCTCAAAGCACTGAATCGCATGTGTAGTAGCGTACCTGAGATGAACGGACGCAAACCAATCACGAAATGTGTCTGATCTTAAGCTTGGCAATAGGCGCGGTGTACCCAGAGGCATCGGAGCAGTTGTTTGGGTTGCTTGCCGCACTGCCTCGAGTGACGCTTCGGGTGTGCTGATCGTCGACTCC
Organism: Microvirga tunisiensis; assembly: GCF_009296175.1. Taxonomy (GTDB): domain Bacteria; phylum Pseudomonadota; class Alphaproteobacteria; order Rhizobiales; family Beijerinckiaceae; genus Microvirga; species Microvirga tunisiensis. Next base: position 3,046 of record NZ_VOSK01000310.1, on the reverse strand, counting down.
TATCTGCACCGACTGCTTCCACAGGAGTGGGCATGTGCTCAGACACACCAGATCCTCGTCTCATGCGTGATAAGGTCTTTCTCGGTTGATCCTTAACTCTGGCCTTGATGGAGAGACCGATCTTGAACAGAAGCGTGCCCGGCAGCTCCACCTTGGCGGATGTTGCTAAGGAGATTGGCGTTCAGACGGCAGGCATCAGCGATCAGTCTCGCCTCGTCGCTGCGATCGTTCTCGCCTTCAGTGTGGACCCTGCCGCTCGCTGGACCTTTCCGGCCCCCGAGAATTATCTGAAGCACTTCCCTGATCTTGTCCGGATCTTTGGACGCAGGGCCTTTGAGTGCGGCACGGCCCATTTCATGGGCGATGCCCAGGCGGCTGCGTTGTGGCTGCCGCCAGGCGCGCAGCCTGACGAAGAGGCTTTGATGGCCCACTTTCAGCGCACCGTCCCAGAGCAGGACCAGGACACCCTGTTCGCCGTGTTCGAGCAGATGGGGCAGTATCATCCCGATGAGCCGCACTGGTACTTGCCATTGATCGGAGTTGATCCGGCCCAGCAGGGAAAGGGGTACGGCTCAGCCCTGTTGGTGCATGCTCTCAGGCGTTGTGACGAGGACGGAACGCCGGCCTACTTGGAATCTTCGAACCCAAAGAACATCCCGCTCTACCAGCGGCATGGTTTCGAGGTTCTGGGGACCATCCAGGTTGGGAGCTCGCCGCCGATCACCCCCATGCTCCGTCGCGCCGATTGAGAGCCGCGTCTCGACGGCGCGTTCGCGCTCCTCGTTTCTGTCCATGCTGCATCACGCCTTTGCGGCTATTGCCGCAGGGTTGAGCAGGTCGCCGGGCAACGGGAGGTCGGCCTCGTCCTTCCGACCGGCGATGTCTACCCTCACAAGGGACGTCTCGTCGCCGGCAGCTACGCGTTCAACCCCGAGACCCAGACGACCGAGGTGAACTCTCAGGCATCGTGACCTGCCATCAAGGCTTGCCGAAGCCCCACGGGCCGACGGGGCCCGCTCGCGTGCCGTCTGCATCGATCAAGCGTCTATGTGCTCTTGAGCGCGCCGTTCATGCCCTTCGGGTAGAAGCCGCCGCTGTCCACGCCCGCCTTGTCGGTCAGATAGACGATGCGGAGCACCTCCTGCGGCGTGCGGCGGAAGACCATGCCGTCCGGCGTCGCGGGGACGAGGTTGGCCTTGCCATTGTGCTCGACGCCCTGGTCCTTGTCCCCGGGACCGTCGAGCTTGTCCCGAGCGGCCGATACGGCATTGGCTGCCTTCTGGCCCTTCTCGCCCATCTGGTCGAGCTGCGCGCGGGCCATGCCCATGTGATAGGCCTCGACGGCCAGAATGGCCGCGGTCGCTTCAACGAACTCTTTGTTCTGGAGCAGGGGCGCCGCACCGGCATAGCCGGTCACTCCCACATCCTCGAACAGCACGCCGCCGAGCAGGAAGTTCATGTCGTTGGCAAACGGGTCGAACTCCGGCAGGCCAGCCGCCGTCGCGACGGCTTTGAAGCCGCCTTCAAAGTCGATGGTTGGTCTGGCGACAGCCTGGCTGCCCAGGGTCTTGCGATAGAACCGAACATGCGCGAGTTCGTTCTCTGCCAGTTCGTCCGCGAACTCGCTGATCGCCTTGTCCCGGAAGGACACCTTGCGGCCGCCGTTGACCCCACCGGCGTCCGCGCCGATGTCCGCTGCGTCGATGCCTTTCCCGGTCGTGGCCCGCAGGTAGTATTCGGCCTCCATGTACTCGAGGTTGAGGGCGAACTGGAAAATGTCCTCGTCCTTCATGGCGGATGGTGAAGTGGCCTGAGCGTGTGCCGCGGTCGGCCGATGGAGTCCTGTGATGACGGCTCCAGCGCCGAAGAGGACTAAGCTCTGTAGGGATTGCCGCCGCGATAGCTTCGAAAGCGCGTCCATGGAACCCTCCTGGGATGAGTGCGCCCCATCGCATTAGATGCTCGAGGGCAAGAAAAATTCCCGGCTAGGGTCGCGCGAACGTCAGGAATTGGCACGAGGCTGACCTTAACCTTACGTCCGCAGTGACGGGGTAAGCGGACCTTGTCACCGTTGAGTTGCATGGCAGTGCTTAACCTAACTCAGACCTTATGCAACCCTGCTTGGTAGCAAGTCTCCCCGAGGCTTCAGAGCAGCCAACAGCTTCAAACAGGAGACAGGATGCGGCGGGGCCAATCACTGGCATGGCTCACGCGAGACATGCCGGTCTCCTGCGTCAGTCATAGTCTTACGCTACGCTCCGAACACTTCGAAACCGGTTCCATCAAGGGCATTATGCGAATTACTGCCCCGCCATGCCAAGCCGTCCCAGGTCGGCTTCAGCAGCTTGGGGCGGCAGGATCGCACAGCGCGTCGTGTAGACTGGCTCCCGATCCTCTTCAGAGGTCGGAGTGATGGAAAATCCGCACCAGTGGCCGCCGCCTGTCTCGCCCTGGTCATCCGGGAGCGCCCGATACTGAATGGTATCGTCCGGCACGTCGATCCATCGCCGATCCACGAACATCTGCCAGTGGCCTGCGATGACCCGATATGGCGCAGGGCGGCAGTCCCTGTCATCGCAGCAGCTCTCCCCGCGGGGGCTTCTCAGATGCGAGTAGATGTCATGGGCCTCAGTGGGCAGCGGCAGGTTGGTGATGAGAACGACGCAAATAAGGGCAGTTCTTGAAGACATATGCCCCTCCCTCGGGGCCTAGTCTCTCATGAGCGGCTCGGGGCTGTGTCGGAGCCCCAAGAGGCTGCGAGTGGCCAGGTCAACTGCAGGCTTGAGAATACGCCCGTTCCGACACGCTCACAATCAACTTGGCCGAGGGAGCCTGTTTGCTGGTTCCATACCGGGTGTTATGCGAAATCGCGTGGCCGGAACTCTTCCGCTATGAGGACTTTATTTCAGCAGTCGACTGCTAGATCCTCGGCACAGTGATTATGACCCTTTGGCGAGTGGCTCGAGAGGGGCGAGTTTAGGATAGGCGCGGCTCATTTTGGCCCGGGCCTTTTCGGTCGTGAACATCCAGGTGATGCGTGCGCCGC